>JAZDOX010000014.1:0-14123 GCA_043798215.1 Candidatus Omnitrophota bacterium | reverse complement strand
CGTATATCTTTTGTTTTAAAGACAGCGGGATATCTCCAAGCGACATCTTGATATTCTTTCTGTTCTCGGACGGCGCGAAATTCCATATTTACAGGCGTGTAATTAACTTGATCGAGATATTTGGTTTTAGATGGGTTTGCCTGGGAAAGGTTTTTTCTGATATTAAGGCGCCTGTGTGGTATCCGAAGAAGTTTTATATGGAAACGCGCCTGAAGAATAATCCGAAGAGCCCGCTGGAGGAGTGGATTCATATTGTCGGAAAGAGACTGATAAAAGACGTCTCTTACTGGAGGTCGTTTATAAGAGAATTTAACGTGAAGCTTATGTTTGTCAAGGACGAGAGGTTGCCCGAAACTATCGCCCAAAATATCGCTTTCGAGATAGCTGGCGACAAAGGCGGTTTTCTATGCGGACATCAAAGGTCGGAATTGTCTTATCCTGCCGGTTCATTGCTTGGCAGTCATCCGAAGAATATATTGTTTACCTGGAGCGACAGATCGAGAGATTACTTTAATCAGAACCTTGACCCTCTATTGGCGAACGTGATAACCGGTTATTCCTTCGATGTTATTTACAAGAGCGCTTCGGGCGATATCAAAAATCGTGTTGATGCCTTGAGAGCTGAAGGCATCAAAATTGTGGTTACGCTGTTCGATAACGTTCACGGCGGTATGAGTAATCCCATTTCAACGCCCTTGATTAAAGAATTTTATGAAGTTTTCCTGAATTGGGCGCTTGAGGATAGAGAAACCGCCATTCTTATAAAGTCGAAGAAGAGGCTGGTTCTCGATAAGCTGGATGATATTAGGGAGCTTATTAAGAAAGCGCAAGAGGCTGGAAGATGCCTGATAGTAGAAGAGAATAAATTACCGACGGAAGTTTCAAGATTTTCAGACTTCGCTGTAGGCATAGGCATATCCACAAGTGTTACCGAATCCGCCCTTGCGGGATGCCGCGGCATTCATTGCGATTTGACAGGGCTTAAGTCCCATCATTTTTATAAATGGGGCAGCGAAAAGATAATCTTCTCAAGCGCCGTTCGGTTGGTGGCTGCCTTGAAGAGGTATAAAGATGACCCGAAGAACGAACCGGATCTTGGCGATTGGTCGTCTTATATGGATATGATCGATCCTTTCCGCGATGGAAAAGCGGGCGAGCGTTCGGGTTCTTATATGAGATGGCTCCTCGAGGGTTTCAGGAAAGGAATAAGAAGAAGAGAGGTTATTGATTACGCAAATAATTTATATTCGCAAAAATGGGCAAAAAACAAGGAGTAACATATGGATTGGAAAGATAAGATTATTCTATTAACAGGCGGAACAGGCTCATTTGGGCAGAAGTTCACCGAGATAATGCTCAAGAAATATTTCCCGAAGACCATAAGGATATTTAGCCGCGATGAGTTAAAGCAGTGGGAGATGGAGAAGAAGTTTAACGACGATGAGCATTTGAGATTTTTTATCGGAGACATAAGAGATAAGGATAGGCTTCGGCGGGCAATGGAAGGGGTGGACGTGGTTATTCACGCCGCCGCTTTAAAACAAGTGCCTTTATGCGAGTATAACCCGTTTGAAGCTGTTAAGACCAATATCTTAGGCGCGCAAAATATAATTGAGGCGGCGCTGGATCATAATGTAAAAAAAGTATTCGCGCTTAGCTCGGATAAGGCGGTCAATCCCGTTAATTTGTACGGCGCTACCAAGATGTGCATGGAAAAATTATTTATCGCCGCCAATGCCTATGTCGGCCCTGACAGGCAAACCAAGATGTCCTGCGTGCGTTACGGAAATGTCGTCGGAAGCAGGGGCAGCGTTATACCGTTATTCAAGAAGCAGAAAGCCGGCGGCAAGATAAGCATAACCGATGAAAGAATGACCCGCTTCTGGCTTACATTGGAGCAGGGAGCCGAATTCGTTATCAAGTGTGTCGGAATTATGCGTGGCGGAGAAGTATTTATTCCCAAGATACCCAGTATGAAGATAACCGATCTCAAGCAGGCGTTGGCGCCGGAATGCGGGACCGAGTTTGTGGGGATCAGGCCGGGCGAGAAGATACATGAGTGCCTTTTGACGGAAGACGAGGCAAGACATACCCTTGAATTCGATGATTTTTACGTTATTGAACCCGAGCACTCTTTTTGGAAAGGCGAGCATTTAAAAGACGGCAAGCCTCTATCCGGCGATTTTAGGTACGCCAGCGACAAGAATGACAATTGGCTTACGGCCGCGGAGTTAAGAAAGATGGCAGAGGTCATATGAGGCGGATTCCGTACGGGCGCCAGTTTATTGACAAATCCGATATCAGAGAGGTTGTTAGAGTATTGAGCTCGGATTGGATTACTCAAGGCCCAAAGATAAAAGAATTTGAAGAAGCCCTTTGTAAATACACGCGGGCCAAATACGCCGTAGCCGTTTCGAGCGGGACAGCGGCGTTGCATATTGCTTGCTTGGCCGCCGGGATAAAAACGGGAGATGAAGTTATAACTTCGCCGATAACTTTTGTCGCATCGGCGAATTGTGTCTTGTATTGCGGCGGAAGGCCGGTTTTTGCCGATATACAGCGGGATACCGTAAATATCGATCCAGACGAGGTAAAGAAAAAGATTACCGAAAGAACAAAGGCGATAATACCCGTTCATTTTGCCGGACATCCATGCGATTTGGAGGAAATTGGCAGACTTGCAAAAGAGCGCGGGTTGGCTGTGATTGAGGACGCGGCGCACGCTTTGGGCGCGAAATACAAGAACTCAAAGATCGGCTCATGCAAATATTCGGATATGACTATCTTAAGCTTTCATCCCGTAAAGCATATCACGACGGGGGAAGGCGGCGCAGTTCTCACCAATAGCAAAGATTTATATGAAAAACTTTTGATTTTGCGAAACCATGGGATAACAAAAGAAGCTGCCAAGCTCGAAAAAAATGATGGCTCTTGGTATTATGAGCAGCATCTTTTGGGATTTAATTACCGGATAACGGATTTTCAGTGCGCCTTAGGCGCAAGCCAGTTAAAAAAACTCGAGAGATTTATTGAGAGAAGAAGAGAGATTGCCGATATCTACGGTAAAAAATTGTTATCTGTGGATGAGATAATTTTACCGCAGGAAAAATCTTATGTAAGGTCTGCCTGGCATCTTTATTGTATACAATTGAAAGATAGCAAAAGAAGAAGAACTGTGTTTGATAGATTGCGGAAAGAAGGTATTGGCGCGCAGGTGCACTATATCCCTGTGCATTTACAGCCATATTATGCGCGGCATTTGAATTACAAAAAAGGCGATTACCCAAAGGCGGAGGGATACTATGAAAAAGCTATTACGTTACCGATATTTTTTAGTTTAAGTAATCCCAAATTATTTTTTGTAATAGAGAAACTTAAAAAGGCATTAGTTTGAACGTGAACAATAACGCGAAAAATTTTAAATCTGTCCTCCTGCTGAAAGTGCCGTTTTGTCCTTATCCCGATACTCCAAAGGAGAAGGAAGATTTCAGGGCAAAATCGACTTTTAGGCCGTGGCCTTCCTTAGCTTTAGCGGCATTATGCGCTTTTGTGGATAGGTATAAGACATTGGATTATAAGATTAAGGCTATTGACGTGAATATAGAGGGATATTCCGAGCCAAATGTAAGCATAGACACCTCTCTGTATCCGGAATTGTTGGCCGAGAGCATAAAGAACAATGACTACGATGTTTTGGCGATATCAGCCACTTTCATATTTGATATCAAATGGGTTGATATGGCCGTTAAACTGTCAAGAAAATATCATCCCGATGCTAAAATAATAGTGGGGGGCGGTTATCCTACTATTTTTCCAGAGAGATGCTTGAAGGGACATGCTGTAGATTCCGTTGTTATAGGCGAAGGCGAGGCCGCGTTTATGCATATTCTTAACAGGTATAACGGGCACAAAGATGAAGATTTCGAGAAGAGGTTTCCATTCGAGGGCTATGGTTACCGGCATGAGGATGGCAGAATAGAAATATCGCCTAAGGGGAGCAATTTTCTTGATCTTAATGATTTGCCTATGCCCTCATGGGAATACCTGAATATAGATAAGTATTTAAAGAATAGCGGCGATAGAATACTCCCAATAGAAGGCAGCAGAGGCTGCCCTTATGCCTGCACGTATTGTTGTTCCTATATGTCGTGGGGCAGAAAGGTCCGTTATAAATCCGTAGACAACCTAATAAAGGAAATGCTTGATGCAAAGAAAAGGTTCTCTATTAAGAGCGCGCATTTTATTGATGATAATCTGTCTTTTTCCAAAGAGCGGTTCTCGTCTTTTCTCAAGAAGTTTATAGAGACCAGGCTAAATTTAAAGATAAACATTTCTAATTTTTCAGTAAAACATATCGATGAAGAGTTGATCGATCTAATGGCTGAAGCGGGAATGGATTCTGTGACAATTGCTGTTGAGTCCGGCTCTCAAGAGATCCGCCGGCGCATAAATAAGGCGGTCGATCTCGATTATTTAAGGAAGATGGTTAAAAAGATAAAATCGAAAGGCATGAAGCTTCAACTAACCTGGATGGTGGGATTTCCAGGCGAAACACTCGAGCAGATAAACAGCACCTTCGATCTCGCGCGCGAGTTAAACGGACATTCCCTATTTTCAGTAGTCAGAGTATATCCGGCGACGAAATTATTTGAAGAGGCGCATAAGGCCGGATATTTGACTTTTGATGAAGACAGGCTTGGCGAATTCGATTATCAGAGATGTAATCTATCTAAATCTGGGGAATGGGATTATAAGACGCTTCGAAAGATGGTATATGACGTAAATATCGAGATAAACTTCCTGAATAGTTATCTCTTTAACTATCCTAAGGGTAGCGAAAAGATGCGGGAATTCCTGGAAGATCTTATATTAAAACTGCCCGAACACGTTATGGCGCATATAATATTGGGATATATAAATAAAGACGCGGCTGCGGGAGAGAATAGTTATTATAAAGCCGCATGCGACTTACTGAAAGATCGATCGCTTTACGAGACATTTGGCGAATACCTTTTGTGGGGTCATCCCATAGTTAGCGATTTTAACAAATACTGCAAAGCGATGGGGGTTGAGGCGCAAGAATGAAAGTTCTCTTAATTAATCCTCCAATAAGAGAATGGGCCAAACCTAATGTTTTTCCAGTCGGGCTTGGGTATATAGCGGCGGTATTGCTTAGGGATGGCCATCAGGTTGAGGTATTGGACATAAATGCCTGCCGGTTCAGCAAAGAAGAGGTTGAGGAGAGAATCAGGCGGGCCGATTTTGACGTCGCAGGGATCGGCGGAATAGTTACCGTGTATAGGTATGTAAAATGGCTGATCGAATCCCTGAAAAAATATCATCCCGATAAGAAGATAATTATAGGAGGCAGTGTCGGCTCTTCAATCCCGAGGATTATGCTTGAGAAGAACCCCGCCGATATTGTTTGCGTTGGCGAGGGAGAAGAGACTGTTGAAGAACTTATGGGCGCCTTGGATAAAAAAGAGGACCTTTCGAAAGTTAAGGGAATCTGGTATAGAAACGCTCTTGGTAAAATATTTCAAACTGAAAAACGTCAGGCAATAAAGGATTTAGACGCCTTGCCGCTTCCGGCGTGGGATCTGTTTCCTATGGATGTGTATTTAAAGAATCCCGTTGGCGCCCCCAACAGGAATAAATGGATTGACGGTTCCGGCGGCAGCACAGCCCCGCTTTCAATGAATCTTTTTGCAACCAGAGGCTGCCCATATAGATGCATATATTGTTATCATGATTTTATGGGCCAAAAGTATCGCCATCGGTCGCCGGAGAATGTTATTGACGAAATAAGGATTCTTTACGACAGGTATAAAGTCCCTTATTTTCATTTTATTGATGATGAATTTGTGATGGATAAAGATTTCGTCCACAAGTTTTGCGAATCCATAAAGTCATTAAGCGAAGATATTGGCCAGAAGATAACCTGGGGTTGCGCAGGAAGAGTTAACTTGATGACCGAAAAGCTTCTTTCGTCTATGGCCGGGGCCGGTTGTGTTTTAGTGGGATATGGCATAGAGAGCGGTAGCCAGAAGATATTGGATTTTATAAGGAAAGGGGTAACGGTCGAGCAGGCAAAGAATGCCGTCCGTCTTGCTAAGAAATATATCGGATGGGCCGACTGCTCATTTATGATCGGATACCCCGGCGAAAACAAAGAGACCATTCAGGAGACGATGGATTTTTGCAGGGAGTTAGACCTCTCTCCCGAAGTGATATTTTTCCTTACGCCTTATCCCGGAACCGAGCTTTACGATATGGCGCTCAGAGAAGGAAGGATAAAGAATGAAGAGGAGTATTTGTTGGGACTTGGCGAACAAGGAGAGAAGATAAGGGTGAATTTTACGGATTTTTCAAATGAAGAGTTATATAGGATTCAGGAAAATATGATAGATGAATTGAAGGCATGGAATAAAGTGAGGCACGCAGGAGTTGTCGAATGAACCCCATTAGAAATTTTAACTGCCGGACGATGCCAGATAAAATTATTTTGGACTTAAATATCAACATTATCAGTTTTAAATTATCTTTGGAGGAATTTCTAACGGGGTGAATATTTTATGCGTTATCCCTGCCCGCGGAGGCAGCAAAGGCCTTAAGGATAAGAATATAATTCCTGTTTGCGGCAAGCCTCTTATCGGCTACACTATCGAGGCGGCTTTAGGCTCAAAACTGGTTAATAGAATAACAGTCTCAACCGATGATAATAAGATAAAAAAGGCGGCTTTTGGCTATGGCATACAGGTCATCGAAAGGCCCAAGAAATACTCCACCGACTCAGCGCCGATAGAAGAGGCTTTAAGGCACGCTATCAGGCATCTCGAGAGAAATTATAATTATTCGCCTGAAATAGTGGTTTTGCTGCAAGCCAACGTCCCTATCCGCAAAAGCGGGCAAATAGATATTGTTATAAATAAACTTTTATCCAGCCGCGCCGATTCAGCGGTTACGGTATACGCGGTAAATCAGCTTCCGCAATGGATGAAGACTATGAATAAAGCCGGTTTTTTGTCTCCTCTTTTGCCCGGAATTAAAAGTTACAGGAGGCAGGATATAGAGCCGTTGTATTTGCTCGACGGGGCTATTGTCGCTATGAGGACAGAAACGCTTATGGGGACCGAGGGAAAGAAAGGCGTTCATGTTTTTATGGGAGATAGGGTAGTTGGCGTTATTCAGGAAAGAATATATTCGCTCGAAGTCGATGACAAAGACGATTTGGATCTGGTGAATTTTTATCTTGATAAACGCGGGCGCGTTCGATGAAAATCATTATTTTGACTGAAGGGGGCAAGAATTGCGGCTTTGGTCACCTGAGTCGTTGTATCGCGCTGGCGCAGGGCATAAAAGCGGTCAAGCCTGGAATTAAGGCAAATTTTATAATCAAAGGGGACGAGAGCGCCGGCGAATTCCTTAAATTGCAGAATGTTGTTTATGTGAATTTAGATTGGCCTAAGCGCCCAAGGGAAGCTATTACTTTGGCGGAGGGAGCGGATGTGATCATTATCGATTCATATATCGCGCCTCTTTCATTTTATTCGCGTCTCGCAAAGATAAAATCAGGGCCTAAGCCTTGTATTGCCGCTCTAGATGATTACAATAGAATGAATTATCCGGTTGATATAGTGGTGAATCCTTCAATGTTTGGCGGCAGGCTTAACCATTGGTTTACTCAAGAAACCAAACCTAAATATTTATTAGGAGGCGATTATATAATATTGCGGCGGGAGTTCTGGAAAGTTCCGCGAAAACCAATAAAGCGTAAAATAGAAGATGTCCTTGTAACTTTCGGCGGAATAGAGCGCAATAATTTTATTAAAAGATTGATGAATTTCCTCTCCGGAAATTTTCCCAATCTTACGTATCATATAATCAATGGCCCGCGGGACTTTAAGCCGGCTTCGAATTTTAAGGCGTATTCAGGATTGACGGCCTTAAAGATGCGGAATTTAATGTTAAGGTGCGATGTCTGTCTTTCGGCAGGCGGGCAGACGCTATACGAGTTAGCCAGGGTGGGTTTGCCCGCTATAGGAATATGTTTCGCGGAAAATCAGAGATTAAATTTGAAGTCATTCGCGGATATGGGCCTGATTGAGTATGCCGGATGGTTTAATGAGAGCGGGATTTTCGATAAATTAGGCGGCGCCATTAAAAAATTAAGTTCGAGAGAAAAAAGGGTTAAAAGGTCTAAAGCGGTTAGATTGTCTGTCGACGGTTTGGGCGTAAAGAGGATAGCTGAATGTTTACTGGCGGCATAACGATAAGGCCGGTTAAAGAAGATGATTGCCAAAATCTTTTGATATGGAGAAATCATCCGGACGTGAGACATTGGTGTTTTGAAGATAGGGAGATTTCTTTAACAGAGCATAAAGAATGGTTCAAGAAGGCGATAAAAGATAAAGACACGTATATGTATATCGCCGAAGATGAAAAGAATATGCCATTAGGGCAGGTCAGGTTTAAAGTAACGGGAGTCTGCGCCGAAATAAATATCAACTTGAATCCGGATTTTTTCGGAAAAGGGCTGGGGCATATTATAATAAGAAAAGTTACGGAGTTTTTCTTGGCCCAAAGGCCGGATATGGGAGAGATATTCGCCGATATAATAGAAGATAATGTTGCTTCTCTGAAGGCGTTTCAAAAGGTTGGTTATGCTGTTTGGTCCACGGGCCTGAGAAAGTCGGGAAAGAATTTTATAAGACTGGTTTATTATGCGCATCCATGATAGTCATTCCCGCAATCTTTTAGCGGGAATCCAGTCATGCGGCAAGTCTGGATTACCCGGTCAACAGACTGGGACATAATCGTCATTCTGACCCTGAGCATTGCGAAGGGGAAGAATCTCGTTTTTCTGTTACCGACGAGATTCTTCAGTCCTCCGACGTAACGTCGGAGTCCTTCAGAATGACAAATTGAGCGTTTTTTGGCATTATGTCCCAGTCTGCAAGCCGGGCAATGACAAATTCTTCTGAAACCAGTTCACCGGTTAATATTGATTTACAAGAATGAGGGCGCGAAAGATTAAAGATAGATGTTTAATAGTGGCGGAGATATCCGCTAACCATAGTCAAGATTTAAAGACGGCCGTAAAGCTGATAAGAGAGGCCAAGCGCTGCGGCGCGGACGCGGTAAAGTTTCAGGCTTACACGCCTGATTCGCTTACGATAGACGTAGATAACAAATATTTTAAGATAAAACATCCGAGATGGGCGGGACAGACTTTATACAAACTTTATAAAAAAGCCTGCGCGCCTTTAGTATGGCTCAGGAGACTAAAGGAGGTTTCCGACGAAACCGGAATTATGTTTTTCGCGACGGCATTCGATAAGCCTTCGGTGGATTTGCTTGAGGATTTGGGAGTTCCTTTTCACAAGATAGCTTCTTTTGAGCTGGTTGATTTGGAATTGATCAGTTACGCGGCAAAGACGAAAAAACCCGTAATTTTATCAACCGGAATGGCGGATTTAGACGAGATCGGGGAAGCTGTTGATTCAGCCAGGGGATCAGGCGCCAAGGGCGTGACTTTATTAAAGTGCGTCAGCGATTATCCGGCAAAAACCGAAGAGATGAATTTAAGGACTATGCCGGAATTAGGAAAAATGTTTAAATGCCAAGTCGGGTTTTCGGACCATACTTTGGGAGCGGCGGTATCGGTGGCGGCGGTTGCGTTAGGCGCTAAAATGATCGAGAAGCATTTTATTCTCTCGAGAAAAGCAAAGACGCCTGATCGTTTCTTCTCGCTTGAGCCGGGCGAATTCAAGCGGCTGGTCGGGGACATAAGGATCGCCGAATCCGCTCTTGGCGAAGTCCGCTATGGGCCGACAGCCGGCGAGAAAAAATGCATTATTTTCAGGCGGTCGCTCTTTGCCGTTAATGACATAAAAAACGGGGAATTATTTACGACCGGTAACGTCCGGTCAATAAGGCCTGGCTACGGGCTTAAGCCAAGGTATATAAAAAATATTATAGGAAGAAGGGCCTCGCGCGATATCAAGAGGGGAACTCCTATAGGTTGGAATCTCGTGAAAGGAGGAAGGTGATTGATTACAGCAAAAGAGATGAGAAAGATCATATCCGATCTGTATCTTAAAGACAGGACTATGGTTTGCGACGATTACGATTATTGCCTGAATTATCTCAAGAGGTATCTTGATTTTACTATCTATGAATACCCCAGCAGCCGCGCTTATTGGAATTGGATCATTCCCGATAAGTACACGGTAAGAGAGGCATATATCAGGGATGTCAAGACGTCAAAGATATTAATCGATTCTAAGGATCATCCCCTGCATTTAGCGAGCTATTCGGCGCCTTTTAGCGGAGTTTTGGATTATGAGGAATTAAGGAAACACCTTTATTGGAACGAAAAAGTCCCAGGGGCCATACCGAATTATTATAAGCTGCAATATCGTCCATGGGAGAAGGACTGGAAATTCTGCCTGAGTTATAATCAGCTTAAGCGGTTTAATAAAAAAGGTATGTTTGAGATAAAAATTGACACCTTATTTGAAAAAGGGACTCTTAAGGTCGCGGAATATCTCAAGAAAGGCAGGACAAAAGACACTATTGTTATAGTCTCGCACTTGGACCATCCCGGCCAGGTAAACGACGGCTTAAGCGGAGTTGTCGTTGAATTGGCTCTTATGCGGGAGATCGCTGAAAGAGACACCCATTACTCTTATCTTTTCCTTATTGTCCAGGAATTTCTCGGTTCCGTGGCTTATTTAAGCGATCATATGGATATTGTCAAAGACTTAAAGATGGGTATCTTTGCCGAGATGTTGACAACGGGGCTGAAGCCGCAGCTTCAGAAATCTTTTACCGGCGTTTCTTACATAGACAGGATTGCCGAGATGGTTTTTAAGGAGCGGCTGGAGCGTTTTGATATTCTGGATTATCTTGAAGGGGCCGGAAACGACGAGATTGTTTTTGAGAGTCCCGGCATAGAGGTCCCGTTTATCTCGGTGATGAGGGCAAGGTCGAAAGGGAAATTATACCGCCAGTACCACACGCATCTGGATAATCTGGAGATGGTTGATGACAAGCAACTTGATGAAGCTTTAAAGCTTTTAACCGGGATAGTAGACACGCTGGAAGAAGATTTTTATATTGAGAGAAAGTTCGAAGGGTTTATTTGCTTGTCGAATCCCAATCTCGGAATTTATTTCAACGAGAATGAGTTCATATGCGGCAGAAAGATCGATAGCGCCGTGCAGGCGCGGCTTCATTCATTTTTATTCGGCGGATTCAGGTATTTTGACGGATGCCACAGGATTTCGGATATAGCTATAAGATACGAAATTCCATTCGAGATATTGCTGGAATTCATAAAAAGAATGGAGCGCAAAGGCTTAGTTGCTTTGAGTCCTAATAAGAAGACCGTCAGGGAATGTCAACAGGAGAAAGTTTATGTCAAATAATATAGAGGCGTGGGAGACTAAAGTCTACGCCCGCGGCAAACAGATTAACAAATACACATGGGGCGAGGTTTACTATTACACCAACAGATACCTGCTTCCGCAGCTGGATTTAAGAAAACGGGTAAATATCCTGGAGCTTGGGTCCGGCACAGGAAATAATCTTTCTTATTTTGCCGGGCTTGGTTTTAATGTCTATGGCATCGAAGCTTCAGAGACGGCTTGCTCCATAGCGCGCGAGATTCTCGCGAAATTCGAGAATGTGGAAAGTCGGGTAATTTGCGGCGATTTTTGCGAAGAGCGCCTGCCTTTTGAAGATAATTTTTTTGATCTGGCGCTTGACAGGGGGTCGTTGACCCACAATCTTTCGCCGCGGATAAAGAACGCATTGTCGGAGTCGCGCAGAATGCTGAAGCCGCAGGGGCTTTTATTCTCGATACACTTCTTTTCCGAGAGGGATTCGAGATTTGGAAGGGGCACGGAAGTCGAGAAAGGCACATTTAAAGATATCGGCGGCCATACTTTCGAGGATGTGCCCCAGGTCCATTTTTCAAATTTAGAGCAGATACGCGAATTTTACGCTGACTTCAAGCTTGAGTTTGTGGAAGAACGCCTCGTAAAGAGGTTTTATCCTTACGAGAACGAGGAGGCGGCGAGTTTTGATATTATCGCGCGCAAACCCTGATAACAAAAAAGAAGATGCCGTATAGCATATTAATAAATACGCCCGTATCAAGCCCGCTTCATCCGCAGGCTAATTTGCCTTTGCTTAAGGCTTACCTGAAAATAAACGGATTTAACGCGGAAGTCATAGACACTAATATCCTGTTTTATCATTATTTCTTGGGGTCAAGCGGCGCGAATAAGTTCAAGATCGGCAAGGAAGAATGCCTCGAGAATCCGCTTAAGGTCCTTTCTTTTTACGCGGATATAGAGAAGCGGCTGCGGGAGAAGAGCCTTAATTTTGAAGGGCTGGATGTGGGTTTGCGTTCCTTGAATATGAAATATGACAGGACAAACTTCGACGGCGCGACAGCGGCTTTAAATGACAGGGCGGCGAATCCGTTTATAGGTTTTTACGAGCGGCTCATAGATGAGCGCATTAAAGACAGCGGCGCAAAGATCGTCGGCATCGCGATTACTTTTCAGGACCAGATTATCCCGGCCTTTACTTTGGCGGACTTAATAAAAAAACGGCTGCCTTCGGTTAAGATAGTTATGGGCGGACAGATGATAACCCGCTGCTATAACACTATGCTTAAACATAAAGGTATTTGCGGCTATTTTGATTATCTTGTTCTTTGGGACGGAGAAGAGGGAATACTTGATGTCCATCGCGCTGTAATCAGAAACGAGAAGATAAATTTTGTAAACGTTATAGATATTGCCGCCGCTTCTCACAATATCAACCGTCGGATGAAGATGCCCGGGCCCGAGGAGATACCTTCGCCTGATTTTGAAGATATAGATTTTAACCTGTATTTTTTCCCGGGGATGATGGCGCCTTTACAGACCACGAGAGGTTGTTACGCGAAGTGCGAGTTTTGCGCCATACCTTTCGGCTCGAATTATTACAGGATGAGGCCGGTTAAAAACATAATTGCCGATATCGAAAGCGTTCAGCGGCTCACATTGGCGAAATACGGGACGCCGGCGACTTATTTTAAATTTATGGAAGATACCTCATCGCCGGCGTTATTGTACTCTTTGTCCGAAGAGGTACAGAAAAGAGGGCTCGACGTTAAATGGGAGACTTTTGCCAGGCTCGAAAAGGCTTTTACCAAACCCGGTTTTATGGAGCAGTTATTCAGGGGCGGTTGCAGGAAGATTCACTGGGGGCTGGAGTCAAGCGACCCTTCCGTTCTTAAGAATATGAACAAGAAGACGACCACGTTTGATTCTGACACTGTTCTTGAGCTTTCGGCGAAAGCGGGAATATTGAACTTTTGTTTTATTTTGGTTGGTTTCCCGGGAGAGACGGAGGCGGCCCGCGAAAATATGGCGCGTTATATAATCGGAAATGAAAACATACATACTGTAACGATAGCGACCTTTGATTTAACCAGAGGCGCTCCGATGGAGCAAAATTTTAAGGCCGATAATCCTTACGGATTGGATATGGCCCCTGCCAAGGATTTTCAGGTGCGTCTTCCTTATACCGTTAACGGGCAAAACTGGAAAGAGGCTGTTATTCCCGCTGCCCATAAAATTATGCTTGAGGTGGCCAGAAACCGTCCCGATATAGGGTTTATGACTTTGTTTCCCGACCAGATACGCTCGATGTATTGCGAGAGGTTTTCAAATAAATGGGGCAGGATATTTTTGGAGAAATACGGAGAAGACAATATAAAGTCTATGCTGGCCAATACCGAGAAGTACGTAAACGACTACAAGAATAAGCGCGATATAGATTCCTCGCTTTTGCCCGAGCCGTTAAAACGGGAGCATTTCAGGACTAAGGAAGATATGAAGATGATAGCCGAGGCTATCATAACCAGAAAGAATTATGAAAAGCGCAGGGCCGATCAGGTTTAAAGTTAGATGCCTTTTCACTCGCTCGCAATCAGACTGTGTCGTAATTATTGATATTTCTCATAAATAAATCTAAAGTAAAGCCGTTAAAACAAATACCGTTTATCGTCGGATATGCTATAATAAATGTGTAGAAAAAAGGAGGCTTTATTATGGCATATC
>JAZDOX010000120.1:0-34145 GCA_043798215.1 Candidatus Omnitrophota bacterium | reverse complement strand
AGTACACTGTAAAATTAGTTTCCACTAATTGTCATTCCCGCAATCTTTTAGCGGGAATCCAGAAATGGACGTGTCTGGATGCCCGATTAAAGCATTCGGGCATGACAAACTGCTAAGAACTAATTTTACAGTGTAGTAGTGCATTGTAACATAAATTTTATACTGTTCGAGCGAGGCCATTGGCCAAGTCGAGAACTACAGCAGCAGAACTTCTCGACTCACTCCCTGCCTGCCTACCGGTAGGCAGGCCTGCGGAGAGTTCGCTCGAAGAATAAGCGCTTGCTGTCTCCAAGGACTACCATGAATTAATGTTACAGAGCACTAGTGTACTTAACAGTGAAATGGCGATTCAAGTAAACATTTTCATAGTGCGCGTATTTATCAAACTTAGTAAGATGTTGGCAGCTAACGAAAAACTTGCCAGGAAGGTAAAAGAACATGGTAAAATATTAGGCGAACACGGGCGGCACATTACAGCGATCTATCAAGTTATCGATGAATTGATGTTGCCGCCGGAAGAGAAATCGAAACGAAAGATAGGGTTTCGTCCATAGCCAAGACACGGTTAGAGCCGATGCGTGACGAAAAGGGGATGTTCCCTCCGCCTTCGCCAAAGAAGAAATTCGTAGTAGATAGGCTTCCTCCTACGCTAAAGCTTCGGAGGACAAGTCGGCGGACTGGCGCAGGGGACACCCTATCGAAGACAAAAATAACTTGTTAATATGAGCCATACGTATACTGCATAAAAGAAAATATGGAGGATGCGCCATTGAAACGAAGAGATAAATACGATGTTTCAGGGCTTTCCGAAACACAGTTTGAGCCCGGTTCGCGCAAGCGGGTTCTTAAAAATTTAATGGGTATAAAGAACAAACTTGATATGGATAAGATTGAAGCAGTGGCTTTAAAGCAAACAGAGGATTTGTTATTTAATACCTACGATAGAGAAGATAAATTTTCCGCTGTTGACCTTTGCAAGATTCACAAAATTTGGTTGGGTAATATTTATGAGTGGGCGGGTAAGTACAGGAATATCGATTTAGCCAAAGGTAATTTTCGGTTTGCTCATGCCAAATACCTTCCGGAATTGATGCGTGAATTTGAACAGGAGTTTCTTTTTAAAAATACGCCATGCTACAAAATGTCTGCAGAAGAGTTGATAGAAGCGCTGGCTAAGGTCCATGCCGAGTTTATTCTTATTCATCCATTTTGTGAAGGTAATGGCCGACTTGGTCGTCTTCTCTCAACGATTATGGCGGTCCAGGCAGCTCTTCCGCCGTTGACTTTTAAAATAATTGAGGGGGCAAAACGCAAGCAGTATATTGCCGCTGTTCAGGCAAGTCTTAACAAAAATTATGAGCCTATGAAAGAAATATTCAGGCTTATCGTGAAGTAACCGCTTCCGGGTTTTAGGGCTGAATGAGGAGAGGATAGTTTTTATCTTTTAGCGCCTTCAAGATAAGAAGATTTACTATGCCGATTTCAAGCGCAGTCGATGTAGTCACATTCGCAAGCAGTAGTTTTTCGTATTGCTCTTTATTTCGTAAATAAGGGTTGGTTTTTGCCAATGATTTATTTTTCATGTCAATATTATACCATATTATTTGACTTATTGAGTAAAAAAATGACTACACAGAGGACGCGTTAGCTCGGAAGGGAAAAGAGAGAAAAGGCCCGTTCCCTCCGCCTTCGCCAAAGAAGAAATTCGTAGTAGATAGGCCCCCTCCTACGCTAAAGCTTCGGAGGACAAGTCGGCGGACTGGCGCAGGGGACACCCTAACGCATTCCCGCCTTGATTTCACCCTAGATTTGCATTTGAAGCGATTAGGTGGTATAATTGTATCAAATATTGAAGCGATTATATAGGTTAATCGCTTAAGGAGAATCCGATGAAGTATATCTGGGAATGCGAAAAGTGGTTTGATTTCAAATATGACAATGCGGCCTTGCTTAGACCGTTGAGCGGCTTACGGGTCTTGCAGGGGAAGTTATTAGGCCGCATTGCGTCACTTGACATTAAGCTTGAGGCCGAGGCCCAGGGCGCTATTCTGGTTGAAGAAGCCGTCCGAACGACGGAGATCGAAGGCCAAAAGCTGAGTCGCGAGGCAGTCCGTTCATCGGTAGCCGTGAAACTTGGTTTGCCGCACGGAACCGGCCCGCGCGATAGGCATATTGACGGTCTTGTGGATGTTTTACTGGATGCCGTTCGTTTTTATAATAAGCCCTTGACGCTCGAACGGCTAAACGGCTGGCACGCAGCGCTCTTTCCGGCAGGCTATTCCGGCTTAAGAAAGATCAGGACTGGAAAGCCTAGAGGCGACGAGCCCATGCAAATAGTAGCCGGCCCAATCGGCAGAGAAAAGGTTCATTTTGAGGCATTACCTAAGGATCGCCTTGATGAGGAGATGAAGCTGTTCTTAAAATGGTGGAATTCATCGCAGGGGAGCATGGATGGTATCTTGCGCGCGGCCGCGGCTCATCTGCGTTTTCTCACAATTCACTCTTATGAAGATGGTAATGGGCGATTGGCGAGGGCCTTAACGGATATGGCCTTAGCGCAGGATGAGAAGCTAAAAGTGAGGTTTTACAGCATCTCTTCCGAGATCATGCGCTCAAGGGACGAATATTATAAGATTCTTGAAGATGTACAAAGATGCCAGGTAGATACGACAGAATGGTTTCTATGGTTTATTAGATGCGTCACGGCATCTATCGAAGATTCGCGAGATATTATCGCGGGTGTATTCATTAGGGTTGATTTCTGGAATCGGCATGCTCAAACCGAGCTTAACGAGCGTCAGAAAAAAGTCATAAACCGCATCTTAGAAGCCGGTCCCGGTAATTTTACCGGAGGGCTAACGACGCGAAAATATGTAGCTATATCAAAGACGAGCCGTGCCACGGCATTCCGCGAGATTTCAGACATGCTTGATAAAAAGATATTGCGGCAATTACCCGGCAAAGGCCGCAGTGTTCACTACGATTTAATCTGGCCGCATTAGGAGGTCTTTAATCTGGGGAGGGAAGAAAGGCCCGTTCCCTCCGCCTTCGCCAAAGAAGAAATTCGTAGTAGATAGGCTCCCTCCTACGCTAAAGCTTCGGAGGACAAGTCGGCGGACTGGCGCAGGGGGACACGCAATTTTAGATTTGCCATCGGCGAAGCGGGCCGAGAGGCGAGCCGACACCTGTCTGCGTGCCTGCCTGAGCGCGAACGCTCGCAGTCAGGCGGAACGCACAGGCAGAGGCAGGCATATCCGTAGTTCTCGACTCGGCCAATGGTCTCGCTTAAACGGTATAAAATTTATGTTATAATGTGGCGCTCATTTGCTTATGGATGATTGGATTCCTCCGAACAAATAGCTCAGAAATATTATATTGGAATTCTTTAGTCGCGATGACATTTTTGCTTGACAAAAGTTATGTTACGATTATAATATTGTCAAATAAGGAGGCATAGAATGGTTATCGAAAGAGTCTATAATAAATATCTTAAAAAGTCGTTAGGCAACTCTTTAATTACTGTTTTAATCGGGCCGAGGCAGGTGGGAAAGACGACATCAGTAAATGCTTTTCTCGATGGCATTAAACCGCAGAGAAAATTTTATCTCGATATGGATTCTTCATTTGAAAGAGAAAGGGTGAAAACTAATGAGCGTTATTTGGAAGAACTGATTGAGAGCGCTTTGGGTTTTCGGCTGAATTTATTAAAAGAGAGATTTTATATTTTTATCGATGAGGCGCAAAAACTGCCTTTGATATTTGAGCTGATAAAGATTTTATATGATAGATACGGCCGTTATTTAAAATTCATCGTCAGTGGTTCTTCAAGCCTGGAACTTTTAGATAAGACAGCGGAGACATTAGCCGGCAGAGTGGAAATTTTAAGGGTACATCCTTTTTCCATGAGCGAAGCTTCGGCCTATGAAAAAATCGATGATTTCAGCTGCGCGGAAAGTTTATATGACGGGATTTTTTCCGGTTCGCTGACCGCAAAAAAATTATCTCATCTTGCCGAAGAGTTTAAACCGAAAAGCGGCAAGAAGACGCAATTAATCGATAAACTGCTTACCCGCAGTCTTTTCCCGCCGACATTTTCAAAGATTAGTGAAGACGGTATTCCACGATGGCTGGTTGATTATATCGATACCTACATTGAAAAGGATATGCGTAGTGTCAAAGATATCGGGAATATCGAGGGTTATCGCAAGGTCGTTATCCAGTTGGCTTCAAGAATGGGAAGCTTGCTTGAGTATCGTCAGCTTGCTAATGATTCAGGGGTTAATCAGGTTACAGCAAAAAAATATGTGACAATCTGGCAGGAGAGCCTGATTGGATTTTTGCTTTCGCCGTTCTTTCTAAACGTATCCACAAGAATTAAAAAATCCAGAAAAGTATATTTTTGCGATAATGGCATTGTCTGGGCATTAGCCGGATTTAAGGAAAGAAAATTGATTGAAACGAGCAACGAAAGCGGGCATTATTTTGAGAACCTTGTGGTTAGCGATTTTATTAAATGGGGGATCAATCAGGAGATGCCGCCTTCTTTTTATTTTTGGGAAAAAAGTCAGGCTTCGGAAATAGATTTAGTCGTTAATACCAAAGGAATGACCATTCCCATCGAGATTAAATATTCAAAGACATGGGATAAGAATTATCTTCATGGCATGGATCTTTTTAAAGAAAAGCATAAAAATAAAGGTTTAAATATCCCGTTTTTCTTAATTATTTATCGCGGGGATTTTTTCGCGCCGCGTGAAGACGTTTTTTGCGTTCCTGCATGGATGTTGTGCTAAAGCTTTGAAATCCGATTCTTCACACGCGAATTACAGGGACACAGTACTTAATTATGGACGAATGCGATTGGTTATTAAGACAAAGCGCTCGGGAATGATAAGGAAAATGCGAGCATTTTACAGAAATAACCCTTAATAATAGCCAAATATTTATAAAGTAAACCCTGTATTATAGCCTTAATTGTTATATTATACCCTTGTATATTAGCCATATTGGGACTGTTGCGAAATGCCATTTGTGTGTCTTTGCGAGGAACGAAGTGACGAAGCAATCTTTTCTTGTCGTCGGAGAAATAGATTGCCACGCTCCCTTTGGTCGCTCGCAATGACACTTTTGTTGCATTTCGCAACAGTCCCTTAATTGGAAAGAAAACAGATAGACTGCAATGACTTCAGCTAAATTATATCCCGCTATCGCGCTTAAAGCATCTCCAGAATAAAACATTTTAGGTAGTTTGATTCCGGGAAGTTTATAAGTATCGGATGGTCCAATGGCTGGATCCTTTTTTCGAGGAGTTTCGCGGATCTGCCGGCTTCTTTCAAAGCCTCTTTTATGATGTCAAAGAAGAGATTCTCCGGAAGATTGTAGGAGCAGGAGCACGTTATGAGATGCCCGTCCTTTGAGATTAACTTCATCGCCCTGAAATTTATGTCAATATAGCCGCGCGCTGCCTGTTGCAGGTCTTTTTTTGATTTGGCGAATGCCGGAGGATCCAGAATTATAAGGTCAAATTCTTTCTTTTCTCTCTGATACGCTTTTAGGATGTCAAATACGTTACCTTCCAGCGTCGTTATATTGTTAATCGAATTTAACGCGGCATTTTCTTTCAGCGCCCGTAGAGCCGGCGCGGAAGAATCAACCGCTGTTACCTCTTCGGATTTTTCCGCGATATGAAGAGAGAATAAGCCCTGGTACGCGAAACAATCCAGCGCTTTTCCTCCGGCGTACTTTTCGCTCGCTATGTGGTTTTCCCGTTGGTCAAGATAGGCTCCGGTCTTCTGGCCGTTTACGATATCCACAAGATATTTTATCCTGCCTTCGCGGACTTCGATTAAATCCGGCGGTTTTCCATAAAGTATTTCTTTTTCTTCCGGCAGGCCCTCAAGTTTTCTCATAGCTGAATCGTTTCTTGCAACTATGGATTTAGGCTTGAATAGGTCTATCAGAATCTCAGCTATAACCCCTTTGATTTTATTCATTCCCAGCGATAGTGTTTGAATTGAGAGATGTTCGGCGTATTTGTCGATTATAAGCGAAGGCAAAAGATCCGCTTCGGAATGCGATATCCGGTATCCATCGGCGTTCGTTATGGCCCTGTTCCTGTAATCAGAAGCGTTTTTAATGCGATTTCTCCAGAAAGTTTCATCTATAGGCGTATCTTCCGCGGTTATGAAGCGCAAGGCTATCTTGGAATTTTCATTATAGAACGCCTTGCCCAGGAATATCGAGTTATTGTCAATAACCGAGACGATGCTTCCGGAAAGCTCAGGATAATTTTTTTCCAAGTCGTCCTTATATATCCAGGGATGGCCGGTTTTTCTCCAGCCAAAGCCCTTTTTGTTTATCTTTATAGAATTGTGGCTCATGACTGATGATTTTAACAGTCATTATGCTTATTTGTCAATTGTGATATAATAATAAAAATGACAAAACCGGATAAGTTAAGAAAAAGCCTTAAGGCCTCCTTTATTGACGGCGCGTTCGCGGCGGCAATGACAGGATTTACGGAGCAGTATATAACGCCTTTCGCCATCGCGCTAAGAGCCACAGGCCCGCAGATAGGAATGTTAACGGCTTTTCCAAATCTGGTGGCTTCTCTCGCTCAATTAAAGTCCGCGGATTTCACCGAGCATCTCAAAAGCCGCATGCGCGTGATAAATTTCTTTATTTTTCTGCACGCCTTTATGTTTATTCCTATATTGGCGATACCCTTTGTTTTTAAGGAGAACACGGCGTTATGGCTCGTATTGTTTGTCACTCTTTCAGCTTCGCTAAACGCTTTTCCGGGATCCTCCTGGGCGAGCCTTATGTCGGATCATATACCTCCTTCGAGCAGGGGGAGGTATTTTGGCTGGAGAAATCGTTTGCTTGGGGCTATAACGGTGGCTTGCGCTTTTTTGGCCGGGTTTATCCTAAATGTTTTTGGAAAAGGCGCCTATATAGGTTTCGTTATGATATTCGCTCTCGCGTGTGTTTGCAGGTTCGTGTCTTGGCATTTCTTGAGCAAGATGTATGAACCGCCCATAAAGATAAAAAAAGAACATTATTTTAGCTTTTGGGATTTCATAAGAAGGACAAAGCATTCTAATTTCGCTAAATTTGTGTTCTATGCGGCGGGTATAAATTTTAGCGTTAATGTATCCGCGCCTTTTTTCGCCGTGTTTATGCTAAGCAATCTCAATTTCAGTTATGTTACCTATACGGTTGTCGTTACGGCTTCCAGCATCGCGACTTTGCTTACAATGAATATTTGGGGCCGGCACGCGGATATCACGGGAAATTTCAAGGTAATAAAGTTGACGTCATTTTTTATTCCGGCGGTTCCTGTGCTATGGTTGTTTTCGCATAAGATTTATTATCTTATTTTGATACAGATTTTCGGCGGATTTGTATGGGCGGGGTTTAATTTATCCGTCTCCAATTTTATATACGATGCCGTTATGCCGGAGAAGAGGACCAGGTGCATATCTTATTTTAACGTTATTAACGGAAGCGCCATCTGCCTGGGAGCTTTAACAGGCGGTTTATTGGCGAAGATATTGCCGGCGCTGTTTGGGTATAGGCTCTTGACTTTGTTTTTGTTGTCCGGGATTATGCGAAGCGCGTTTGCCTGCGTATTTTTGCCGATGATTAAAGAAGTCAGGCGTGTTGAGAACATAAAGAGCGCGGATTTGTTTTTTAGCATTATCGGATTAAGGCCTCTAAAAATAGAGGCAGATAAATCCC
This sequence comes from Candidatus Omnitrophota bacterium, assembly GCA_043798215.1. Classification (GTDB taxonomy): domain Bacteria; phylum Omnitrophota; class Gorgyraeia; order Pluralincolimonadales; family Pluralincolimonadaceae; genus JAZDOX01. The sequence goes on along the minus strand of JAZDOX010000120.1, from coordinate 26,405 downwards.
ATTAGAGAACAAAGTTCTCTAATGGGATAAAGATATATCCGCGATTTGATTTTTGCATATAGTTAGTGTATACTCTATTTAGAGGTGAGATTAAGATGAAAACGATAATAACGGTAATTATCTTAAGTTTGGTTTTAGCGATATCCTGTCAAGCGAGAGGGGCAGAGTCGACTTTGCGCACAGCTCTTATCTTAGAGTTTGAGGGTTCGGTAGATGTAAAATTATCCGACACTAAATGGATCCCAGCCAAAGAAGAAATGGTTCTTAATCAAGGGGACGTTATCCGCACAAAGTCTGATTCTTGGGCGCTTGTAAGATTGTTAGGAGATTCAGAGTTAGCTACTGTAGAAATAAAGGAAAACAGCCAACTAAGACTGGCTGAATTATTTGAGATAAAAGAAGAAGGTGTTCAAAAGACTCTCTTGGATTTAGCGGTTGGAGAAATTTTAATAAAGGCCGAGAAACTCCGCTCGCCGAAATCAACCTTTGATGTAAAAACCCCCACCTCTATGCTAGGCATAAGAGGAACTACGCTCTCGGTCAAAGTAGAGGCGTTAGAATAGATTTGAGATTAGAGAAATCTTTTCTCGTTAATGTAATCCTGGCCGTTATAGCTGCCTTCCTGATATTTTTTTTCTCACAAAAAGAGTTTTTAAAACGATTAGAGCTTACCGGAATAGATTTCTTTTTTCGCCTGAGAGGACCTCTTGTTTGTAATCGCAATATTGTTGTTGTGGAGATTAACGACTCTGATATTGCAAAGATAGGCGGATGGCCGTGGGAGAGATCTTGGCATGCCGCCATGATCAAAGTTCTCTCAGAATTAGGAGCGAAATGCGTTTTTTTTGATGTCGTGTTTTCAGAACCTTCCTCGGAAAAAGATGATGCCTTGCTGGAAGAGGCAATAAAACAGGCAAAAAATATTTATCTTCCGTTTGTTTTTAAGGATTCCGCCTCAGGCGCAGAAAAAGAACTTATGCCTCTCAGAAGATTTTTCTCGTATGTGCGGGGAATCGGCGCCGCGAACGTGTTTTTGGACATAGACGGAACTTCAAGAAGCCTTCCCATCGTATATTCGGAAAAAGGCAGATTAACCCCCCATATAGCATTAAAGCTTGCTATGGATTATGAGGGCCTGGAAATCAAAGAGATAAATCCCGGCAGCCTTATCTTATCTTCCCCGGGGAAAGAGGTTAAGATACCGCTTATTGAAGGAAATAAGATGTTTGTTAATTGGTTGGGAAAGTGGGGAGGAGCGTTTAAGCGGTATAGTTTTTTAGAAGTTCTGGCGGGTTATAAAGATTTTTTAGAAGCAAAAAAACCCGAAATAAATATAGATGATTTCAAGGGCAGTATTTGTCTTGTTGGAATTACGGCTTTGGGCGTTTACGATAGAAGAGCCACTCCCTTCCAGGGAGAATATCCCGGTGTGGGAATAATTGCTACAGCAGTCGATAATATCATCGCCGAAAATTTTCTATACAGCCCTCCCCAGTGGATAAATTTAATGCTTCTATGTCTCTTATCTTTGATGCCCTCTTTTTTAATATTCGGAGAAAGGCCGTTTAAAGAAACCGCGTCCGTATTTTTAATAGGCGGAATTTATTTTTTAATAAGTTTTCTTCTCTTTAAAAATGGCATAAGGATAGATTTTTTTAATCCCCTTTTTGGGCTTTCCATTTCTTATGTTATGGTAGGAACTTATAATTTTGTCCGCGCGGTGGCAGAGAAACAAATCTTTTTTAAATTATCAGTAATCGACGAACTTAGCGGCCTGCATAATATCAGATTTTTTAGAAAATTTCTTTGGACTGAGATTTTAATGGCGCGTTCAAATCCCGCTAAAAAATTCATAATCATAATGGCCGATATCGATCGTTTTAAACAAGTCAACGATGCTCATGGTCATCAGGTGGGAGATTTAGTAATAAAAAAAGTTGCCGACATTTTTAAGGTTTCCGTTCATTCCTCCGATATAGTAGCCAGATATGGCGGAGATGAAATAATAGCGCTTTTGAGAGGCAGTTCTTTAAAAAACGGATTAAAGATTGCGGAAAGGATAGGAAAAAATGTGGAAAATTCCGTAACTAAGGATATTGTCGATCTTCAGCATAAAGTAACAATAAGCTTAGGCCTCGCCGTCTTCCAGCCCGGCGACGATATATATAGTATAATTAGACGAGCGGACAAGGCCCTTTATAGAGCAAAAGAGATGGGAAGAAACCGTGTATACTGCTTAGAAGATGTCGGCGTTATTTCTTAAATTCCGCCCGCATTAGCTCTCCAAAATCCTCAAATAACCTAACCGGTTGTATATCAAAATAATACCTCTAAAAAACAAATTATTACTCTTGTAAGTCTGTCCCTATAAAGTATCCTTATAGTGGAAGCCAACTATGGCCACAGCGGAATTTATTGCCGCTCGAGTATTTAGTCCATTATTTATATAGGTGGTGAAAAAGATGAATAGGGTAAAGGTGTTAAATAAGATTTGCCTTGTATTAGCGCTGAGTTCATTTATCTTGATCAGTGTGATGGGCGTATGTTTATCTTTGCCCGAACCGGATGAAGTGGTTGCGGGACAAGCGGAGTTTCAATATCCAAACCCAACAACTTTGCAGATAAACGCTCAAGACAAGACGATAATAAATTACAAATCTTTTGACATTATGGAAAATGAGTCTGTTATAGTGAACCTTCCATCTGTTGACAGCGAGATATTAAACAGAGTCCTCTCGGATAAGACAAGTCAAATTTTAGGAAACCTAACCTGCAACGGAACTTTTCTGCTTGTTAATGAAAGCGGCGTGAATTTTGGTCCGCGCGCAAACGTGGATGCGGGTTCTCTCGTTGTTTCCACCCGCGATATCACGGATGCCAATTTTTTAGACTCTGAATACGTCTTTGAAAAATTATCCAAAGAAAGATTAGACGGCCTTCTGCTCAATGAAGGCAAGATTACCATAAGGACGGGCGGATTTGGGATTTTTATCGCGGCTGCAATAGAGAACCGCGGAACCATTATCGCCTCCGTTGGAAGAGTTGTGTTAGCCGGCGGCGATATGGTGAGTCTGGATATATCCGGCGACAATTCAATCTCTGTGGTAATTGACAAAGAAGCCGCCTCCGGAATTTTGGACAACGAAGGCAATCCCGTCACCTCTCAGATAAAGAACACGGGAACCATTCAGGCAGACGGCGGTTCAGTGCTCTTAAAAGCGGAAAATCTCAACAGGGTATTTAGGACTGCCATTAATCTTGACGGCTATATTAAGGCAAATAAAGTTGTGGAGAAAAACGGTGTAGTCAGCATTATCTCCTCAGACGATATAGTCTCAGTCGCGCAAATATCCGCGGATAAAATAGAGATAGGCAGGCAGGATGAGGCGATTCCTCAAAATGTCGCAGTTGAAGCGGGTAAATTAGAATCGGCCTCGGGCGGAACAACCATCCTGGCTAAAAATGATTTAATTACAAAGGCGGATATAACATCTCAGGATGGAGACATAAAACTATTCGCGGATTATGACGGCGATAACTCTGGTAAATTCAGCCAATTGGGCGGAACAATCTATGCGATGGGTAAGGGCAATGTATATATTGACGGCTCACAAGAGATGACGTTAGGAAAGATAGCCACCGATTCGGGCTTTATCAAGATTGGCTCAGAGAGGGCTCCAGTTGTAATCTCCGGAAACCCTGATTATGTCCACAGCGAAATAGGTTTTGATATTACGGAAAAAGAAGAGACGCTGGATATGGTTACTCTTAAGACCGCCACAGGAGATATATTAAGATATAACTCTTCCGGTTCGTTAACGCTCGAAGCGCAAAAAGGAAATATCTCGGATTTAACTTCGACTCCTTTAACGGCAAATTCTCTTTCGTTGTCAGCCCAGAGTTTTCTAATCAATTCTTTAGCGTTTGCCATTGAGATATACAAGACCGTAGGCAATATAGAGATTACAAACGTTGAGCTTAAAGACACAATAGCAATATTAGAAGGCAAAGATATAAATGTAACATACCTTAAGGACGGTTCTTTAACATTAAGAAGCGACCAGGCGGTAAGCGCGCTTCCCACAGTGGCCATTCAGGCAAGCAGGGTGAAGATAATCGCCAAAGAGATAGGCTCCTTAAATTCTCCCGTAACAATTAACGCGGGTATTACCTGCGTAAGTAGAACACAGGGAGATATTGAAATATCAGGAAGCGCGGGCTTAGGAACCAGTATCCTGCTAAGGGGTCCTCCCGATGGATTTGGAGCCATCGTTTATAACAGCGATACAAACCTTACCCTTGAAGCCCAAAACGGAAACATTCTCGTAGCAAAAGACGTTGCAATTAACGCAGCCGTCCTTACCCTAAAGGCAAACAATTCAATTTACTCTGAAGGCGCGCTCTTATCTTCAGACAGCATAACTCTTTTATCAGACGGCCCCATCAGCAGCTTAGGATCGCTCCAGACCAAAGTCTTAATCGAAAGAGGCGCTTCATTTAAGGTAGGCGGAATTTATAACGTCGATTCGGCAGCCATTCAAAATGCCGATGATGCCATAACATTGAGTACTTGTAGTTTTTCAGGCGCGCTCGCGGATATCGCAAATATTATACTCGATGCCAACGCCGTAATTACCTTGACAGGCGCGGCTATATTTCACGCTGATAGCGATGTCAACGGCACAGGCGCTTTCATTATGAATTTAGGTTCATCTATCATTGGCGGCGGCTATAACCTTACAATATACGCATCAGAGGCTTCAACGCTTCGTTCAATAACCAACGTAGGAACTCTTACTATCGCTGAATCAAAAGCAGGATCCGCCCCAACTTATACGACCTACAACGATATAACAACAAGTAATCTTATCGTAGATTCAGGAACGCTCTCAGGCGCTGCCAATATTACTGTCTCAGGAGGCAATGTTACTGGGAATGGAACAATTAATTTAGCTGGCGGGACATTTATTATTGACGGCACAGGCAATTTTGGCGGAAATACGGATTGGACTTTTTACAATCTGACATTTGGCGATGGCGTGGAAGACGCCGTCACCTCAAAGGCAGGTTCCAATAGTATCACCGTTATAAATGCGTTGCAGATAAATATATATCAAATGCTGCAGGCAGGTTCTATCGCATGGAATATCACGTGGGGAGTCTCAAAACTCGCAGATATCTCCCAGATAGTAGCCGGCGGACACCACACAGTCGCATTAAGAAGCGATGGATTGAGAGTGTATGCGTGGGGAAATAATATTTACGGCCAATTAGGAAATAATTCCATAGCTGATTCAAAGACGCCTGTTGAAGTCTTGGGTGTGGGTGGAATAGGATATCTTACCGGAGTGCTCCAGATAGCCGCTGGAGATTACCATACAGTTGCGTTAAAGAGCGATGGGTCTGTATATACATGGGGGAGTAATGGTTATGGCCAGTTAGGCAATAATTTTGCTTCTGTTTATTCACTTACTCCGGTTGCAGTCGTAGGTGTAGGCGCAGAAGGTTATCTTACCGGCGTATCCCAGATATCCGCGGGTGTATACCATACGGTTGCGTTAAAGAGCGATGGCTCAAGGGTGTATGCCTGGGGAAGTAACGCCTACGGCCAGTTAGGCAATAATTCTGCTTCTGTTTATTCACTTACTCCGGTTGCAGTCGTAGGTGTAGGCGCAGAAGGTTATCTTACCGGCGTATCCCAGATATCCGCAGGTGCATATTACACTGTTGCGTTAAAGAGCGACGGCTTGGTATGCACATGGGGAAGTAACGCCTACGGCCAGTTAGGCAATAATTCTACGACCGATTCAAGAATTCCAGTTGAAGTCGTGGGCATAGATGGAACAGGTTATCTTACCGGCATCTCCCAGATATCAGCCGGTTATTTTCACACTGTTGCTTTGAAGAGCGATGGCTCAAGGGTGTATGCCTGGGGAAGTAACGCCTACGGCCAGTTAGGCAATAATTCTACCGTAGCCTCTAAAATTCCAGTTCAAGTCATAGGTGTAGGCGCAGAAGGTTATCTTACCGGCATCTCCCAGATATCTGCGGGCGCATACCATACAGTTGCGTTGAAGAGCGATGGCTCAAGGGTGTATGCCTGGGGGTATAATTTTTTAGGCCAGTTAGGAAATAACTCCAAAGTTGATTCACTTACTCCGGTTGAAGTCATAGGTGTAGGCGCAACAGACTATCTTACCGGCATCTCCCAGATAGCTGCCGGCGGGTTCCATACGGCCGCCTTAAAAAGCGATGGCTCGAGGGTATACGCCTGGGGGTATAACCTTTTTGGTCAGTTAGGAAATAACTCCAAAGTCGATTCTTACATTCCTGTTGAAGTCTTCTCGCGTGTAGAGGCTTTAGGCTATCTTACAGATATATCCCAGATATCCGCCGGCGGGTTCCATACCGTCGCGTTAAAGAGCGATGGAACGGTGTATGCGTGGGGAAATAATGTTTACGGCCAATTAGGAGATAATTCTAATATTAATTCGCTTACTCCGGTTAAAGTAAAAGGCGTAGGCGCAGTTGGCTATCTTACCGATATTTCTAAAATAGCTGTTGGGGATATTCATACCGTTGCCTTAAAGAGCGACGGAACAGTATATACGTGGGGAAGTAATTATTATTGCCAATTAGGCAATAATTCCAGGGTTGACTCAAAGACCCCCATTGTAGTTACAGGCCTTTCCGGCATCTCCCAAATAGCCGCCGGCTATTGTCACACAGTCGCATTAAAAGGCAGTGACGGAACAGTATATACGTGGGGTTATAACTATTATGGTCAGTTGGGAAATCCTTATACTATATATGGAAAGGGGTTGGCGTATACTCCTATACGAGTCTTAGATGTAAATCCAACGAGTCTTACAGATTATCTTACCGGTATCTCCCAGATAGCCGCAGGTTATTTTCACACCGTTGCCTTAAAAAGCGACGGCTCAAGGGTCTATGCTTGGGGTTATAACGCTTATGGTCAATTAGGAAAACCTTCTGTTGCTTTGGCATATACCCCAGTTGAAGTCGTGGGCATAGATGGAACAGGTTATCTTACCGATATCTCCCAGATAGCCGCTGGAGACTATCACACCGTTGCCTTAAAAAGCGATGGCTCAAGGGTCTATGCTTGGGGATTAAACTATTATGGCCAGTTAGGAAATAATTCCGCAACCGACTCAAGGGTTCCTGTTGAAGTCTTGGGTGTAGGCGCAACAGGTTATCTTACCGATATCTCCCAGATAGCCGCCGGTCAATATCACACCGTTGCCTTAAAAAGCGACGGCTCGAGGGTGTATGCCTGGGGCAGTAATGCTTTTGGCCAGTTAGGGAATAATTCTACGACCGACTCAAGGGTTCCTGTTGAAGTCTTGGGTGTAGGCGCAACCGGCTATCTTACCGATATCTCCCAGATAGCCTCCGGCTATTATCACACAGCCGCATTAAAGAAAGATGGGTCAAGGGTGTATGTTATGGGAAATAGCAGTTACGGCCAGTTAGGTAATAATTCCACAACCAGTTCACCCGTTCCTGTTGAGGCAGTTGGCGCAACCGTGAGCGCGACGACGTATCTTACCGGTATCTCCCAGATAGTGGCCGGTTACTTCCATACAGTCGCCTTAAAAAGCGATGGGTCAAGGGTATACGCCTGGGGCAGTAATTATTACGGCCAATTAGGCAATAATTCTAACGTTGATTCGCTTACTCCAGTCGAAGTCTTAGGCGTAGGCGGGGTGAACTATCTTACCGGAATCTCCCGGATCTCAGCCGGTTATTTCCACACAGTTGCCCTAAAGAGCGACGGAACGGTATATGCCTGGGGCAGCAATTATTACGGTCAATTAGGAAATAATTCTACGACCGACTCAAGAGTTCCGGTTGAAATCTTAGGCGTAGGCGGCGTAAACTATCTTACCGATATATCCCAGATAGCTGCCGGCGGGTTCCATACAGTTGCGTTAAATACGGATGGAACTGTATACGCCTGGGGCAGTAATTATTACGGCCAATTAGGAAATAATTCCACAACCGACTCAAAAGTTCCGGTTCAAGTCTTAGGTGTTGGCGCAACAGGATATCTTACCGGCATCTCCCAGATATCAGCCGGTTATTTTCACACTGTTGCTTTGAAGAGCGATGGCTCGAGGGTATACGCCTGGGGCAGTAATTATTACGGTCAATTAGGCAATAATTCTACGACCGACTCGAGAGCTCCTGTTGAAGTCTTGGGTGTTGGCGCAACAGGGTATCTTACCGGCATCTCCCAGATAGCTGCCGGCGGGTTCCATACGGCCGCCTTAAAAAGCGACGGCTCGAGGGTATACGCATGGGGGTATAATTTCTTCGGCCAGTTAGGAAATTTCTCAAGGACTAATTCGTCTATACCCGTTGAAGTTCTAACAGGGCTTTTTGGAACAGGGTATCTTACCGGCATCTCCCAGATAGCTGCCGGCGGGTTCCATACGGCCGCCTTAAAAAGCGATGGGTCAAAGGTATACGCATGGGGGTATAATTTCTTCGGCCAGTTGGGCAATAACGCAAGGACAGAATATTTTACCGCAGGAGAAGTCTTAGGTGTAAGTGGAACAGGGTATCTTCCAAATATGCTTAGAATAGCCGCTGGTTGTTACTATGTTATGGTAACTGACGGTTCAAGGGTATATACCTGGGGCGGCCATTTAGGTGTCGTTTATAGAATTGGGTCGGGGACGCCCATTCAGATTATAGGTGTGGGCGGAACAGGATTTTTTACCGGAATAGCCCAGATGACCGACAACAGTTTTTATATCATTGCTCTGAGGGTGATTCCATCAAGGGAGGCTGTTCAGGCTGTTGTAGCCCAGGAAGCTAAACTTAGCGGAAACAATGAGCCCGTAACCATTGGATTTAATTATGCTGTCTTGTATAAAGAGGAAGGAAGATTTATAAAAGCCTATGTTGTCGGCAAGTACCGCACAGTGGTTATCGTCTTTGAGGGAAGGGTGGCAGTTGTTCCTTACGATGAGTCAGGTTTGAGATTAGACGAAAAACTCATCTTGACTACCGGCGGGAAAATTTCTCAAGAAGGAGAGGTTAAGAAGAAAAACTCAGAATAATAACACTGCTGCTCTGCGACATTAGCTCTCGATAGTTTATTGTCATTACCCGGCTTGACCGGACAATCCAGAAAAAGCAGCATGCCTGGATTCCCCGAATAAATCGGGGAATGACGGTCTTGGGCGCGGGTAATAACAAGCAGCTGAGTTCAAAAACTAACGGCACAGAGCGCTATATCTGAAAGTCTAAAGAAAAGTGAAAACGCGAATGCCCTTCTTCGGTAATGGAGTCATCGCCAAAAGGAAAACCCCACTCTAACCGCAGGATGCTTTGTTCGGAAAGTTTTAACCTAACGCCGCTGCCGATGCTTGCCATATTCGCAGTCGGATTTTCTGTTGGTGAGGCGCCTTTGCGTTTTCCCCAGCCGTAATCCAAGAAAGTCAACAGAGTAACGCGTTCCTTCAAGGAGTCCTTGGAACAAGGGAACCGCAAGCCTTGAGGAATAAAAAAACTGGGAATAAGCAATTCGCCGTTAAAAATAGCGGCGTTATCCGCCAGATAATCGCCGGAAGGATAGCCTCTTACCGAATCCAATCCCCCTAAACTGAATTCCTCCTGAGGCGTTAATTTTGTTGACGCGCTTTGAGACTCGAATAGTATATTTCCTCTTAGGCTTAGAGGTAAAATTTTTCTATACTGAATTTTTATGTTGAGTTTGCTAAAGACTGATTTTGCGCCTCTCGAGGCTAAAGGGTTGCCCTTGGAAGACGCGCCAAGACAGTCTATTCCCTGATGGAATTCCGGAGAAAAAATAGTAGTGCCGGCCAGATTTTGACGAATGAAATTACCACCCAAGCTAATTATGCGAAGCCTATCCCGCGAATACGTGCCTGTGTTAAGTGTGATGGTCTTTTCTTTAGCCGTAAATCCAAAGAATCCCTCGCCTATGTACTTATCTTTTTTATAGAAGTCTTGATGGAAAGAAATGTCGAAGTTCTGCGATTTTGCATGAACCCCGAGGGTTTCATAGTCTTTTTTAGGATTGGCCTTGCTGAAAACATATCCATAGACCAAAGATGTTCCCTTGGGACTTATAGGCAGATTATGGTAACCATATATTCCATCAAACTCTCTTCCGAAGAAATAGCCGGCTATCAACATATCGTCTAATCCTAAGAAATTGTTATGCCTTATACCGAGGCCGTCCTTATATTTACCGCTTGCCGTTGTTCCTTCATTGTCTACCGAACAAGATGGGTGAATTGGAAAGTGCGTTTCAGCGGTCAACGCGACATCGGTTGTTCCTTGTTTCTCGCCGGCGCGAAGAGCGGATTTTACTTTACGGTCGGGGTTTTTATTCATCATCTGAATGCTTCGCGAGATTTTGTCAAAACGCATAACTTCCCCGGGAGGAATATCCCAGTAGTAACTTAGCCGCTCTTTTTTAAAATATTTGTGGTCTTGAATATCTAACTTTCCCATCTTTGCTTCCACAATCTGAATGGTTACCGTGCCTTCCTTAATATCCTGAGGCGGCACGAAAGCGGCAGCGATTATATTTTTCTTTAAGTATTCTCGCTCAATATCATCTGTGAGAAGATTCAATCCTTCTAAAATCCATTCTTTGTTTTCATATTTTTTCACAATGCGATCGAATTCTTCAGGCGGGAAACTTTCGACGCCGGCCAAAATTATCTTTTTGGTAAGGAATTTTTTCTCTTCTTTTTCCGTTATAATCGGGGCTTTTTCTATCTTTGGCTCAAGCGGCTTTTCCGGAACTGTCCTTAATTTTTCTTCTATTTTTTGCGGTTCGTTTAGGATGTCAATCTGACGCGTCGCTTTTTCTACGTTAACCTCAGAATAGGCAGAAACGGCAGTCAAAGCGAAAAAAGATAAAAGGCCCGCTTTATATATTCGATTTAGACAATGTTTTATCATTGATAATATTTATATCACAAATAAGGTATAAATCAAAGCGAATTTTGCTATTGCAAAATTCGGGTTAATGGTTTAATATTAAAACAAGCGGTTTTGTTTATTGGCGCGTATTTTTATTTATCCTGTTAGAGAAAATTTTTCTACTATATTGTATTGTCCCATAAATTTTATACTCAGGACTTACGCACCTAACCGTTTCCCCCTTTGGAAAAGGGGGATTAAGGGGGATTTGTAGGCTAAAATCTCCCCTAACCCCTCTTTATTAAAGAGGGGGATATTTCAAGTGCGTAAGTCCTAATACTGTTCGAGCGAGGCCATTGGCCGAGTCGAGAACTATGGATATGCCTGCCTGTGCGTGGCACGCAGACAGGGACTAAAGCAGAGCTTCTCGACTCATCCGCCTCAGGCGGATTCGCTCGAAGAATAAGCGCTTGCTGTTTCCAAGGACTACCACGAATTAATATTACAGGGTGATAGAGAATAGAGTTCTCTAACGGGATAAATCGGCTAAGTTTTTTCTAAGCGCAGGAGGAGACCATATTTTGAATCAGTTCAGGATATACTCTTTAATCTTTATTTCTCCCCTGGGGCAGTTTGTGGTTACGCTGGAGGAGTTAAACGGCACAAGGCTTATCCCCATCTGGATTGGAATGAATGAGGGCAACTCAATTGCCATGGCTCTAAACGGCGAGAAATTTCATAGGCCGCTCACTCATGATTTGGTCATTAGTATACTCAACGCGACCGGCGCCGTGATAGAAAAAGTTGTAATAAACGATTTAAAAGAAAATTCCTATTATTCTGTCATAGCCATTAAGCAGACAGGCAATGTTTTAGAGGTGGATTCCCGTCCCTCCGACTCGCTAGCTTTGGCGGCGAGAGTGAATTGTCCCATATTTGTCGAAGAAAAGGTATTGAAAGCCTGCCCTGTCATAAATAAACCCATAACAGAGGAAGAGGTTGTTAATTTTGAGAAGGAGATCGAGAGCATTCGCCCGGAAGATTTCTTCAAGAGATTAGACGAAGAAGGCGGAAAGGCCGAAGGGGGTCTATAATAAAATGGCAGTAGCCAAAAAAATTTTAAGCGAACCTGTTTCCAGGCCTGCCGAGATTATAAGATTTGGCAGCGAGATATGCGGTGATTTTCAAAGTGCGACAGAGAAAGAGTGGCTGGAGACAAACGGTCTCGGAGGGTATGCTTCCTCAACGATAATAGGAACCAATACGCGCAAATATCACGGATTGCTCGTTGCAACTACTAAGCCGCCGCTGGGGCGCATGGTAATGCTCTCGAAATTGGAAGAGACGCTTGTCTTAAGGGATGGCAGCCGCTATAACCTCTCTTGCAATAAATATCCTGCCGTTATTCATCCGGAAGGTTACAGGTATATGGAAGAGTTTAGGCTGGATCCCTTCCCCATATTTACATATAGAATCGGCGATATAGTAGTTGAGAAGGCTGTGTTTATGGTTCACGGCGAAAACTCCACTGTTATAACTTATAAAGTTCTTATATCTTCGGGATATTTTGAACTCGTTGTCCGCCCGCTTGTGGCCGCCAGAGACTACCATTGGATATCCATCGAGAATATGAATTTTAATAAGACCGTGGAACACTTTGAAGGTTACCTTAAGATGAAGCCGTATAGCGAATCGCCGATTCTTTATTTGGCCAATAACGCGGATAGATTCGAGCCAACGGGCTATTGGTATAAAACTTTTGAGTATCAAAAGGAAAAAGAGAGAGGGCTTGAGTACAACGAAGATCTTTACAGCCCGGGAGAGTTTGGATTTTTGGTCAAAGAGGGCGATAAAGTTTATATGGTTGCTTCCACTGAGGGCAGGAAAATGCGTTCGGTGGAGGTTTTGGAGTCAAGCGAGGTTTTGCGCCGAAATGAGATAGCAGAAGCGGTTAACTTGAGCGATCCATTGGCTATTCAATTAGCGATAAGCGCAGATTCCTTTTTGGTCAAGAGGATGGATGGTTTGACGACCGTGCTTGCCGGCTATCATTGGTTCTGGGATTGGGGAAGAGACGCCTTGATTTCTCTTCCCGGCGCGGCCCTCACTTTAGGAAGATTTAAGGAAGCAAGGGATATTTTATTGACTTTCGCGAAACATTGCGATCAGGGAATGATACCAAACAGGTTCCCCGAGGAGTCGAAAGATCCGGACTATAATACCGTAGACGCCTCCCTGTGGTTTTTTTGGGCGGTCCATAAATTTTTGGAGTATACCAACGATTACGCTTTTGTGGAAGCGAATATATTGGATTGCATGGAAGAGATCATCCAGTATTACATAAACGGGACGCGATTTGGCATAAAGATGGACAAGGATGGGCTTATCTCGACGGCCGATTCCGATCTTCAGCTTACATGGATGGACGCGAAGGTGGGCGGGTGGGTTGTCACTCCCAGGAACGGCAAGGCCGTAGAAGTAAACGCTCTTTGGTATAACGCCCTGAAGATAATGGAAAGCATATGCGACGGACTTAATTTAAAGTATAAGAATGAGTGCGCCCGTCTGGCATTTTTGGCAAAGAAGAATTATGATTTGATTTTTTGGAATGAGGCAAGCGGATGTTTATACGATTGCGTAAACGAGGAAGGTCCCGATAAGTCGATACGTCCAAACCAGATATTTGCCTTGAGTCTTCCATTCAGGCTGCTTCCCAAAGAAAAAGAGAAGAAGGTGTTGGATGTTGTAGGCAAGGAGCTTTTGACGCCTTACGGGCTTCGCACACTGTCGCCCGGCGACAGTAATTATCGCGGTATATATATCGGAGATCAACGAACACGCGACGCTTCATATCATCAGGGGACGGTTTGGCCATGGCTTTTGAGTCATTTTATTACGGCATATCTGAATGTTTACGGCAGGACCAAGAATACCAAAGAAGAGGCGAAGAGATTTTTGATACCGATAACAGACCATCTAAAGGAAGCGGGCATAGCTACTATATCCGAGATCTTTGACGGCGATCCGCCGTATCACCCCAGAGGGGCGATCTCACAGGCTTTTAGCGTTGCCGAGATTCTCAGGATATACAAAGAAGAGTTGCAGTGAGTTTGTTGTTTTAACAGTCAGCGCGTGTTTGCCCTTAAAAAGGGCGCGAAAGATATGGCCAGAATACTCTTAGTCGATGATGATAAGGAATTTGGCGCGATTTTTAGAAGGGTTGTAGAAAGCGAAGGCCACAGCGTTAGTGTTTCCCTTAGCGTTTTAGGCGGGCTTGGTATTTTACGTAATGAAAAATTCGATCTTGTTTTTGCCGATCTTTCTTTGCCCGGAGAGAATGGGATGGTATTGTTGGAGAAGTCGAAGAAGGATTATCCCGGGTTGCCGGTTGTGATAATTACTGCGTTTGGAGATTGGGGCTCTTATGCCGAAGCGGTGGAAAAGGGCGCCGATTCATTTTTGAACAAGCCCGCGAAGAAAGAAGAGATATTGAAAGTCATAAACGAAATTTCTCGATGATTCATAAATAATGTTACCGAAGCTTCGTCGACTTTCAGTAGTAGAACCGGTTTCATAAGTCATTATGGCAATCTGTCATTACTCGACTTGATTTCTGTCCGCATCAGGCGGAGGGTAATTCAGACTCGCATGACTGGATTACCCGCATAAAGCGGGGAATGACGCTCTTGAATTTTTGATTGACAAAATTCCGCGTTTATTTTAAAATAAATCAACCCACCTTAGATATGATATCGGGACAACCTTTAAATCTGAAATAAAATAACCAATTAAGGAAAAATAATATGAACAAAGATGGTTTGGATAAATTATTTAACCCCCGTTCTATCGCTATAATCGGAGCTTCTCAAAAGAAAGGCAAGATAGGTCATGATATTCTGATAAATCTCAAACGTTATGGATTCAAGGGAGATATCTACCCGGTTAATCCTAATTCCAGAAAGATAATGGGAATCAAGGCCCATTCTTCCGTATTGGAGATAAAGCGCGATGTGGATTTAGCGGTTTTCATTATTCCGGCTGTTTATGTTTCCGCGGCTTTAACGGAGTGCGGCGAAAAAGGGGTAAAAGCGGCGATAATCATAAGCGCCGGATTCAAAGAAACAGGGCCGGAAGGCAAAAAATTGGAGCTGGAGATAGCCGAGATAGCCAAGAGGTTCAAGATACGCGTCTTAGGGCCTAACTGCCTGGGGTTGATCTGCAAGGAGTCGTCTCTTAACGCTTCATTTGCGGCTGTTTCGCCTCTGCCGGGGGATATTGCTTTCTTTTCCCAATCGGGCGCTTTATGTTCGGCGATATTAGACTGGGCCGTTAAAGAAAAGATAGGATTCTCGAAATTCGTGAGTCTTGGGAATAAAGCCGATATATCAGAGACTGACCTTTTAAGAGCTCTTGGCGGGGATCCGGACACTAAAGTTATTCTTGGGTATATAGAAGATGTTAAAAACGGCGAAGAATTTATGCGCGTGGCCAAAGAAGTTACGGCAAGAAAACCTGTTATAATATGCAAATCAGGCGGCACAAAGGCGGGCGCTAAAGCGGCTTCCAGCCATACAGGAAGCTTAGCCGGCTCCGAGGTGGCTTTTAACGCGGCTTTCGCCCAAACAGGGATAATAAGAGCAGCTTCCATTGAAGACCTCTTTGATTACGCGGTTGCGTTTTCATATCAGAAATTGCCGAAAGGCGCAAACTTAGCGATACTTACCAATGCCGGAGGACCTGGAATAATAGCCGCTGATGCCGTTGAGCGTTCTTCATTCGCGAAAGTGGCGGCTTTAAGCAAAGATACCACCGATTATTTAAGGAAAACGCTTCCGGGCGGGGCGGCTGTCAATAATCCGGTTGATGTTATGGGAGACGCCGATGATAGCCGTTATAAACAAGCCTTAAAAGGCGTTATCAAAGATTCGAATGTTGACGCCGCTATAATTATTCTTACGCCGCAGAGCAATAGCAAGATAAAAGAAACCGCCGATTGTCTGGCGGAGATGCGCCATGAGAAACCGATATTTACAAGCTTTATGGGCGGAAAGCTTGTAGAGAAAGGCTTGAAGGCGCTGCAAGAACATAAAATTCCGAATTACAGATTTCCTGAGCGCGCCATAGCAGCTTTTAACGCTATGGTTAAATATAGGCAGGTACTTGAAGTTGCTAAGGAAGAGCTAAAAGTCTTTGAAGTTGATAAAGCGCGCGCCGGAAGGGTAATAAATGAAGCGCTGGCTTCCGGCCGGCGGGAGATTCCCGAGTATGCCGCCAGAGATATAATAGAAAGTTACGGATTTAAATTGCCGAAGAGCATCCTTGCCAAAGATGCGCAAGCTGCCCGCGCGGCCGCCGATGAGATTAGCTATCCGGTGGTTATGAAGATAGCCTCGCCCGATATACTTCATAAATCCGATGTTGGCGGTGTAAGAGTCGGGTTGCGTAGCGCCGAAGAGGTGGGGCGGGTTTTCGATGAGATGGTCTTGAGCGCCAGAAGAGCCGCGCCGAAGGCGGACATATTAGGCGTATTGGTTCAGGAGATGATAACCGAAGGAAGAGAGGTTATCATAGGAATGACTAAAGATCCACAATTTGGGCCTATGCTTATGTTTGGTTTGGGAGGGATATACGTAGAGATATTGAAAGACGTTTCTTTCAGGATAGCGCCTATTACTCCTCGCCAAGCCGGCGAGATGATAGAATCTATACGTTCGATAGACCTGCTTAAAGGCGCGAGGGGAGAAAGGCCTTCGGACATAGATTCAATAAAAGATTGTTTACTTAGATTGTCACAAATGATTACGGATTTTCCAATGATAAAAGAATTGGATATAAATCCGCTAAATATTTTTTCAGTTGACAAAGGCGGCTCAGTCGCTATTGACGCGAGAATAGCCGTAGAAATATAAATGGTTCGCACAGAAGACAGAAAGACCCCACTTTATCACGCCCATGAGAGCCTAAAAGCCAGGATGACCCATTTTTACGGTTGGCTTTTACCTATTCAGTACACAAGCATAATCGAGGAACATAACGCTGCGCGGACAAAGGCGGCCCTGTTTGATATTTCCCATCTTGGCAAGGTTGAAGTTACGGGAAGCGGTTCTCTCGAATTTTTGCAATCCATTTTTACCCGCGACATAAGCGGCGCCGCTTTCGGCAAGATAGTCTATTCGCCGATGTGCAATTACGAAGGCGGGATATTAGACGATGTCTTTATTTACAGGTTCTCTGATGATAGATATATTTTGATTGCCAACGCTGGAACTTTTGAGAAAGATTTCAATTGGTTCAAATCAAATAAGATTAAGACAGCGGACATAAAGGATATCAATGATTTTTTTGGCGGAATCGCGATTCAGGGACCGGCCTCCGTTGAAATAGTTAAAGGAATGTGCGAGGCAGACCTGAATAAATTGGCGCACCGCGGATTTTGCGAGACTAAGATAAGCGGATTCAATTGCCTTCTCTCGCGAAGCGGATACACCGGAGAAGACGGTTTTGAGATATTTCTTAGATCCGAGAATAGCGAAGATCTTTGGTTTCATCTCTTGGAAGCGGGCAGGTCCCGCGGCTTGATTCCGGCAGGGCTTGGGGCGAGAGATACCCTTAGGCTTGAAGCCGGCTGCCCCCTTTACGGCGTTGATATAGATGAAAAAAGGACTCCGTTTGAGGCCGGATTGGAAAAGGCCCTTAGTTTTAAAAAGGATTTCATAGGTAAGAACGCTCTTTTAAAGAGAAGGGCCGATGGAATAAAAGAAAAGCTGGTTGGTTTCAAGATGATTGATAAAGCCGTTGCCCGCGGCGGATGTTTAATAGAAAAATACGGCGAAAAGACAGGAGCGGTTACCAGCGGCTCATATTCCCCCACCTTAAAAGAAAATATAGGATTTGGCTACGTTGGCATTGAATATTCAAAAATAAATACAGAGTTGGAGATTGTAGTTCACGGAGAACGGAAGAGAGCGCTTGTGACGGAAGTTCCATTTTACAGGAGACCAAGAAATGATTGATTTAGATAAATTGCGATTTACGAAAACACACGAATGGCTGAGAATCGAGGGCAGCATTGGTTACGTGGGCATAACCGATCACGCGCAAAAAGAGATAACCGATGTGGTATTTGTTGAACTTCCGAAGATAAACAAAGAATTTTCTAAGTCCGCCGAAGCCGCGATCGTTGAGTCGGTTAAAGCCGCCTTTTCTATATACGCGCCGGTTTCCGGAAGAGTCGTAAAGATAAACGAAGCTGTTGAGAAAGATCCTTCCATAATCAATAAATCTCCGTATGGGGATGGTTGGTTTTACGCGCTTGAGATTAAAGACAAATCCGAGCCGGATTCGCTTATGAACCGCAAGGATTACGAAGAATTTATAAAGACAGGCGAACACTGAGAAAAGGAATTTTATGATTTCGCCCTTGAAAAGCAGCAATGCAGGCGATATAATTAAAGTCTAAAATGAGATAAACTATAGGGGAATAATTTTTGAGTCCGACGATATTCAAAAAAGGAAATTACAGGTTCCATTTCTTCTCAAAAGAAGAAAATAGAATTCACGTTCATGTTGTTTCTCCGCAGGGAGAAGCAAAATTTTGGCTGGAACCGACTATCTCGCTGGTGGAGTATTCCGGATTTTCTCCATGTCAGTTGAATTCTTTGCAGAAAATTATCGAGAGGCATAAAGATGAGATTATTAAAAAGTGGAAAGAACATTTCAAAACCAGAGATAACTAACATATCAGAACATGGGTTTTGGATTTTCCTGAAAAGTAAGGAATACTTTCTTCCTTTCAAGAAGTATCCTTGGTTCAAAGACGCCGCCATATCATCTATAAGCAATGTGGAATTAATGCATAGTCAGCATCTATACTGGCCAAAGTTAGATGTGGATTTGACGATAGAAATTTTGGAACATCCCGAAAGATATCCCTTAACTTGCAAGTAAAATTTTTTGGCGCTTGCCCAATTTTCGCGCGCAAAGATATAGCCGAGATTTTTTAAGGCGTCATTCTGAGAATCTAAGACGAGGTGAGAAATTTGAAAACGAATTCATATATTGTATCAATACACTCGTGTCCAAATTAGCGCTTATTTTGTCCGACGCTAATATTATTTTGAGATTCGATTTCAAAATGTCATTGTCTGGCTTGACCGGACAATCCAGACACCGTCTAGCATCTCTGGATTCCCCGATTAAATCGGGGAATGACAAATGCTAATTTGGACAGCAATGATATTAAATGTTAAAGAACAAACGAAATGGAGGATAAGATGAATGTAGCTGTCGAGATAAAACGAGGGGCAAGTCCCCTCGGTATCGCCGCGCTAGTCATGGGAATTATTGCTTGCTTGTTCTGTTGGATTCCATTTCTTGGTCTTTTGGCGATCCCGCTCGCTCTGATCGGGATATTGTTGGCATTCGCTGGTTTCATCATGGCGATTGTCAATAAGAAGACCGGCTTTGTTTTTCCCATAAGCGGAGGGCTCGTGTGCCTACTTTCTGTTTTCATAGCATTTGCCATTACCGGTGGATGTGCGAACATTGTTTCCGAAACCGTCAAGAAGGGAGAGCGCACAAACCAAACCGTCGTCCCTACGAATCCGGTTCAGGGCTTGGTTCCGGGATCTTTACTCAAGACGGAAAACCAGCCACCTCTACCACCAGCCGTGGAATGGACAAAGGCTTCCAATGCGGTCCAACAGGGCGATGTTCAGGTGCAAATTAAGGTTCTTAAAGTTGGCAAAGCGCTACTCAAGGATATTTTTGGAGACAGTCAAGAGTCCACTGATGACTTACTGGTCATTACGCTCGACATTTCCAACATAAGTACAGGCAAGAAGATTAATTTTTCCACATGGCAGGGCGAAGATTTCAACTTTGGCAGAGACTTTGCCTCACTGACTGATGACAACAGCAACGTTTACAAGCGGATTAACTTCGGACCAACCTCAAGGCCTGTAGGAGGTGTAGATAAAGAATCCATCTATCCCGGAAAGGTAGTTACTGACCTATTGGTTTTTGAGAAGCCTGTGGATACTGTCAAATGGCTCCATCTTGAACTTCCAGCTGAGAACTTCGGAGGCGATGGAATGATCCGTTTTGAAATACCGGCCAGCATGATAGGTCGGTGATGGTAATGTAAAGAAGAACGAATCTTAATAAAGATTTCAGGAATGACGCACGTTGAAAATTCTTGCTGGATTTCACCAGCGTGCGCTACACAGGAATTAAGAATTTTGTAGGGACAGGGCAACTTGTCCTGAGCTTGCCGAAGGATGTCCCTGTCCGTCGTTTATAATTATCAAACATAATCGGGCGGCTACAGGCAGACTGTGTCGTAATGTAGTTGCCCAATTTATTGGGCATATATGTTGTGCTCGATAAATCGAGCAGCTACAATATGTTGATGTATTTAGTGGAAGAAGGGGATTACGATACAGTCTGAGGGGGCCGCCCCTACAACGCGATAAAAGATTATGAGAATATCAAACAGTTAGAAAGTTTTACTTGACACACTATCTAACTTATGGTATATTTGTTATGGAGGTGGAAGATGATGACCATCACAAAATTAAAGACCAAGAACCAGTTGACCATTCCGAACGAAATAGTAAAGAGGATGCATTTGAAGGCAAACGAGCTTTTTACCGTTGATATAGAGGATAATTATATCAAGCTTACGCCGGTTGAGGTTGAGCCGCGCTATACGACAGAGGAGCTTAAGGCCATTGACCGCATCGTTGAAGCGGAAAAGGTAAAGGCGAAAGCTATTAGGCCGGGTTGGGGAGACTTAAAAGCCTTACGTTCAGCAAAAGTGAAAGAAAAAAACGCTAAAACTCTTTCTTTAAAAGAAACTAAAAAAATTCTTCGCCTTAACTAGAGGCGGTTTCATAAGTCATTACCCGCCTTGTGCGGGTAATCCAGACACGAAATCGCATTTTATAGCATGACTGGATTCCCCGAATAAATCGGGGAATGACGCTTTGCAACTTGAAGCAAAGGAGCTTATGAAAACCGCTTGTAGTTATTCAAAGAGATGGTTTTTGTTGGAGAACGACAAATTGAAGTATACACCGCACACACAAGACGATAAAAGACGAATGCTTGATGTCATTGGCGCGCAATCCGTCGAGGATTTGCTGAAAGCCGTACCTGCCGAACTCCGTGTTAACAAATTGAATATCGGGGAAGGATTATCGGAATTAGAGCTGACAAGGCTTATTTCCGGGAAAGCCCGGAAAAACCGCTCAACGAAAGAACTAACGTCTTTTCTGGGCGGCGGCGCTTATGAGCACTATATACCCGAGGTTGTGCCGGCGCTTATATCGAGAGGAGAATTTCTTACTGCCTATACTCCTTATCAGGCCGAAGCTAATCAGGGGATATTGCAGTGCATATATGAGTATCAGAGTTTGATATGCGAATTGACTGCGATGGATGTGGCCAATGCCTCTATGTATGACGGCGCAAGTGCATTAGCGGAAGCAGTCTTATTAGCTGTTAGAGAAACGGGAAAAAGACGCGTAATTTTTTGCGAAAACCTTAATCCGGATTACCGCCTGGTGTTAAAGACCTATCTTTCGGGATCTAACGTTGATATTGTCGAGATTGACTATAATGACCTTGGCGTGATTGATGAAACGGCGTTACGCTTGAAGATTAATTCGGATACCGCCTGTGTTGTAATTCAAACCCCGAATTTTTTTGGCTGCATCGAGGAAGCCGAAGTTATAGAAAAAATGTGTCATTCGTCGGAGGCTTTGTTTATAGCTTGCGTCAATCCCCTATCTCTTGGGGTTTTGAAACCGCCGGGAGAGTATAATGCCGATATAGTTGTTGGAGAGGGACAGCCTCTCGGCATTGCCTTAAATTATGGCGGCCCATATCTGGGTTTTTTTGCGGTTAAAGAAAAGTATCTGCGAAAGATGCCCGGAAGAATCGTGGGGGCAACCAAAGATTGCAAAGGTAAAGATGGCTTTGTTCTGACTCTTCAGGCAAGGGAGCAGCATATCCGCCGCGAGAAGGCGACATCCAACATCTGCACTAACGCGGGCCTGATGGCGCTTGCGGCGTGTATATATTTGTCGGTTATGGGAAAAAGCGGAATAAAAGAAGTCGCAGAGCAGAATATCGCGAAGAGTCATTATTTAAAAGATCAAATATTGAAATTAAGCGGCTACTCCTCGAAGTTTAATCAGCCTTTTTTTAATGAGTTTGTGATAAAATGCGCAAAGGATCCCGACAAGATAAACAGCTGTCTCCTTAAGCACGGTTTTATCGGAGGGCTTTCTCTTGGGAGATTAAGTCCCGATTTAAGGGATTGTGTTTTAATATGCGCTACCGAGACCAAATCTAAAGAGGAATTGGATAGGTTCGTTGATGTGTTGAGTAAATACTAACACTATCCGCCTTCGCCAAAGCACTTTCGTCCTTGGCTTCCTCCTACGCTAAAGCTTCGGAGGACAGGTCGGCGGATTAAATTCGGCCGTATAAGTTATATCGCTTACGCTCTATAACTTATGACCTCATTTAAAATGGAAAAACTTATATTTGAGATTGGTTCCGCGGGGAGAAAAGGGTATTCTCTGCCAAAGTTAGACGTTGTTGCTCCCGAGATCAAAGCTCTTATTCCCGAGAGATTCCTTAGACAAAGGCAGGCGGAGCTGCCTGAGGCAAGCGAACTGGATTGCGTACGCCATTTTACGCGGCTTTCGCAGCTTAATTATTCCGTTGACACGGCTTTTTATCCCTTAGGTTCCTGCACTATGAAGTATAATCCAAAGATAAATGATAAGTTGGCGGAATTGGAAGGATTTAGCGCTCTTCATCCGCATCAACCGGACAGCAGCGCGCAGGGTTTGCTCGAGATTTTACACGAGACCGAACGCCTGCTTTCGGAAATTTGCGGAATGGATGAGTTTACGCTGCAACCGGCGGCGGGCGCTCATGGAGAGTTCGCGGGAATGCTTATAGCGCGCGCGTATCACCTCTCAAGAGGCGAACGCAGGCAAAAAGTCATTATTCCCGACTCGGCTCATGGCACGAATCCCGCCAGCGCCGCCTTATGCGGCTATGAAGTAGTGACGGTCAAATCCGACAAGGCCGGCCGTGTGGATATTGATTCATTAAGAAATTTAGCGGATAAAGAAACCGCTGTGGTTATGTTAACTAACCCCAACACCTTGGGTTTATTCGAGAAGAATATAAAAGAAGTTGCAGGGATAGTCCATAGGGCAGGGGCATTACTTTATCTGGATGGGGCCAACTTAAACGCGCTTATGGGTATTGCCAGGCCGGGCGATATGGGCTTTGATATTTGCCATGTCAATTTACATAAGACATTTTCTACGCCTCATGGCGGCGGCGGACCGGGATCCGGCCCTGTTGGGGTAAAGAGTCATCTGGCTGATTTTTTACCCGTGCCTCGGATAAAGCAAAAAAAGAATAAGCTATGCCTTGATTATGAGCATAAGAGATCGATAGGCAAGTTGAGGGCTTTTTTTGGCAATGTAGGGGTTATATTGAGAGCCTATTGCTATATCAAAGCTTTGGGCGCCGAAGGGCTGAATAATGCCGCACTTGAGGCGATCCTAAGCGCCAATTATTTAAGGGCCAAGGTCAAAAGCAGTTACCAGCTTGCGGTTGATGACGAACCTTGTATGCATGAGTTTGTCTTGACTGCCAAAGACAAGAGCGCGTTTGGCGTAAAGACGCTTGATATTGCCAAACGTATTTTGGATTATGGATTTTACGCCCCTACGATATATTTTCCCTTGATAGTTGATGAAGCGATAATGATAGAGCCCACGGAGACCGAATCCAAAGAGACTTTGGATGCCTTCGCGGAAGTAATGGAAAAGATAGCCGATGAAATTAAAGCAAATCCAGTCTTATTAAAAGAAGCTCCACATAGTCTTCCCGCGAGGAGATTAGATGAAGTGTTCGCGGCCCGGCGGTTGAATTTACGATGGAAAAAATCTGGCGTTTGATTCTTGATGTGGCGCGGGAACCCGGCGCGAATATGTCTATAGACGAGGCAATAATGATTTGCCAGTCAGAAGCTTCAAGCGCTGAGGCATTGCCGACATTGCGTATTTACAAATGGCTTTACCCCTGTATTTCCATAGGCAGGTTTCAGAAGCCCCTCACCTTTACTCTCTCCCCTAAGGGGAGAGAGGAGGGTGAGGGGGGCAATAACCTTCCTATTGTTCGTCGTCCTACGGGTGGAGGCGCGGTTTTTCACAATGAATTTGGCTTTACTTATTCTATAGCATGCCGCGAGGATTCAAACGCGGTGCCTAAAGGCGCATCGAATTCTTATAGAGAGATTCATTTAGGGATATTGCGGGCTCTTCGGAATTTTGGGTTTAAGGTTGAGTTATGCGCGCCTGTTGCCGAAGAAGGGAGATCTTATCCAGCGAAATTCTGTTTTGACCAGCCGGTGAGATTTGATATTGTCAGCGGATTTAGAAAGATAGCCGGCGCGGCGCAGAGACGCAAGCAAGGCGTTATCCTACATCAGGGCGAGGTCAGCTTAGGGCTTGACGTTTGGTTGAGATGGCCGTATAATAAAATGGTAAAAATGGTTACAAACAGTTTGTCGAGGCGTTTAAAAGCAAGATTTATCGAAGAACGAATTTCAGATAGGGAAATGAGTTTAGCCGAAGAGTTGCTTAAAATGACAGGTGGAGTTTAAGATGTTCAAAAAAACAAAGATCAAAGAGATTATTTTTACTATAGTTGAGAAGACAAAAAAAGATTATAACCCTGAGAAGATTATTTTATTTGGTTCATATGCGCAAGGAAATTCAACTGCCGATAGCGACATAGATTTGCTGGTAATTAAAGACTCGAATTATCGTAGAGACGAGAGGGATAAAGAAATTAGAGAATTGTTAAAAGACATAAAATTTCCATTAGATATTTTTGTTTATACCCCAAAAGAGGCAAAAAAATTTTATAATCTTAAAGGGTCTTTTATTAATGAGGTTTTCAACAAAGGCAAGGTAATTTATGAAAGGCAATGATTATATAAAAGAGAAAACAAAAGAGTGGTTTAAGAAAGGCGATAGCGATATCAAGACGGCAGAGATTCTTATTAGGGATGCCGATCCTCCCACGGATACAACCTGTTTTCATTGTCAACAAGCAGTAGAGAAATATTTAAAAGGGTATTTGACAATCGAAGGCATCGAGTTTTTGAAAAGTCATGATTTGGATTACCTGCTCAAACTTTGTAAAGGCGGCGATAATGAATTTGAGGCGCAAAGGGAAGCCGTTCTTACTTTAAACAAGTATGGCATCGAGCCGCGTTATCCGGCAGATATACCAGTGCATTATTCTTTTGAAGAGACAAAGAGAGCGATAGGGTTGGCTAAAGAAATGGTCAAATTCGTGAGAAAAAAATACATCATGAAAATACATCATGAAGGAAAGAAAGTTTAAGATGATATATTATCATCTTTGCAGTAATAATTTTGTCTTCTTTTGTTTACACTGAAGACGGGACTTATTTAGCAAGAACTTGATGAAAGGGCTGCAGGGTGAAGTATATTAAAATATCGCTGGTCATATTGCTCATACTGATAATATTTTCATCAATTTTTTATGGAAAAGTTACTAAACTATTAAAGGATGTGGAGAGCTATAATAGTAGAGAACTAAATGTGGTTAATGGTATTTGCTATTTTGAGGGCAAGCCTAATCCTTTTGTAGTCATTGGAAATAAGGGATACAACCTTAATGATTATATCGGAGGAGGCCAGATTATAGATATTTCCTTTGATGAATTCAAAATCAAATTTTCCAGTAGAGAACAGAGTTATCGGGTAGGAGATGTTATTGGAGTAGTAGGTATTCACTCGAAAATATACGAATATTTTAAAATGATTGGCAATAACAAGCTGGGTAAAAAAACTAAAAACGAAGAGGTTTCCAAGGTTGAACATAGAACGTCACCAGAGTATTATGAAAAAGCCGTTTCTAATTATGTGGAAGCAAGGCGGGGATATGGAGACGCAAAAACAAAGTTACAATTGTATGAAAAGACTCTCAAATATGCACAATATTCGTATGGGAATGAAAGTCTAAATGTTTTGCAACGTAATGAGATAGTATCAATAATAGAAGATTCAAGAACTGAGATAAGTAATAATACGGAAGAAATAGAAACGGCGGAAAGATACAAAAAAGAGGACGCAGAAAAGAAGACAGATAAAAAGGCGGATTTTGAACCCGTAATAAACACCATAGAAACCCAAAAAGTGGAGAGAAGAGGTGGGGAAGGTCAGGCTACTGGCACATGGACATTGTATCCACCCTCAGCTGAGTAGTACACTGTAAAATTAGTTTCCACTAATTGTCATTCCCGCAATCTTTTAGCGGGAATCCAGAAATGGACGTGTCTGGATGCCCGATTAAAGCATTCGGGCATGACAAACTGCTAAGAACTAATTTTACAGTGTAGTAGT
>JAZDOX010000100.1:0-2801 GCA_043798215.1 Candidatus Omnitrophota bacterium | reverse complement strand
ACTACTGCATTGTAAAATTAGTTTTCACTAATTGTCATTCCCGCAATCTTTTAGCGGGAATCCAGAAATGGGCGTGTCTGGATGCCCGATTAAAACATTCGGGCATGACAAACTGCCAAGAACTAACTTTACAATGCACTACCTTCTTTAAATGTGCGGGCGCGTTGCTCCTATGCTATCGGACGACTGGAATAATCCATTCAATCTTATTTGACATACATATCTTATTACTGTATGCAAGTAGAATTGCATCTGGTAAAAATGCCTTTTCGTTTTCTTCGTCTGAATTTTATTCGGCTATATCGCGCTCTTCCGAATAACCTAACGAATTGGTTGGGATAGCGTTAAATAATTTCGAGACAGCCTCGAATCCCGATTTAGGCTTTCTCTCCGAGGTTAACAGCCCCCAGTGCTCCTCAGCGTCCTTGTCTTGAAAATCCGCGTTGCCGGCCCTCCACCATTCATCCACCCACTCGAATATCACTATACCGGCCGCTTTTTCATCCAAAGTCTTTATCTGCGTCTCGATCGCTTTATACTGAGAATCTTTCTTCACAAAAGCGCTAAAACCTGTTTCGGTAATAACAACGGGCTTGTCGTATTTTCCGGATATCTCAAGAATATGCTCAACTGACTTTATTGCCCCCTGCTTGCCTTTCCAATTAAAACCGTAGCCGCCGATATAAGCATTGCACCCGATAACATCCAGAAAGTCAAATCCCAGATCATAACCTTCGACATTCAACACGTTCGCGGCGCAAACCGGATGCCTTTCATCGGCCGCCTTTACGGCAAAATATATCTCTTTCATAAATTTATTTACTCTCTCAAAACCGTAACGCAATATGGGATTCTCCGGCGCTTCATAGCAAAAAGGTCCGTCATTCCACAAAAGCCACATCAAGATACACTTTTTATCCTTATGTCTTCGTACTACATCAAGCGCCTGTTTCTTCATATCGCTAAGCTCCGCGTCGGAAGAGTAATCGGTATAAGCGGAAGGCGATATAATCTGCTCCATCACTTTTATCCCATATTTATCGGCTATGTCGAGAGCGGCATCGGAAAGGGGCGTGTATGTCCTTACGGTATTTACTCCCGCTTTCTTCATCATACTAAAATCGCTCTCGATAATATCAAGAGGCGCGCTTAAAAAACATTCTTCGGCATCTTTGGATAATCCGGAAACGCCAATACTATAAGCGACTCCCTTTATAAAAAATAAGCCCCCGTCCACATAAATCCTGCCGTGTCTTATAACTACTCCGGCTGTCTCTATCTCGCGCGGTATAGCGGCGGAGGCTGGCCCTTTTGTTTGCCCGCGGCCGGTCTGTAATTGCGCTCCGTCTGCCGCGCCGTTGATTCTTTGCCTTGCCATCTTATGCTTAGCTAAATCCTTGATTCGCTTCTCAAGATCGAGCCGCTCTTTAGCAAGCTTCGCCATCTCTTCTTGAGTGAGAACGGCTATCGATGATATCTGATCGCGTCTTAAAGTTATCGTTCCGGAGGAAACCTTTATCATTACCAGATCCTTATCCTTCGTCTCCGACTCAAGATTGCCCATTACAACCCCGCCCGTTAATAAAACAACTTTGACAGGCTTGTTTGATTTTACATCCTCAAGAAATTTTAATCGTTCTTCCAAATTAACTTTACCGGATAAGACCCTGGCGAGTTCTTCGCTTAATTGCCCCGATTTAGTCTGGGCCTTTAATAACTCTTCTTCAAGTCTCGAGACCTCGTCAGGCGAAATCAGGGAAGCCTCTTTCGCTAAAGCTAAGTTTTTCTCGAGATTTAACCTCTCGCCCTCCAGCAATTTTAACCTTGATTCAAGCTCGATCTTATTTAGCCCTAAGCCGCCTAACTCCGCGGTTAGTTTAGATTTCTCAAGCTCTATGGCAGTCAATCTGCTTTCCGCGTTCCGCCTAAGATTCTCTTTCTTAAAAACCTCCGCGCCGCTGACGATCACGGCTATCGCAAGCGCCGCCAGCGCTCCGGCTATAATCTTTGGCTTTAAGCGCAACATCTTGGCAAAGCTTAAAATCCGCTTTCTGTCTTTATCTTTAATCGCGGTGTAAGAAATGCCCATTAAGAATTTATTTGGAGGTGAGCTTTTTATATTTTTAACCCACGCGATCTCGGCTATCGCTGAGATCGGCTCCGTGGAAAAAGGCATATTTATTTGAAGGCGCAATTTAGCCGCTTTGCTTATTAATCTAAGCGCCAAATCGCTCTTGAGATTATTTATCTCGAGGCATATCCCGCCCTCGCCGACATCGCGGGTGAAAGATTGGTTAAACTCGGAAAAGGTATCTTTGCCATTCAGGCTTATTATCGCGAATTCCACAGGAAAAAAAGTATTAAGCCTTATATACCTTCTATCCTCTAATCCATTCTGTTTGTAGTTTTTCATATTCCATATTATCAAATTAGCATTTGTCATTCCCCGGCTAACCTCTCGGCCCGCTTCGCCGATGGCAAATCGAGGCGAGCGAAGCCGAGAACTTGATCAGGAAATGACACAGCAAGAAAACCGTTTACCTTGAAATTTAATGTCGAGCGCAGAGCCGGTTTCTGCCTGAGGCGGACAAGTATGACGCAGTCCCGAAGCTTCGGGACGAGTAATAAAGTAAGGCCGGGCGAGACTTAAATTTCAAGGCTAGTGCATTGTAACATAAATTTTATACTGTTCGAGCGAGGCCATTGGCCGAGTCGAGAACTATGGATATGCCTGCCTGTGCGTGGCACGCAGACAGGGACTAAAGCAGAACTTCTCGACTCATCCGCCTCAGGCGGATTCG
>JAZDOX010000066.1:0-35015 GCA_043798215.1 Candidatus Omnitrophota bacterium | reverse complement strand
GAGCCCCTTGTGTTTTTTGTAAGCCGATGGGGTCATGCCAAATGTCGCTTTCGATATTTCGGCGGTCAATATTTCGTATTCCTTTTGCTCCTTTATGCCACGCTTCTGCCACTGATCCGTTAACTCCTCACGGATAGCGATTCCGCGCATCCGTTTCTCAATCCATTCATCGCTATACCCTTTTGCCTTATACAAAGCCCTTGTCCTTTTTGTGGCCAATTCCGGAGTCTCAATTTCTTGGATTCGCTCGTAACCGACCTTGGCCAGCCAGCGTTTAAAAGGTTCGGCTTTGGGAGATGGAATAGACTGGATAATACGAAAGACACCTTCCGTAGTTGCGCAATTGAGCTTTTGGATACCGCCAAGCGTCTTGATAGAAAGGGGGGTGGCAATTTGCCCCCACCCTTTGGAAAGCTCCGGATCGCGCCTACGCATATCTTTAATATATCCATCCGGCTGAACTGAATCTGTCAACGCGGCCACAACATCAACAACCACAAACCACCATTCATTGTTATGGATGGTTTTTCTGATCTCTCGTTTTCGAAAAATAGCGATTTTAGTTGCGGTTATTTCTTTGCCCATTTTTTCCTCTTTTTGCACTCATAGCGAACCCTAGTTTATTATGCCTTCTGTGTGTGAAATTTCGGACCTTCCCCAAAGGAACACCCTAACCTATCCTTCTTACCTCTTCATACAACTCCGGCAGTTTGTCTTGTCTAAACCTGAATTTTGTGCCGTGATTACGGCCTGTGCGCGCGTCGAAATCTACGAGAATGGAATCCACAAACAACGTTTAGTGGAATAGGCGGCCCAAACTTACTTCGGCTTATTTTCCGCGCAAATGATCTTCTATTTATTTCTTCTTCAGCAGATATTTCCTGCTCTTTATCGTAACGTAATTCGACCATTGCTTCTCGCCGTCGGATTGAGCCTTTATTAATTCCTTTACGGCATTCGCCTGAGAGACCAGGTCGTCGCAGTGATAGACTATCGTCGCCTCAAGCGTTTTTGGCAGCACAGGGGATTGTTGTTCATATTTGCCGTGGTGGCTTAATATTATATGCTTAAGGCTTGATTCCAATTCCTTCGGGAAGCCCTCAATCCTATCCATCTTCTTAGAGAGAAGCTCGAAACCCAAAGTAAGGTGCCCTATCAAAGCGCCTTCGGTGGTATACTCAAAAGTCTCAGTGTCTAGCTCGAATATTTTGCCTATATCATGCGAGAAAGCCCCAATAATAACAAGGTCTTTATCGGCTTCGGGATATAGCTCGCAAACCCTCTCGCTTACATACATAACCTCATATGTATGCTCAAGAAGACCGCCTATGTAGGCATTATGCCAGTTCTGCGCGCCGGGGGATTTTTTAAAGCGCTCCATCAAAGCGGCGTCTTCCAAAAACTCTTTGGCCAAAACTAAAATCCATTTGTCGCGGATACCGTCAAGATAAGCCTTTATCTTCGCAAATATCTCTTCGACGTTTTCAACAGACCTTATCAGGTCTTCGCGTTTATACTCTGCCGGAGCGGCGATTCTTATGCTGTCCACCTTGATCTGCTTATTATTCTTCCATACCTCAACCATTCCAGAGACAAAAACAACGCATCCGAAATCTATGGCGCTGCTTACTTTATCGGCTTCATTCCACATCCTGCCTTCTATCTCACCGGTCTTGTCGCCAAAAGAAAGTCTAAGATAGGGCTTGCCCTCTTTTGTCTTGAGAAGCTCTCTTCTCTTCAGCAAATACGCTGACTTTACCGCCTCTCCCGCCTTAAGATCGTTTATGCTCATCTCTTTCGCCTTGCAATATTATCACAAATTACGCATATCTGAATTAAATGCTATTTCACGATAGAAAACTGATTTTGAGATTTAATTTCACACTGTCATTGTCCGGCTTGCAGACTGGGACACAACCCTTTTTCTCGACTAAATAGATCAACATATTGTAGTTGCCCAATTTATTGGGCCGATATGTTGTGCTCGATAAATCGAGCAACTACATTATGACCCAGTCTCCAAGTCGAGTAATGACAAATGCTGATTTGGACAGTAACGATTGTAAATTATAAATTTCCTTTTAAAGTCTTCTCCTCAAGGTTTTTTATCTCTGCCTTGAGAATATCCGGCAATCCAAGAATATCTACATCCATAAAACCCCTTACAATCACCGACTGCGCCTCTTGGGCGGACAGCCCTCTCGAGCACAGATATTCTATCTCTTCTTTGCTTATCTTTCCGATGGCCGCCTCGTGCGACATATCCACATCCCTGAAATCCGTCTCAAGTTCCGGGATCGCGTGAATAATCCCTTCTTTCGAAAGGATCAGCCCCCTGCATTCGAGGTGCGCCTTTATATCTTCAACCTCCGCCTTAAGATGTCCTCTCGAAACCATCTTTCCTCCTAAGCTTACGGCGCGGGCGATAATTTCGGCTTGTGTGTCTTTCGCTTTAAAGATAACCCTTGAGCCTATATCCTGAAAGCTGTTAGGATGCGATAATATCAAAGAATTAAAACTCGCGCGCGCCCTCTCGCCCAATAGAACGGCAGTCGGATACATAGTTATCTCTCTTACCGGACGTAAACAAACATAATTGGAGATAAAGCTCGCCCCTTCTTCCACTAAAGAGACGCTCATCGGCCGGACACTTACATCCTCTCTCCAGCTGTGAATCATAGTGAAGTTAAGATAGCCGCCTCTCTTGACAAAAAATTCGGAAAGGCCAAGATGAGAACCTTCTTTACCGGCCTTTGAAGCTGAACATCCCGTTATAAGATAGGCTCTGGCGCCTTCCTCCACTACGATAAGATTATGGACCTTCTGCGCGAACCCTTTGGCTTTTAAGAACATACACGCCTGAATAGGCAGCTCGACCGTCTTGCCCTTCTTTATCCTGATAAAATACCCCCCTTCGGTATCCTTTGGGTATTCCATATTCAGATAACCGAAAGCCTTGCCGTAATATTCCCTTGCTTCGGGGAATTTATCCAATGCCTCTTTAATCCCCAAAATATCCACTGAATCGGAAAGGCTGTTTGAAAATAATAAATCTTTGTCCTGCTGCAAAAAACTGCCTAAGCGCGTCCTTTCCGATATATCTATGCCGGATGAGGAGATTACGTCGGTATCGTTATTATCTATCTTGTTCTTTAAGTTTTCTGCGGACATTCGCAAACCTTGCATTTTTCGTATCCGGTCTCTTTTATGCTCTCGAACATCTCTTTAGGGTTTCCCGAGCACCAAACCTTTCCGTCTATCATAACAAAACCTCTTTCCGCCTTTATGTAATCAAGGATATAGCCGGTATGCGTTATAACCAAAGCGGACTTCCCTTCCTGCTTAAGATAATCCTCGAGGGCCTGCCCCATAACGCTTATGTTCTCGAGATCCACGCCGGATTCAGGCTCATCGAGAAGAAGCAGGTCGGGATTTTGAAGCATTAATTGAAATAATTCGGAACGTTTCATCTCGCCGCCTGAATAATTTAAATTAACGTCGCGGTTAAGATGTTCGGTAACTAAGAGTTTTTCGGCAAACCCGCCTATCTTGCTCTCATCATCGCACAAAAATCGCGCTATCTGGCTAAGTTTAACGCCTCGTATCTTTGGAGGATGCTGATACATAATACCTAAACCCAAACGCACCCTCTCTTCGATAGGCATCCCAAGAATATTCTCGCCCTTGAACATAATCAGGCCTTTCTTAACTAAATGACCCGCAAATCCCATAATAGTCCTTATCAGGGTCGACTTGCCGCTGCCGTTGGGCCCAAACAAAACAACAGCTTCGCCTTTTCTGATATTAAAATTTATATCCTTTAATATCTCTTTCTTTGATATCTCAACGGTTAAACCTTTTACCTCAAGCATATAAAAACCTCATCTTATCTTGAAATTTAAGTCTCACTTAGAATGTCATTTTTTATCTTTGCCGCGCTGTTTGCCGTCATCTCGGTTTATTTTTGCTCGGGAACGTTCAATTTTCCCAATGTAGGGGGTGGACCCTTCAGACTGTGTCACAATCTCTTTTCTTCCACTAAATGCATCAACGCATTGTAGTTGCTCGATTTATCGAGCACAATATATATGCCCAATAAATTGGGCAACTACATTATGACACAGTCTGCTTGCGGTCGCCCTGTCGCCTTTTGATAATTATAAGCAACGGACAGGGGCAAGCTCGCCTCTCGGCCCGCTTCGCCGATGGCAAATCGAGGCGAGCGAAGCCGAGGGCCCTGTCCCTACAAAATTCTTAATTTCTATCTGCGCTCGACGTTAAATTTCAAGGCTATATTGCTTTGACCACAATGACTATGGATGCCCGGCTCCCTTGAGCATATCAAGAGCGTGAGGAAGGATGTCAAGTATAACCGCCAGAGATTCCTTTACGCCTTTCGGGCTGCCCGGTAAATTGATTATGACCGAACTTCCCCTTATCGCGCTGATTCCTCTTGAGAGCGCAGCGTTCTTTGTCTTTTTCAGGCCTTCCAACCTTATAAGTTCGGATAAACCAGGTATCACTTTTTGGGATATTTCAGCCGTAGTTTCAGGAGTTACGTCTCTCGGGCCTAAACCCGTCCCGCCTGTAGTAAAGACAATGTCCGCTTTTAATTTATCGCAACAAAGCAGAAGCTTCTCTTTTATCAAATGGGCTTCATCAGGGATTATATCATATAAAACAACCTCCGCGCCTAAATTTTTAACGGCGTCTACGATAACCTTTCCGCTATCGTCCTGCCTCTCGCCTCTTGAGCACCTGTCGCTTATCGTCAATACGGCCGCTTTAAATCCTTCGACTCCCCCGACGATACGTCGGGGTCGCTCAGGACTCCGCTTGCTTCGTTCGCTACGCATTCTTCCTCACCTCGATGTCGTCTTCGATGCGGATCTCCCCACCCTTCAATACCTTCGCGAATATACCCTCGCGAGGCATTATGCAATCTCCTATCTTATAATAGATGGCGCAATACTTATGGCATTCCTTGCCTATCTTTGATATCTCCAGTACCGCCTCCTTGCCGACCTTCAGTGTATCGCCGATCTTTAAATCTGCGAGATTGATGCCTTCAGTCGTGATATTCTCCGCAAAGTCGCCTGCTTTTAACAACACGCCCTTTTTGACTTTGGCGCATTCCTTTTGTCTTCTTATGCTTTCTATGGAAAGCAGGCTGACTTGTTTTATCTCATCTCCCGCATGCGCGTCCTTATCTAAACCATGGCCTTTTATCAGCAAAGCTGTTTTAACCGGAATCTTTGATGTCCCTTTATGCTTGCTCGAATTGATCGAAAAAATCCGGCCTCTTTTTATTTCATTTCTTGTCTCTTTTGTATACGCCACTCTTGCCCCCTTTTTTCTCGATCAAATAAATGTCTCTTATCTCTATGGATTTCGTAAACATCTTGCACATATCGTATATAGTAAGGGCGGCAACAGAACAGGCGACCATCGCTTCCATCTCGACCCCTGTTTTTCCGGTCGTCCTGACCGTCGATTCCGCCAAGATACCGTCCGCCTTAAATGTAAAATCTACATCGGCATATTCTATGTCAAGATTATGACACAACGGTATCAGCTCGGAGGTCTTCTTGGCCGCCAGTATCGCCGCTACTCTAGCATTTTCCAATACGTTTCCCTTCGGCATATCGTTATCCTTAATCCTTCTTATTATATCATCGTTAAGTTTAACGAAAGCCGCTGCCCTGGCTGTTCTCCTTGTCTTTCTTTTATCTCCGACATCTATCATTCCCATTTTTATCCTCCGATAGCGCTCATTTCGATACCGCAGCGGTTTGCCGTTTTCTTTTTATTGTAATCGTACTTCGCGCTTAATATATTTTTTAGGTAGGCGAGCAATTTGTCATCCCCGCTGCCGTCCCGCAGTAAGGGCCTAAGGTTGTAGATATATCCGGAAAACAGGCACGGTGACACCCTCCCCGCGCAGTCGACCCTTATCCTGTTACATTCGCCGCAAAAATCCTTGCTGGCATTACTGATAAACCCTATGGCGCCTGTCGAACCTCTTATCTTATAGTATTCGGCCGGACCGTTTCCTCTAACGCCGGAGATCTTATCGATCTCTCCAAATTCCCCGGTTATCTTTTTCCTTACGTCTTCGCCTTTGATCAGGGAGCCGGTTAGTTTATATGACCGTTTATTAGTGGGAAAAAGCTCTATAAAACGGGCGATCAAGGGCCGCTTGAGTGTCAGCCGCGCGAAATCCGTTATTTCATCGTCATTTATTCCCTTCATCAATATAACGTTTAACTTTACGGGGCGAAGGCCTATCCCGATCGCTCTTTCAATGCCGGCCCACACATCCTCAAAATAATCCGAACCCGTAATATGTCTGAATTTTTCCTTTTTCAAGGTATCGAGACTTACGTTTACCCTGTCAAGGCCGGCTTTCTTAAGACCCTCCGCGAGGAGATTCAGGTAAACTCCGTTTGTGGTCATCGCTATCTCTTCCAGTCCTTCTATCATTTTTAACATTTTGATCAGTTCCACAAGGTCTCTTTTTATCAACGGTTCCCCGCCGGTCAGCCGCAATTTCTTTATCCCCGCTTTGACAAATAAAGAAACTACCTTGACTATCTCCTCGTATCTAAGGACCTCGTCACGGCCTAAAAATTGGCTTTTTTTAAGCGGGGAGCAGTATATGCAGTTTAAGTTGCACCTGTCAGTCAGCGAAAATCTCAGATAATCTACGGTCAAATCTTTTTCCATGTTATAAATTTTACCTTTGACTTCTTCTTGATGGCGCCTGTATGCGGCTCTACCACCATAAAACCGTCAGCTTTTGAGAGCGCAAGAACATCTGCCGAGCCATGGCTCGTTACAGGGGTCAGGTAATAGCGATTTTCCCTTTTTGATACCTTTACTAAAACGAAATGTTTGCGTCCTACTCTTGAATGAAATCCTGTCTCGATAATGCCTTCTTTAAATCCGGGCTCGCGCGATTGACAACCCATCATCTTATTTAAGGCCGGGCGCACGAAGATAAGATAGGCTAAAAATTTGAGACGGGATTACCGGGTATCCCGAAAACAAGAGTACCTTTTTGCCGCCGGCCGAAAAAGAGAGGCTTTCCTGGCTTAATATTTACCTTATGAAATATCTTTTTTATGCCCATACCCTCTAAGACACTGGGAATGAGGTCGTAATCCCCCATCGATACGCCGCCGGAGATCAGGAGGATATCGGCATCGAGCCCTCTTCTTATCTCTTTTTTTAAGTCCCTGACATTATCTTTTGCGATCCCGAGAAAGCAGGGCTCAATACCATCCGCTTTCAGAAGCGCTGAGAGCATCGGCCCATTGCTGTTGTATATCTTATTCTTTCCCAATTTTTTACCTAAAGGTACTATCTCTCCGCCGGTATTTAAAATAGCAACTCTCGGTTTGCAGCTTACCCTTACGAAGGGTGTGCCGATAGCAGCGAGAATACCAACATGGGAAGAGGAGATATTTGTTCCTTTTTTAAGGACCTTTTGCCTTTTTTGAAGGTCTTCCCCTTTAAAACATACGTTTTCTCTTTTTTCCGCGGATCTGGACAACTCCACGTATTCTCCTTGCTGCCGGCTGTCTTCTACCATGACAACGCTATCCGTGCCCTTTGGCATCGGCGTCCCCGTCATTATCTTTACGCACTCGCCTCTTGCGAGCCTCCTGTCAAATGACTCACCGGCCTGAATAAGACCTACGCGCCTTAATCTTGCGGGAACCCTTTTGACATCTAAACTATTCACCGCGTAGCCATCCACCGCTGACTTATCAAAAGGCGGCATCTCGATATTTGAATAGGTATCTTCCCTGGCTATTCTGCCTGTGGATTCATCGACAGGCGCCTGTTCTGCGGGTAAAGTATCTGTATTTTTTAATACGATGTTTAAGGCTTCCTCAAACTCTATCATTCTAACTGCCTTCTCTTTTAATAAGATGTATCGCCGTAGCTTTAAACGAGGCGAAGATCTCCTGTCCTATTTTTAAATCCAACCCCTCGATAGATTGCTTGGTCACCGAGGCGACTAAATCAAATCCGCAATCTAAGATTAACTTGTATTCCAATCCCCATGGCTCGATATTAACGACCCTCGCCTTAAAATGATTGCGCGCGCTGCTTATCTCCAGATGTTTCGATATCACGACATCTTCAGGCCTTATACAGACAAATACTTCATCTCCCGCATTATATATCGAAACTGCCTCAAGTACCTTATCCGCGACTTTAATAAAACAAAGGTTCTCTTCTTTTTTTGTTATTACCCCTTCGATGATCGTCTCGACTCCGACAAAATCAGCGACCTCTTTTGAGGCGGGCCTCGTAAATATATCCTGCGGCTTGCCTTGCTGTATGACCTTCCCGTCTTTCATTACAGCCATATTATCGGCGAGGCCCAATGCCTCGGTCTGGTCCTGCGTGATAAATATCGTCGTAATCCTATTGGACCTGATTATCCTGCGTAAGTCGCTGATGAGCGATTCTTTATACCGACTGTCCAGGCTTAGAAAGGGTTCGTCGAGTAGAAGCAATTTTGGATTTGAGACAAAAGCCCTCGCAAGCGTAATCCGATGCTTCTCCCCTTGAGACAGCAAGGCCGCATTGTCATTTCTTAAATGGGTTATCTTAAATAGCTCGAGCATTTTCTCCACCCTCTTGCCATCGGCAGATCCCCTTAATCTAAGCGGCAAAAAAACATTTTCGAAAACCGTTTTATTTAAAAGGTACGGCTGCGAAAATACAAACGATATTTGGCGGCGTAACGATAAACTATTCTTACCATTCAAAACATCCTGCCCGAAAACCTCCACCCTGCCTGTCTTGGGCTTCTCGAACATCGCGATGACATTTAAAAGTGTGGTCTTGCCCGCCCCGTTGGGGCCGATAATAGTGAAGATCTTTCCCTCTTCGATAACGAGGTTATCGACTGAAAGGCTGAAACGCTTGGAATATTCTAAATTAAGGTCTAATATCTTAACCATTCTGTCCTGCCTTATGCTGCTGAATGAATGTCAGCGCCAGATTAACGATAAAACTCATCGTAAGCAGGATCAGTCCGAGCGCTATGGCGATCTCGAAATTTCCCATATTGGTTTCCAGCACTGTAGCGGTAGTCAGGACACGGGTCTGTCCTTTAATATTGCCGCCGACCATCATTACCGCGCCGACCTCCGAGATAATACTGCCGAAACCCGCGATCACCGCGGCCAGGACAGAAAGTCTTATCTCCTTGAGTAATACGCAAATGGACTGCCTTGTCGTGGCGCCTAAAGCCAAGATCTGCCGATAAAATTTCGGGTCGACGCTCTGCACGGCTGCAAGGGACAGGCCGGTTATTATCGGTGTAGCTATGATCACTTGCGCTAAGATTATGCCTTTTGGCGTATACAACCATTGCAAAAATCCAAATGGGCCGTTTCTGGACAGGAAAAGCACTACAAATAAACCCACTACAACCGGCGGCAGTCCCATGCTTGTGTTTATTAAAGCGATGACGATTTTCTTTAGGGGAAATTTCTTTATGGCGATAATACTTCCCAGAGGAAGTCCGATACATACCGCGATAAAGGTAGCGGCTATCGATACGCCTAAAGAAAGCTTTAGTATAGTGAGAACTTCACTATTGAGGCCGAAAATTAATACGGCCCCTTTCTTGAAACCTTCCAATATAAAATTCACTTTTATATGTTTCCCTTTAAATCCCAAAAGAAAAGTTGTTGGCCGAATTTTTCTTTGCCGAAATTCTCGACGATCACTTTTGAATCTTTAGAAAGCAGGAAATCAAATAGCGCCCGGGCTCCGTTACTATTGACCCCGTTAGAGATAGGCTGCCAAAGGCAGCCGTTGGTTATTTTTACTGTCTTATCTCTAACGGGGTTGACCTTTGGAAATTTAGCCGGATTGACCAATATCAGGCTGTAGCGATTAATCAGCGCCTCGTCTCCTTCAAAAATTATTACCAAATCCATAGACTTCTTCAGCGACAGATATGATGATCTGTCCGCTAATACGTAACCCTGTTTTTCATTAGCTACCGCTATCGTCTGGGCCATCCCTTGGCCTACTTCTATATAGGCCTTTTTATCAGGCAACACACCCGCTTCTTTCCATATCGTCTTTTCTTTCTTGTGGGTGCCTGAATTGTCTCCGCGCGAGATAAAAAGTGCCTTTGCACCGGCAATTTTTTTAAACGCTTCTGCCGCTTTTTTTGTGCCCATGACTTTAGCCGGGTCATTTTTGGGGCCTAATATCACAAAGTCATTATGCATAAATGTGGTCCTGTCCGTTCCGTATCCTTCATTTACAAATTGTTCTTCATCAGCCGGGCTATGTACCCACAATATATCCGCTTCGCCGGTCCTGCCCATCTGAAGCGCTTGGCCCGTGCCGACCGCAATGGCCTTTACCGTGAAACCCGTCTTTTTCTGGAATGCGTCAATCAACACATCCAATAATCCCGTGTCCTGCACGCTTGTAGTCGTGGCCAAAATAACCGTTTTGTTTTCTTCTGCTTTAACGCCGGCAATAAAAACAACGGCTGATAAAGCTATAATGCCTAAACCTAATCTAAGTTTCCTAAACATTTTTCCTGCTCCTTTTTGTATTTTTACTAAATCTTGACATTAAACTGCAAATACAGCCAATCCGCATCATTATGCGTACCCGTATCTTTAACGTATGATCCGGTGAAAAAATGAGCGTAACCGGAGTCAATTTTTATACTATCATTTAAGTCGTATTTTATTACCAAGGAAGCTTCCTGACCCACAAACGAATCTGCGTTTCCGGCGGTATCTGTCCTGAGTTTTTTGCCGGATGAATCATACCAAGAATCAACGTTACTCTTCAACCAGAAGAAATTCGTCGCGGGAATTACCTTCCATTTCTTATACGGGTTCAAGGTTATCTCGACCGCCGCTTCCTGCATATTTTCCCACCTAAAGAAATCCATTATACCATATGGGTCATGGGTAGACTGATAAAGCGGGATAAATGTATTGGTCTTACTATCTCCTACCTTTCTATCCCCGCTTGCAAGATTATACGCCAAATTAACCTTCGGCTTCCAAGGGATGTCAAAGCTGCGGCTGGCGTCAAAATGTACTGCATAAGCGCTTACGCTTTTACCTTTATCCCTGCCGAATTGATATGGCGCTTCTATATCGCATGCAATATCTTTTAATAAATTCGCCTGCAGCCTAAAACCTGTTGTGAACCTTTTCAGATTATTTAAATCATCGGTATCGATATTGGCGAGGAAATACGGCTCGATGAGCGGCGATTGTTTGTCCTTTTGATAACCGACATATAAGCCATTAATCATATCGTGCCTATTTGGGCTGTTGAAATTATGATCGTCGTAGCCGACACGCAGTCCAGAGAGTAGATCGGCGTAAAATCCGCTGCCTTTATAATGCAAGACCGCGGCATCAAAATGATTGATCCTGTTTGACCACGTAGCCGCCCAGATCAATCTTCCTTTTCCGTATTTCATCTCCTGCCTGCCTAATTTTACATCAAAAGATAAACTGAACATATCGTTCATCCTGAAATATGCCTGATGCAAATCAAAGTTATCCGCCTGATCCGGTTTTTTCAGGCGATGGTTACCGACCTGCAAATCCATTCCTTCGAGAAACACTTCATATTTATCACCCAGCATCGCGCTGCTATTAAGCCTGAGGCGATGGAACAGAAGGCTTCCGTTATCTTTTTTATTCTTGTTGAAATCAAAATCTTCCTTGTATTCACCGCGCAATCTTTCCTCTGCGCCAAAATCAATTTTCCACTTACCTAAATAATGACCCTTGAGAATATTCCCTTCTGCCTTTGCTATCTTCGCCGATAGCAATAGGCACATTAAAAAAATAAATACTTTATGTTTGCTCTTCAATTTATTTCTCTCCTATTCTTTCTTCGCCGCTGTAGACGTTCATCCTATCGCCTCTGGCAAAACCCACGAGGGTGATGCCCATATTCCTCGAAAGCTTTATGGCCTGATTGGTTGGGGCGCTTATGGAGACCAGTATCGGGATCGCGCATTTTTGCGTCTTAAGGATAATCTCCGATGAAAACCTCCCGCTACTTATCATAATCATGTCCTCAAAGGAACCGCCCTCTCTTAACCGCTTGCCGATGACCTTATCGATAGCGTTATGCCTTCCGATGTCTTCTTTGAAGATCAAGATGCCCTCATCATCTGCTAACGCCGCGCTGTGCGCCCCTCCTGTTTTAAGATACAACTCCGATCTTTTCTGGAAATCCGCGACCAGCGAACTGATCTTTACCGCCCCTATCTTTAAATCCGAGTCAA
This sequence comes from Candidatus Omnitrophota bacterium, assembly GCA_043798215.1. Classification (GTDB taxonomy): domain Bacteria; phylum Omnitrophota; class Gorgyraeia; order Pluralincolimonadales; family Pluralincolimonadaceae; genus JAZDOX01. Next base: position 22,702 of record JAZDOX010000066.1, on the reverse strand, counting down.
TCTTAAATTTCTTTACGATATCCGGCGTGCCGTAGAATAAAGCGCCCCGGCCGCAACCTGAGGTATAAACTCTCCTTAATATCATCTCCTTAGCAATACTATCGTTTGATAATTCTATGCGCGCTACCCAGCGCTGATGGTCAATAATTATCTTTCTTATGTCCTCTTTTTTCCCTATCAACCCTGAAGTAAAGAGAAATCCCGCCGCCAAGTCCTCAAGATCGGCAGGCATACAAGAAAAAGTCGCTAATTCCTTGTCGGCCACTATAAGGGTAAGGGGGACTTCTTCAATTACCGGATCTTCGATGATCTCCTTATTGCCTGCCCTTATTTTTGTTACTCTGAATGATTCCATCGATTACAAAAATATCTCCCTGTAATGTCTGTCTGTAAATGCCGTTACGTCTTGTTCGAGTTTCTCAAATTTTTCCACCAAGTCTTTGGCGTAATCCGTCAGGACCGCCCCGCCGCCTTCTTTGCCCCCCTTGACTTTTATCAATAACGGCTTGCCTAACCGCCTTTCCGCCGACCGGACATAGCTCCACGCGTGCCGGTATGACATCTCCATTTTTTTAGCGGCTTTATTGATCGATCCCGTTTCGCCGATTGCTTTTAAGATAAGGCTCTTGCCTATCCCGAAAACCAACTCTCCGTCTTTCTCAAACCAGATCTTTGATTTTACCTGCATGTATTTTGCCTCCCGCCTCGATTAGGTCTTCTTCTGTATTTAAATTCTTGAACATATTCCTGTGTAAAATATCATCCTCTACATCCCAGTAAGAAACCTTAACCGTCGCAAGGAAGTTTCTTATTGAACGATTGCCGCTATCCTTAACAAAATCGGATATCTTATCTTTTAAATCTTTTCTATATATAGCGTGGAGAGGTTCTATCAAGCCCGTAATCCTGGGCACAACCGCATCGCTATCGCTCTTATTGAAATATGCGATCTCTTTCCGGATAAAACCGTTATGCAAAAAAGGCATATCGCATGCTACAAAAAAAACGGCTTCCTTCGATGTCTTGGATAGCGCGGCGTGAATGCCGCCTAAGGGGCCGATATCCTTTATCTCATCACTGATAATACGACAGTCTTTCTTATAGGCCGAATACTCTGCCGGTGAATTAGTTACGATAAAAGTCTCGGGGAATATCTCTTTCAGAAGCTTTATTGTTTTTTGAATAAACGGGGCGCCGCCTATTCTGATAAAAGCCTTATTCCGTCCGTTCATTCTTTTATTCCTGCCCCCGGACAAGATAGCGGCGGTTATATTTGGTGAAATTTTATCAGAAAGCATACTCTTTAGCGCGGAAATGCTTGATCTTTTCGTAACTGAAAACCGGGCCATCAATGCAGACGAACTTTTCGTCGATATTGCAGTGCCCGCACTTGCCAATCCCGCATTTCATATAACGTTCAAGCGTCATTATAATATCTTTATCCTCAAAGCCGGATTCCTTAAGCTTGATTGCTACAAATTTTATCATTATGGGCGGGCCGCATAAGATACTGACGGCATTTTCAGGGCTTACATGGGTATCTTTCCATAACTCTGTCACAACTCCTATTCTGCATCCCCAGCCAACACATGGTTTATCGACAGTCAGCCATACTTCGGTGTCAGGGATATTCTTCCAGTCTTCAAGTTCATTCCTAAAACAAAGGTCGTCGGGAGTCCTTGCGCCGTATAATATCTTTATGCGCTTGAAGTCCTTACGGTTGTCCATAACCAGATTTATAAGACTGCGAACCGGGGCGAGGCCTATGCCGCCGGCTATAAAATAAAGGTTCTTGCCTTTGAGTTCTTCGAAAGGAAATGAATTCCCGTAGGGGCCTCGCAGGTAGAGGGTGTCGCCTTTCTTTAGATTATGGATACTTTTAGTGACCTTTCCCATTGCGCGTATCGTAAACTCGAGGAAGCCCCTCCTGGAAGGCGAAGAGGTTATGGAGATAGGCGCCTCCCCCGCGCCGATAACCGATAGTTCCATAAACTGACCCTGCTTATACTGAAAATTGTCTGCGAGGTTCTTGTCTGTAAACCGCACTCGGAAAGTCCTTGTATCAACAGTTTCTTCCTTGATATCTTCGATTACCGCCGAAAATGGGGTATATTCATTTTTCATCCTGATCTTCCTTCCATCTATATAGACCCTTCGCTACGCTCAGGGTAAGTTCGGCCAGACGACTTATGTTCGCTTACGCTCTATAAGTCGCGGCCTCACTTACATTATCTTTCTCTGTTCCGTTATTTCCTGAATGAATTTTGAGATGCCTATATCCACAGGACAACTTGAAAGGCAGCGGCCGCATCCCACGCAACCGCTCATTCCTGTGACTTTGTAGTCAAATTTAAGTTTATGTTCATACCTACGCGATGTCCTAAGCCATTTTTCTCTTCTTGGATTATGCCCGCTTGTTTCGCGGGTATAGCCCTCAAAGACGCAGGCATCCCAATTGCGCACGCGTTCGCCTTCCTTGCCGTCGGTATTATCGAAGACGTTAAAACAGGTACACGTAGGACAGGCATAGAGACAGGCGCCGCAGTAAATACATCTCTCCCCTATTCTCTTGTAATTTTCTTCCGGCAGGAAGCCATCCTGCGCCATAAGGTCTAAGGCCTTCTGGAAATCCACCTTTAATTCGACATTTCCGGATGCCCTTGACTTTATTTCGGATATGGACTTGCCGGCATCCTCTGAAAAATCCTTGAAATACTTCTTAAATTTATCGACGAATGCTTCGCCTTTCTTGGAGCCCGTCTCTACCAAATAAGAGTCTCCGGTGTCTACAAGCTGCAGATCGTATCCTTCTTTCGCAAAAGGCCCTGTCTTCGCCGAGGTACAAAAACAGCTTGCCCGCGGCGGCTTAATACAACCGATAACAACGATTAACCTGCCCTGTATACGGCTTAGATAATATTTATCCTCGAAATTGCGTTTAAAAAAATCGTCGGCAAAAAGCATGCCTTTTAAATCACATGATTTGATCCCGAATAACAACTTCGGCGAGGACTCAGTCACTTCTTTAATCTTTCCGGCTTTAAATTCAAGGAGCGACTCAAGCTGCGGAAAGAATATATCCTTCGGCGATATGAGGACGTCTTCATCACCTAAAATTATATTTTTTAGCGCTTCTTCCAATTCCCTGTCTTCTCTTGGAAGCGGCTCTAACCAGATATCCCCGCCTAAGTTTTTCTGCGGCACATACGTATTCCATTCTTTGGCGGCTTCCCTGAGTAAGCCCTCGATGCTTTCTTTCCCGATTATTTTATTATTCATATTTTTTCTACCTTCGCGGCGCAAACTTTATATTCCGGGATCTTCGCTACCGGATCTACGGCATTGATTGTCAGCACGTTCGCCGCGGCCTCTCTGAAATGGAACGGTATAAACAAAGAGCGCTTCGCCACCCGCTCTCCGACTATCGCCTTTAATGTAATTGCCCCTCTGCGCGAGGACACCTTTACTAATTGTTCGTTCCTTATTCCCAATTCTTTTGCATCCTCAAGGTTCATCTCTACGTATGGTACCGGAGACTCCCTCTCGAGAGTCGAGGTTCTGTTCGTCATAGTCCGGGTGTGCCAATGCCAGTATACCCTGCCGGTAGAGAGAACAAAATTATATTCTTCATCCGTCTGTTCTGCCGGCGGCAGATACGGACGGGGCATAAATGTCCCTTTTCCTTTCGTAAATTTCTCTTTATGAAGAACCGGCGTACCCTGATGATCTTTCGTCGGGCAAGGCCATTGTAATCCGTAGGGATCCAGCCTTGTATAACTTATTCCGCCATATATCGGCGTTACCGCGGCGATCTCGTCCATGATCTCGGAAGGATGGCTATAAGACATCCCCTTATATCCCATTCTCTTCGCGACTTCGCAAAGTATCTGCCAATCCGCCTTTGCCTGACCTGGCGGCGCTATGGCTTTTCTTATCCTCTCTACCCTTCTCTCCGTATTCGTAAATGTCCCGTCTTTCTCGGCGAAACTCGCGCTAGGCAACACTACATGCGCGTATTCCGCGGTGTCGGTCAAGAATATATCCTGTACGACCAAAAATTCGGCCTTGCTTAAACAATCTCTTACATGATTTGAGTCAGGGTCGCTGATAATGGGATTTTCGCCCATTATATAGAGGCCCTTGATAGTCCCCTTTCCGACGGCGCTAACGATCTCCGTAACGGTCATGCCCGGCTTGGGAGGCAATCCCTCAACGCCCCATGCTGCCTCAAACTTCTTTCTTATGTTCTCATCCGCGACGGTCTGATATCCTGAATAGACATTAGGCAAAGCGCCCACATCGCAGGACCCCTGAACGTTGTTCTGCCCCCTTAAAGGATTTACTCCCGAAGAGGCATATCCGAGATGCCCGGTCACCATAGCAAGATTAGCCAAAGACTTGACGTTGTCAACGCCGGTCGTATGCTGGGTGATGCCCATAGAATAGACGATCATCGCCTTGCGCGCTTTCGCGTAAATATGCGCTATCTCAACTATCTTTTCTTTGGGAATAGAAGTTATCTTTTCAACATATTCGGGGGTATATTCTTTAACAAGCGTCTTTAATTCCTCAAAGCCCTCTGTTCTCTCCTCTACGAATTTCTTATCGTACAGGCCTTCTGAGATTATCACATTTATAAGGCCATCGATCCACGCTACATCGGTGCCATTCTTCTGTCGGACATGGATAGCGGCGTATTTGGCTAATTCTATCGCCCTTGGATCGATAAGGATGAGTTTTGCGCCTTTATCGTTTACCGCATTGACTATCCGTGAGCCTATGAGGGGATGCTGAGCTGTCGTGTCCGAACCCGTAATTAATATAACTTCCGCATCCTCGAACTCATTTATCGAGTTCGTCATCGCCCCTGAGCCGAAGGTAGCCGCAAGCCCTACCACAGTAGAGGCATGGCAAAGCCTTGCGCAATGGTCCACATTATTTGTCCTGAATACGGCGCGGGCGAGTTTCATCATCAGGAAGTTCTCTTCATTGCTTGTCTTCGCCGAACTTAAGAAAGCGAGGCTATCCGGCCCGTATTTATCCTTGAACCCGCTTAACTTTTCCGCGATAAGACTAAGCGCTTCATCCCAACTAGCCTCGATGAACTTGCCATCTTTCTTTATGAGGGGGGCGGTAAGCCTCTCAGCGCTATTGGAGAATTCGTGCGAATTCCATCCTTTTACGCAAAGCGCGCCTCTTGAAACAGGGTGGTTTCTACTGGGATACGCCCCTGTCAATTTCTTGCCGTCGGAAACGAGATAAAGCCCGCATCCGCATCCGCAATATATGCAGGTAGTCAGAACTCTTGGCATAATTTCCTCTTTACCCCGTTAGAGAATGTAATTCTCTAACGGGGTTTAATCCTTAGAAGTCAATTGTTACATTCGAGCCTAAAATATTATTTGTCACCCACTTAGATGTCGTGCCTGTCCGGACAGCCTCATTGCGATAATAAAGGCCGACCGTGAGATTCTTGGTTATTTTCTTGTTGGCGCCAACAGTCGCCCAATTGAGATTCATTTTTTCTATCAAGAAATCGTAATAGATCTCGTCCGATATATAGGGCGTGAATTCGAAATTGCATATCTTTGTCGGATAAGCGATTGTTGCGAGGTTCCTGTAGACCCACCTGTCTGTGGAATTCTCGATAACGCGGTATTCGAATTTATTGGCATCGGATAGATTAAAACCCTTTACTGTTACCTTTGGTATTATGATCATCTCCGGAATATAATACGTATCGGTGTCCCAATCGCCTTTGCTGTCTTTTGTCTGGAGAAACCTGGAGGCAAGCGAGAGATCGAGATTCTTGTGCGCATGATACGTTGCCCCGCCTCTCAAACTATAATAATAAAGATTACCCATATCATCATTAAGGCGCATCTCAGGGGTGAAGAATACCTCGAATTTATCATTTATTTTATGCTTGAGTGCGAATTCGCTGTAATACTTGCCATCGCCCGCAAATACGCTTGTTGAAAAAGAGAACGCTGCCAACGCCGCTAACAATAATATCACAGATTTCATCTCGAAATTCCTTTCAGGTTTATAAATCCCATTAGAGAACTTTGTTCTCTAATGGGATAAAGTTACGATTCTATATTTTAGCCACATCGCCTGATGGGCAATTTTTCGGCTTCTTATACAGCGAAATCAAAACAACTCCTAAACAAAGTAACGCCGCGGCTACGATAAGCGCCAACGCAAAACTGTTTGATGTCTTCTTAAAATACTCCATTAACATAGGCCCGACTACGCCGGCAGTGCTCCATGCAAGCAAAATCTTACCGTAAATACCGCCGATATTTTTAGGCCCGAAGGTGTCCGCCGCAAAAGCCGGCATCGTCGCAAATCCGCCGCCTAAACAAGAAAGAATATAGCAACTTATGGCGCCAAAAAATAAAACATTCGTTACTTTAGGCAATAATAAAAACAGGGGTATCTGAGAAATAAGCATTATTAAAAATACGTTCTTTCTGCCTATTTTATCGGACACCGATGCCCAAAATATTCTTCCTGCCCCATTAAAAAGCGAAGAAACAAAAACTATCGTGCCGGCCAAAACAGCGCTTACACCCAGCTGGGCCTGCGCCATAGGGGAAAGATTGCTGATCAATGCCAGCCCCGCTGTCACGTTAATGAATAAAACTCCCCAAAGAATATAAAGCTCTTTCATGCCTAATGCTGTCTTCAAATCCACGCAATCAATTGGAGCCGTGTTAGCTTTTGTTTTTGTATTCGCCGCAACCGGCAAAACCCATCCTTCCGGAGGATTATTAAGATTCTGAGCCACTATTAATAATACTGCGGTGTAAATTGCCCCCAAAAGATAAAATGTGTTGGTTATGCCTATTTTTGTTAACAACGATGGAACGGTCAAGCCGATTAACGCTGAACCGAACCCAAAACCCATAACGGCCAAACCCGTAATGAAGCCTTTTTTATCCGGAAACCACCTTACCAAAACGGCAATTGGCGTAATATAACCTAACCCGTTTCCTATGCCTGCAATAACGCCATATCCAAGCCATAACAAAAATAAATTGTTTACGCTATTCGCGTATCCCGCGATTAATGTCCCCAAACCAAATAATATTGCCGCGGTTGTGGCAACTTTACGCGCGCCTGCTTTGTCAACGAATTTACCGCCTAATGCCGCAGCGCAGCCGAGACAGAAAATAACAATTGTAAAAGCAAGCCCCACCTGCGGGCCGCTCCAGCCATGCGCATCCATTAATGGCTTTTTAAAAACGCTCCAACCGTATACTGTTCCTAATAATAATTGCATAATAACGCCGGAAATAGCAATCACCCACCGATTTTTTATTTTTTCCATTCTCACTTTCTCCCTTCTTTATCCTTTTTAACTGCTTTGATGTTAATTTTTTGTGAATTTCTTCACAAAGTAAACCCCGTTAGAGAACTTCGTCCTCTAACAGTTTGCGTTGATAATGGCTTTATCCCACCGTCAACTTCAAGAGATGACCACCGACTTTAGTCGGTGGCTTTCTCTAACGGGGTAAACCAAAAATTAATCTTTTTCGCTCTTCAATTTGTAAAGCAACGTCTCCAACTCCGAAGCCATATCAACATTCGAGACAAAAACATCCTTGGGCAATATAAGATTTATAGGGGCAAAATTCAATATCGCTTTTATCCCGCAATCCGCCAGTTTCTCTCCAACCGATTGCGCGGTCTCGGCGGGCACGGACAAGATGGCAATCTTGATATTTTGAGCCTTTATCGAACTTTCCATCTCTTTCATATTCTCGATCTTGACACCCTGTTTGGACTTGCCCGCCTTACCGGCATCATTATCAAAAGCAATCACAATCTTAAGATTAAATTCCGGAAAACCCGAATAACCTAAAAGAGCTGAACCAAGTTTCCCGACCCCCACAAGCGCTATATTCCAGATAACGTCAGTCCCTAAAATTTTCTCTATCTCTTTTATTAAAACCTTGACTTCGTAGCCAACGCCTCTTTTCCCGAAACCGCCGAAATAAGACAGGTCTTTTCTTAGCTGAACCGGAGAAACGTTAAGAAATCTGGTTATATCTTCGGAAGAAGCTACGGCTATCTTCTTGCGTTCAAGCATCATTAAGCTTCTTAAGTAAAGGCTTAACCTGCTCGCGGTTTCCTGAGGGATATACCTGCCGAAACTTTGCATATTAGACATTAGATTGTTATTTTTTTCACAAACTAATAAATTATATTACAGATAAAGAAAAAAGTCACTAAAAATATTTTGATGGAAGGTAATCGCCGATGAATCGGCAGGCTACATCTTTTAACATTGTAGCTGCCCAATTTATTGGGCCAAAACCATTTGCCATTGTAGTTGCCCAATTCCCGCCGGAGGCGGGTCCGCCTCAGGCATGATATTGGGGGGCTAACATACAGGGCAGACATAGAGAGCCGCCACTTACAAATAAAAAATCATTGCCATCCCGTTACATAGGGCCTGATTCCCCTGCTCTTGCAACTTCAAGGCTATCTCTTGAGAGCGAAACTGGTAATTCGAGATTGTTGGCCTCAAGTAAATTCCTGTCTCTTAGTATATCCAAAGTAGCGCCGCAAGCGACTATCCGTCCGCCGTTAAGTATCGCCGTCCTTGAGCATGTCTCCAATATAAGCTCTAAATCATGACTGGCGATTACCTTGGCAATATTCAGGCTATTTAAGAGACCTATCAGTTCGCGTCTATGTTTGGGATCCAGATTGCTCGTGGGCTCATCGAAAGCCAGGATCCTTGGACTCATTGACATAACTGTGGCAATAGAGATTCTCTTCTTCTCTCCAAAGCTTAAGTGGTGCGACATCCGATTCGCGAAATCCGACATATCCACTTTTTTCAGCGCTTCCTTAACCAGCGCCTCTGCCTCTTGCCCTGTCAACCCCATATTAAGCGGCCCGAAGGCAACGTCGTCAAAGACTTTCGGCATAAACAACTGGCTATCGGGATCCTGAAAAACCAAGCCTACTTCTCTTCTTATGCGAGGCAAATTCCCGTCCTTAACTTCCAAACCAAATATCTTTACCTCGCCGCTTCCCTTAAGAATGCCGTTTAGATGAAGCAATAAAGTTGACTTTCCGGCTCCGTTCGGACCTACGATACCGATACTCTCACCTTCAAACACATCCAGATTCAAACGCGACAAGGCCTTGGTCCCGTCCGGATATGAATAATTTAACTCTCTTATTTCTACGGCTTTTTTAGCCATAATAAATTCCCGCCAATCTTGCGCCGGTTAACAGCAAGATTATAATAAACAAAAAAATAATATCCGGCGATCTTATCTTATTAAAGCCGCTCAAGGTTTTTATTTTGCCTTCAAAGCCGCGAGAGCACATCGCCAAATACACCAACTCGGAACGCTCATACGATCTGACAAATAAAATTCCGAGAATATTCGCCATCGCCTTAGCCTGAAACCAGTTCGAGCCGCCTGCCGAACGGGCCTCTCTGGCTCGATTCATAATCATAAGCTCATCTTCGATCACAAAAAAATATCTGTACATAAAAGAGGCTATCATGGTTAACAAACGCGGAAACTTCAATTCCTCCAACGCCTTTAATATGTCGGGGAACTTGGTCGTTGCCACAAGAACGATCATACACAAAGCCGAAAGAAAAGATTTTATAACGACATTTAAAAATATCAAGAGCCCTGTATCCGTAATATCCAACTTCAGGAAACCAACTGGACATTGCCGCAATATCCGCCCTTCTCCCAAGAACGGCAGAAATATCGCGATGAGAAAAGCAAAGGACAAGACCGTCAATAACCTTCTAACGATAAAAACAGGCGGAATCCGCGATAATAATATTAAAGCTGCGAGAAGCGAGCCATATAGGCTAAAGCTTATAAGCGAGGCGGGCGAAAGCGCGAATACCTGATTATTCCCGCCGGCGGTTTTATTTAGCGCGCTTAACGGCGTAAACCCCATTAGAGAAACCCGCTCGGTTTGTTCCATTAGAAATAAACTTTTAACGGGATTAATTTTCTCTAACGGGGTAAATATAACGAATAAGATGATGACCGTAAAAACGGCGATCTTTATTCTCGGGTCCAGCCGATGCGTAAAACTGTCCAGCTCGCTATACTGATCAAGATAGGAGTGCCTCATCTATCTCTTGCGCTTCTTTATCCCGTTAGAAAATACCTTGCGGCTTGCCGCGATATATACCATTTCACGAACACAGGATTTAATGCGCCGTGTAAGTTTTCTAACGGGATTTAATACATATGAGGCCCCGTAAGCCAAAAAGAACGTCATCAATGTGCCTGCTATTCCTGAGAAAGAAGCTGACAGCTTATCGCTTTTTATCGCGGGCCAGGTATAATCAGCGAGAGGCGCGCGGAATAACGGTTCTTCTGCCGCTTTGATAAACCCTTTTTCTTCCGCGACTTTCTCAAGCCCGTCCGGCCATTCAGACGCGAAAGGAGTGATAAAAATCGCCAAAAACAACGCTATGAGCAAGCCCGCGAGAATCTCTTTTCCGCTCACAACCAAACCCCCTATTTATGCGGATATATCAAATCCGGCCTTACTTTGAACACAAAAGCCACAATCAGGCAGGTTATTACGGCTTCTCCCGCGCCTATAAACATATGAACGACCATCATGGCGGGAAGCGCCGCAGAAAGAGAAACCGTGCCGGATATCGCGAGCTCTATGGCGCAGGCCGAAGCCGCCGCGACGACTGAACACCACGAAGCAAAAGCCGACGCGATCATTATTCCCTTAAAACCTTTTACCAAATTTCTTATGATATTGAATATAAGATAGCCGCCGGCCGCGCCAAAAAAAGACATATTAATGACATTCGCCCCGAATGCGCTAAGCCCGCCGTCCTGAAATATCAGGCACTGCACTATCAGCACAATCGAGATAACAATCGCGGCCGCGCAAGGGCCGAGTAAAATCGCGGCCAAAACTCCTCCAAGCAGATGGCCCGAGGTTCCGCCCATTACCGGAAAATTCAACATCTGGGCCGCGAAGATAAAAGCTGACATTACTCCCATCAAAGGAATCATCTTATCTTTTAAGGCCTGGGATGTCTTTCTTAAACAATAACCAATACCCCCCGCGGAGATAACCCACGCGGGAATAAATACATTCGGGCTTAAGAAGCCGTCTGGAATGTGCATATTTCGATTTTCCAATAATAAGGTATTTCATAACCCCTGTTGATGGTCATTCTGACCCTGAGCCAGAGGCGAAGGGGAAGAATCTAAGACGGAACAGAGATTCTTGGGTCGGCCACAGCCTGCCCTGAGCGAAGCCGAGAGGGCCTACCTCAGAATGACGGAAGAAAAGTTATGAAATAGTTTGCCGCATCCGCATCATCAACATATCTACATTAAAACGTATACACAAAAGTAAAGATTACGGAGTCGTTGGCATCTGTATTCGTCCCTGCCAAAGTTCTCTGGTAAGACAAAAGCGTCTGGATTTTTTCGTTTGACCAGCCGATACCGGGCGCGATATTGAAATAATCGATATCTGAAGAGACTATCCTTTCGCCGTCTTCTTTCCTGCCCCCCTGCAAAAACCCATTAAATTCAAGCATAAGATTAAAGCCCTTTGGAAGAAAATACTCGGCGCCGAAATCGTAATTCAAGTAGCCGGCATAAAGCGTCTTTATGCCGCCTATCTTTCTTTCTATGGGAAAACTATAAATAGCGTCAAGATGCAAAATAAAAGGCTTTAACTTTTTGGTTAGTATAACTCCATATCCGTGATCGTAAGAGCCGCCTCCCGAGGTCGCGCCCATCAAATCCGTTCCTATCTTCTCGGGGTCGGCTTTCTCGTATTTGCCCGTCGGAAGTTTTAATTGAAATATGCCTGTTATGTGAGGCAAATATTTTTTCTCTTCGGCAAAGCAGTATCGTAAAAAAATATAGCTGTCCCCAAAGCCGTCGGAATTGGCGCTTTCGCCGTTCTCCTTCGCGAAATTCTCCTGATAAACCGCCTGTCCATCTATCTCCAGCGAATCGGTAAGGCCGTATTGCGCGAATAACTGCTGTTGAAACTGGTATTTTTTGTCGCAGTCCGGCAGAGAGCCGTAATCTCCCTCTGAATCGAACAATCCCCGCGTCATATTATAAAAGAAAAACGGCTGGATAACAAACTTGCCTTTACCGCAAAGTGGGGCTGTCCACGTCGTAACGGGCCCTGCCGAGGACGAATTCCAGCCACCGGCATCGCAACCTTCGCTGTAAGCAGGGCGACAAGCGCCGATCAAAACAAGAATAACGGCGATAAAAACTGTTGAAATCCGAATCCGCATAAAAACCTCCTTTATGTTATTAATATAATATTCGTGCTACCAAGTCACAAAAAAATAAACGGGTTTACCTATCCTATCTTCTTTCCTGTAGTCGACATAGCCAACAAAGCATGCTTTACGCCTTTCTCGGCTTTTAACCGTCCGTATAGAGCTTTTATTCTATCCGCCCTGCCTTTCACAGCAATTATCTCCAGGCAATTATCCCTGTCCAGATGCAAATGCTGGGTAGATATCGTATTATCGTGATAACTATGCTGAATCCCGACAAGGCGATTGACTAATTCTCTTTTATGGTGATCATACACCAAAGTAACCGCTCCCGTAATCTCCTCGTCATCCTGCCACTCTCTCTCAACCAAACCTTCCCTAATAAGATCGCGTATTGCTTCAGAGCGGTTTGTGTATCCCCCTTCTTTTAAATGAGAATCGAATTTTTTAAGAAGATTTTCCTCTAATGAGATCCCGAACCTGACCAATTTTGACATAGCTCTTTCTCGCAGTGTTACTTTTTTAAAAAAGATAGCACGAATATCGCGGCCTGTCAAGATCTTTAGAGTGGAGTTTACCCAAAATTTTCTATCAATGTTACGGTTCTCGACTCAGCTGCACTTTTATTCTTCGAGCATCGTCGAGAAGATAAAAGCGCGGATTCGCTCGAACAATATTTTCTCTCTCTATTTCTTGCCTTACTTCATACGCCTTTAAATCTTTCTAACCCATTTGAACTGCAACTATTACGTAAAAACATACTTAAATTTTGGGTAAACTACTCCTTTAGACGTTAAACCTGATGCTTACTATGTCCGCGTCTTCGACGATATAATCTTTGCCTTTTAGATAAAATTTCCCGGCTTCCTTGACCTTCTCTTCACTGCCAAGCCCGGCTAAATCATTATATTTTATAACTTCCGCGCGTATGAATCCTTTCTGAAGATCGGAGTGTATCGCGCCGGCCGCTTCAGGCGCTAATGAGCCCACGCGAATAGTCCATTGCCGAACCTCATCAACGCCAACAGTAAAAAATGATATTAAATTCAAGGCGCCTATGCAAAGACAAGTAAGGATATTTATCGCCGGTTCCTCTATTCCAAGGGCCGCCAGAAATTCCTGTTTCTCTTTCTCCGTCTCCAGCCCCGCTATCTCGGCCTCGACTTTCGCCGAGACCAGCATAGCCTCGATCTTTAACGGCCTATAGCGTTCTCTTATCTCGGCGATAAGAGCCGCGTTCTTAAGGTCGTCTTCTGATACATTTAGGGCCAATATCATCTCTTTTCGCGTAACAAAAGGATAGCTGGCTATCAACCGTTTCTCTTCGGGCCTAATATCCAAAAGTCTTAAGGGAAGTTCTTTGTCTAAATGCGACTTGAGTTTCGCCAGAAGCTCCTTCTCTTTCGCGGCTGTCTCATCCTTGATCTTCCTTAAATTCTGTTCTATCCTTTCGAGCCGCTTCTCAATAAATATCAGGTCATGAAGGATAAGCTCCGAGTTTACGCTCTCTATGTCGCGCCGCGGATCCACGGAACCGCTTACGTGATAAACGGAGTCGTCCTTAAAAGCTCTTACGACGTGGCATATCGCGTCGGTATCGGCTATGTCTTTGAATATATCACCCTTCGTAATGGCATCCTTCTCGATCTTAGGCAGTAACTCGATATCTATCCTGGCCCTTACTTCCTTCTTCGGCTTATACATCTCGACTAATTTGTCGAATCGCGGGTCTTTTATCTCGGCAAGGCTCTTTATCGGCTTGTTGGAAGCCAAGTCCTTCTCGGAGATCTGGTAGTTTGTCAATAATCCAAAGAGCGTCTTTTTGCCTGTCTGCGGGAAACCAATAATTCCTATCTTCATATATTAAGCGGTCCTTTCTATATTTTTACAGATTATACACCTTAAGACGGCAAATCTAAAGAAGATTTTCTATTTGGGAATGAATAACGAATTATGAGGCGCTTCAAAATTACAAGTGGTTTCGTAACTTCCATTACTTCAGGCAGAAAAGTGTCATTCTCCGCTTTAAGCGGGGAATCCAGTCATACAAACATAGATTATCCCTGTCTGCCTACAAACAGGCGATCAATCCATGAACCAACGTAATCTACGTATGATAATACTTTAGGAATTGCGCAAAATAAAAATGAGATTTAAGCGGCAGGTCTTAACTATATCCGGTTAAGATTGTCTGCCGCCTTGAGAATGCCTCGCCTTTATTCCTCTATGAATCTCAAAGACATTTCCAAAGCCCTCGGGTTAAAATAATAGCATTATCTTTCCGATGGCCAAATCTCTTTCAACATCCTTGTGAGATTCTTCGCTAAACGTATCCGAGTGTCAATAAGGATATTTATTGAGTTGTTCGGGGTTTAATGCGAGAAGGCTGGAGATGCAGCATAAGCCAAGAAATTATCTTGGTCAAGCGGCATCACCTCCTTTTCAAAAATGTTGTTACTACAATAATTATAGTATAACTTGATGCTTAAAAAATCAAGTATTTTTCTAATAGGTGTCTGGATTGTCCGGTCAAGCCGGACAATGACAATGTAAAATGGGCGGGCGGGAAAGTACTTACTAAAAAAATAGGCCCGGGTTTTCGCCCGGGCCTATCGATCTTGCGGTTATACCTTTACGACATTTCTGGCCTGTTCGCCTTTTGGACCTTTTTCGATCTCAAACTCGACTTCCTGGCCTTCTTCTAAAGTCTTATAACCTTCACCCTGAATTACACTGTGATGAACGAATACATCACTGCCTGATTCAGGAGTAATGAACCCGTATCCTTTTTGGTTGCTGAACCATTTTACTTTTCCTCTTGCCACTATTTGTTCCTCCTTCTTCTTTTTTACTACTACTGCTGTGTTAAATTAGAAGCTATGCTTCTTGATAAACTCTATAACCTCTTCCATCTTGGCTTCCGCCATCGAAATGGCCGTATCAGCGCAACCGTAATATACGCGTATTATGCCGTTATCCTCTAAAGTGGCAGAACTTGGAAATAGAACATTGGGAACGTCGCCTACGCGCTCATAAAGCTCGGTCGGATACATAAGGTAATCCTTGGTGCGATATAAAACTTTCCAAGGTTTCTTCAAGTCAAGCAAAGCCCCGCCTGCTGAATATATAAAGCCGTTGCAGCTCATCCACACGCCATGATAAATTAAAAGCCATCCCTCAGGCGTTTCTATCGGATGAGGCCCCGGTCCGGTCTTGATTGACTGCCATCCCCCTCTTGGGCCAAAAACAAAACGATGGCATCCCCAATGCGTAAGATCCGGGCTTTCAGCGTAAAAGACATCGCCAAATGGCGTATGCCCGCGGTCGCTCGGTCTATGCAGCATGGCGAATTTTCCATTAATCTTTTTAGGAAATATTACACAATTGCGGTTTGCCGGCGGTAGAGGATTCTCCCCTTGACGAAAAGTCTTGAAGTCTTTCGTTGTGGCAAGGCCGATGCATGGCCCCTGGTTTCCTGAATTGCACCAAGTTACATAATAAGTATCGTCTATCTTTGTTACTCGCGGATCATAACTCTGATCGGTAACAAAAATTTCGGGATTATCGCTCTCCATCTTTATCCGATTTGGCTCAATGTCCCAATTGATGCCGTCTTTACTCTTGCCTAAATGAAGGGTATAGTTCAAGTCAATCTCGTCAACCCTAAAGATTCCCCTATATTCGCCTTCATAATGAACTATGGCGCTATTGTGAATGCTATTTGCCCGCGGGACAGCTTTAGCGGTAATTATAGGGTTGCCTTTGTAGCGTTTAAACACTGTTTCATTTGCCATAAACTTTCCTCGTTGCTCTCCTTCCTGCTTTTATAAATTTTCTCCTTCACCCGAAAAAGTTCTTATAAATATATCAAGAAATGATAAAAATGTCAAGCGTTTCTGCCATTTTTAAAAAATCTACTCCTTCTTTTTAGAAATCTCTTTAAGTTCACCCTTTTCATCCTCAATTGACATCTCGCATTCGCCTTTTAATACCGCTCCCTCATTGATGACAAGAACATCGGTTTTGACGTTTCCTATAACCCTTGCTGAGCGAGAAAGCTCAAGGCGTTTACTGCATACAATGTCTCCTTTTACCCTGCCTGCTATTGTTATATTATCTCCCTTGACCATTTTAGCTTTTATATCCGCTTTTTCGCCTATTATTAAAATTCCTTTTGCTTCTAATTCGCCTTCAAAACTGCCATTTATCCTCAGATTAACCGGACCCGTAAATTTAAGATTACCCTGCATGCCGGCTTCGATATCAATAGTCTTCTCTTCTGCCCTTGGCAGATTATCTTTCCTAAACATAGGATTTCCTCCCGGTTATTAACGTTTTGACATCCGTTGCCCTGGATAAATATTTATATTCCCGGAAATACTCGCATGAAACAGAGCGACAAATCAAGCAATCAGGATTTAGTGCGTTATAACTTGAGCATACCAATAAAGTTTTTGCCTCAAGTAAGATATCCTCTGCGTAATATTGCTTTTCTTTAGAACTTGCTTTCAAAAATTTTGAGATTACATTTTTTATTACTGCGTCTGCCTCAAGAAAAATAGAACATTTTATCTCCTGCCGGATAGGCTCTTCCATAAAACTACTCTCTAAATTGAGGATTTTCATCTTGTAAGCGCTTGATCAACAAAGACCTACGGCAAACAACTCTTCCCTGCGCTGGTTTAATAAGATTCGATTCTAAATAGCGTTCGAGTTCTATTTTATCCCGCTCCTCCAAGGAAACAAAAGAAGCGCCAAAGTTATTAACGGCTAATGCCGCTTTCTTCCAGATAACTTCTGCCCTGATTTTCATAATAGGAACTCTATCTCCAAAAAAGAATACTCTTAAATTTATTATTTCGCTTTTCTTAAAATCATTTCTTGTCTCAAAGCATAGCCCTCCAGAACTGACATTGCTGGCAAAGGATTTTACACTTTTGGATTTATCCTGAGATTCGATTCTTAAAACTATGGTTCTACTGTAATCTCTGTTTAAATCTAAACGGGGAAGTTGTCTTCTTTCCTGTGATTTTCCCGCAATCCAAAATTCTTCTTCATCCACAGAAGAAGATAATTTTTTCGCTAATCCATTTTTAACGAGAATTTCTCTTAAGGATTCGAAGGAATTTTTAAGCTGGTTACACTCTTTTTCTTTTTGCGATAATTTATCTTCCATTGTTTTACGGCTTTCCTCTGCCTGTTCTAAGAGTTCTGCTTCCTGTTGCAATTTTAACTTAAGCTGTTCAAATTCCTTTTCTTTTGCTAATGAAGCGGCCTCTATCGTTTTACGGATAATTTCTTCCTGTTCAAGGAGCTTGTTTTTTCTTTCCAATTCCGATTTAAGCCCGGCGATTTCTTGGATTGCCATATTTTTATCCAAGATCAATCTATATCTGCGCCAAAAAAGTAAAAATCCTACTCCGGAAGCTAAAACTAATCCTAAAATCTGAAATATTGCGTTTATCGTAAATTGAGGGCGTTGCAAAAGTCCCAAAAAGCCGTCATTCTGACCCCCGCCCCGTTGCTTCGCAAAACGAAGCAACGGGGGGAAGAATCTCGATAAAACAATGTATCCTTCGCGAAGTTTATCCTTGACCCTGAGTAAAACGAAGGGGAAGGGCTCAGGGCTCTCTTTAATCGCCTTTACCCCGTTAGAGAAAGCCACCGACTTTAGCCGATAGTCATCTCCGCTTGAAGCTGACGGCGGTATAAGGCCGCCCTCAGCGCAAACCGTTAGAGAACGAAGTTCTCTAACGGGGTTTACTTCGGAAGTTTCTAAAACTATCTGCTTTTCTGCTGCCTGTATGAAAGCTAAATCCATTGCTTTCAATTTTTCATTGCTGGATTCGCTTGCTGCAACAAATCCATTGCCGTCTATAGAAAATGCGGTTCCTTTAAAAGGCGCTTGAATATCTATTAGGATGGAATCATTTTCTTGTCGTATTTCGTATGGCGCTTTTTGTGTAAGTTCAAAGATTAGCGATTTAAATAGCCTTTTTTCTCCTCCTTCAAAATAACTGCTTGTAATCCTTTTTATTACACCTTGATTCACAACGACTTCATTGCCTATCTTACTTACAACATTTTTTGATTGAAATGCGATCACTAATCTGGGAGGCTCGTCTAATAAATAAGAATCAAATTGGGCTAAACCAGAAGTTGAAATTAATATTCTCGTCCCATTAAGAGAAGTCCCATCGTTAACAGAGAAGATTTCTCCTTTGACTTCCTCAGTTAACGAAGATTTAATAGACTTCTCTGTTAAATCCTGCGCTAATGCGAGATTGCTGAGTATAAATCCCGATAAGAAAATTATAGAAATTGCCCTCATATCCTTGCTTCTGTCCCCGCCTCTTTTAAACTATATTTTCTATTTTGTTCTCTAAATAACCGACTAAATCGCCTACCGTACCCATCTTTTCCGCGTCTTCGTCGGGAATTTCGACACCAAGCATCTCTCCTGTCTCCAGCACCAATTCTATGGCATCGGATAGAGTTATCCCCAAGTCAATGAATGAGGCGCCTGGCTTTATAATCTCGGGCTTTATTTCTAATTGCTCACTAATAATTTCTCTTATTTCTTCAAATAAAGTCATCTACGCCTCCATCTCGGAAACAAGGTATTCGGCTAATTCCTCAAACCGCTGCTTATGCTTATTGTAAAAAGGCAGCAATTTCTGGTATTCTTTTACCTTATCAGGATCCTTTATTTCTTTGATTTGAATGCTTTTGGAAAGTTTTTCTTTCAGATTATGGCAGGCGCCGATAAAAATAATTCCTGTTTCGTCTTGATCCAGGGTTTCATTTATCCTTTCACTGATAAATTTATCTCTTTTGTTTAAGAGCCTGTTTTTAACTATCTTAAAATTCATCAATGCGATTAATTTTTGGATTATCGACCTTGCCTTAATTATAGCGAATAACCTATCGCGCTCTTCCTTCACAAGATTAAAATCTTCTGTCTTAACTAAAATGGCTCCTCGTTTGAGGAGCCTTGAAATCAAATCATAGTTTTTGCTTCTCGCCATTACGCCTTCTTCAACTATTTTCTCTCCTATCTCGCCTCCGGCAACCATTCCATCCTGGTATATCTTCATTCCGCTTACCTCCATAGAATCAAAATAAAACGAGATGGCGTCCCAAAATCTATTAACAGTTTTTATATGTTCCCGCCAGGCGTCTTTGCCTAAATCCGCAACGCCTCTTTTAGTTACATCCACTGCCAAAGAACCGAGGTCAGCGCTTGTATGTATAATTGGAACGTAGATAAGAGTCCTCATATAAGTTATGTCACTTTCTTCTATCATAGTAGTGCATTGTAACATAAATTTTATACTGTTCGAGCGAGGCCATTGGCCGAGTCAAGAACTATGGATACGCCTGCCTGTGCGTGGCACGCAGACAGGGGCAGCAACAGAACTTCTCGACTCATCCGCCTCAGGCGGATTCGCTCGAAGAATAAGCGCTTACTGTCTCCAAGGACTACCATGAATTAATGTTACAGAGTAGTAGTCTCCGTAACTTATGTCCTCACTTATTTCACTTTGGCTTTGACCTCTAATCGCTCTAACCTCTTCTTTAGTTCAACATTCTCTTTCTCTATCTCGGTTTGTTTTGCTTTTGTTGACAAATAAGAATCCTGCTGCCACCAATTTATCCCCATCTCCATCGCCTTATCCACAGAGGCAACCAAAAGTCGTATCTTGATATTAAGAAGGTCTATGTCCGCAAGTTGAATCCTTATATCTCCGGCAATAACAACTCCCTTGTCCAGCACCCTCTCTAAAATATCGGCAAGATTGGTTGCGTTTGTAGCATGCATCATTTTTTGTTCTTCCATAAGATTGTCTCCTTTTTAAATGAGCAGATAAGTTATGGAGCGAGTGAACACGAGCGACATAACTTATAGCCCTTGACGTTCTTTGTTAAGGGCGTCTGCGAATTTAATCCCGCACCCAGCAATTTACCTTAACGACTCCTTGATTCTTGTTTTAAGCGCGCTGATTGCATAGCCGGAATTTTTATTCCTACTTCCCTTCTTCTTGCATCAGATTTTGCTTTATAAGCTTCGTAATAAATAAGTTTCCGCATTCCTTTTTTATGTTCGGATAAGCGCCGTTTCAAATCATTACTATAACCATAATAAGGCTTACCAGTTTTTGCCTTCTTTAGTACGTATACATAATACATCTTCTTTTGCTGGGTGCGGGATTAGTTCGGACTTATAAGTTATGTCGTTCATATCAGTTATAAATGGCTCCATAACTTATGTCCTCGCTAATTTTTTAGCCCCTATAATCAAATTTGCCGTTTTCTTGCGCAATTTGGCAATAAAACGGCAGTTCTTACAGTCTAAATTTTCACCCTTAAAATCCGGGCAAGAAAGCAGCGCGCCTGCTTCTTTTAGTAACTCCTCGGCAAATTTTGCCTTCTCTTGTATTCCTTTAGCTTGATTAATTTTATCCGTGAAATCCTTTATTATTCTTTCTCCCGTTTGAAATACCGGACAGGTTATCTTGGCGTCTTCCTTATGCATATTTCCTCCTCTAAATATCCCTCGCTTCGCTTCCCTCGATTTTTCTCGGGATAGTTCGAGGGATGGCGAGCAAAGCCTAACCACAGGATAAATTCTCCCCGTTGCTTCGCTTTGCGAAGCAAAACGACGGAGGTCATTTACATTAAATCGCCTAAGGGTCCTAAATTTATATTCAACTCTTCGTCTTTTAACCCAAAAATTGCTTTTAGCTCCTGCATTTTATTTTCTAATTTCATTAGGGTCTCGCCAACTCGCTCAATTTCTTCCTCGCTCAAGGAGCCTGCATCTATTCTTCTTATCGCCTGTTTTTCCAATAATTTTCTTACCAACTCCACAAGCGTAAGAACTAGTTTTACTAATCCTTTATCCGCGTTTTGGGGATTGGCATTAATCCTTTCAGGAAGGACGTTTTGCAGTTTTTCTATTTCCTCAATAAACGCATCCGGGGAATCAACATCGATTATTTTATCCATTGTCATCTCCTGCCTTGGTTCCCGGCAGATCTTGCATCAAATATATCTGTTCCATCAAAGTCTTTGGGCATATAAAGTTTTCTGCTTAAGGAAATAAAATTATAGGGGGGCCAAGGCCCGCTGAACAAAAACTCAAGGTCGCCTGTGGCGCTTTTTAACTGCTCAAATGCCTGCTTAAAGTTATCTTGTTTTTCTTTCTCGACTAAATAAGCGGCGTTTAAAAGCAATTTTTCAGTTTGTAGTTTTTGGAGTTTTTTCTCTGCCGCAATTTGATTAAAGCGCTCATCCACAACTGAAATGCATCTATCCGCTTCTTCCTTGAATTCCTTTTCTATACTATATTTTTCAAGCTTTTCTTTTAAGAAAATTTTTGCCGCTGAATCGGCAGATACTGAGACATCAGAATTATCTCTATTAAAAGCGGCGATTATTCGCTTCTTTATTGTATCTGCGGGCCAGATAACTTTTATGCCAAATTCCATTTTATCGCAAAGTCTGCTTAAATTTTCCTTGAAATCTCTATAATGCTCTTTCATCATAGAGATAACATCCTCTTCTCTATTAAAAATGGTAAGGAACCTAACCGGCAAAACGGTAAAATGTTCCATCAACCTTTCTACAACCCCTTCATGCTCTAAGGCGCGATCAGACGTTATGTTTTTAAGCTCCTCATTAAGGTTGCTTGCGGTCGCTCCTATATCGCGATAAGAGATATTGTAGACATTAGCTCCCCCCAATCCTGCGATGGAGCCGTCTATTCTATAATGAGAATCTATTATGCCGTAGATATATATTTGCATTATGTCGGTTCCCGCATCGGGCCGGCAAATGGCGCGCCTCTTAATCGCTCCATAGTTTCTACCGAACTAACTAAAACCTTTAGCCCTACATATATAAGATCCACATCCGCTATGGAGACAACAAGGTCTCCGGATATAACCACCCCTTTATCTAAAACTCTATCCAAAATTTCCAAAAGAGTTACATCCTTTGATTTTGTAATAACATTATTCATGGAGATCCTTCGTCTTCCGATGTATCGTTGAAATCCTCAGGCTGTCCCGACTCATATACTGTGTAAAAATTTTATTCTAAATTTTTTACACATTCGCCCTGAGAAATTCGTAGAATTTCATCAGGACTAGTCCTGGGCAATCTTTCAGATTGACCAGGGTCGGGATGAGTTCGCGCTTATGAGTTATGTCGCTAAAACTGCTAAATAACAGGCTCCATAACTCATGCGCTCACTCATTTCAAAAATCTCACGTTATCTATATAAATTGTACCACTGTTTTCTTTTGTATTCCATTCCTCAACTATAAAAGCAAGATTACTCATCACTGACCAGTCGCTTATAGTTTTAAAATCAGAAAGCTTAAATTTATAATCCTGCCATTTATGCGGGAT
>JAZDOX010000046.1:0-9269 GCA_043798215.1 Candidatus Omnitrophota bacterium | reverse complement strand
CTTCCACGCTGAGCTTTCTCTTCCCGTTCTTCTTAACATTTTCTTCCATCTTATTGCCTCCTTGTATTATTCTATCAGGAGGCCGGACTATACACAACTCCTATACGCTCTTTACTGTCCCTATCGAAAAAAAACCGGGCTTTTTAAACGTTGTTTTATTTCTTTAAACCCAAGCAATGACTTCATCCGCGTAATGGCAATCTTGTTTAGCTGTTCCAATCTTTGCGCCTGAGAGAGCCCTTGATGAATAAGTACCGCATTAACGCTTCCAAGATTAGACAGAAACAACCAGTTGTTCTATTGCCCGCGTAATCACGAATATTCCCTTCCTGTCCGGAATGCATCCACAAACCCGCATTGTTAAATGGTGGTTGATTTCCATCTACGGCTTCTAATTTCAATCCGTGACAAATTGTCACGAGTTTCGTCTGTCGACAAATTGTCGACAGACGAATGGCAGATTCAGCTTCGTTCACTTCTCTTTCGGAGTCACCTCCACAAACTCAAAGCTATTCATAAAAAACCACTCAAAAGGATCAAGAAGTTCTTTACATAGCGGGCATACATAATCCACATTGCCTATCTGAATGGCATTCTTATAATCGTGCCTGCAAATTGCTTTATTATCCCATAATAGCGCGTTCTGCGCTTTCTTCTTCTTTTTTGGTTTTTCCATAACTTTCCTCGTTATCTAACCGGTTTTTGAACTGGTTTGCTGTTGTTCCCAATAGGCGCGGTCGTTTTCAATCAAATGCTGAATCTCTTCGGGTTTGGGAAGTACAACCATATAACGCGACACAAAAAGCTGACGATCCAACCCGCCAACCGCGTACTCCACTTTCGTCTGATCTTTATCAGTGCATAAGATTAACCCAACTGGAGGATTATCTTCTTTAGCCATCATCTGGTCTTTCCAGTAATTAAGATAGAAATTCATCTGGCCGGCATCTTTGTGTTGAAACGCCCTGATTTTTAAATCGATGATCAGATGACAACGAAGAACGCGATGATAAAAAACGAGGTCAATGTAATCATGTTCGTTTCCAACCGTAACCCTCTTCTGGCGGGCTTCAAAACAAAAACCATTTCCCAATTCAAGCAAAAATGTCTGCAAGTGATTCAGAAGCGCGGCTTCAAGCGTTGATTCGTGATACTGCGAACATTCCGGCAAGCCGGCAAATTCCAGCACATACGGATCACGAATAATATCTGCGATTGCCTGCGGCGCTTCGGCTGCCTGTTTCCTTCCTGCCTCAATCACGGATTTTTTATCAGTTGAAAGTCCTGTCCTTTCATAAAGAAGAGAACCTATTTGCCGTTGGAGATGGCGGACTGACCAATTTCCTTTCAAGCATTCATTCTCATAAAAGGCGCGCTTCCATACGTCCTCCAAACGGATAAACTCAATAAAATGAGTCCATGAAAAATTAAAAAGGCTTTCTATGGAAAGTGGTTTCGGGCCATTTCCTTCTGTTACAGAAGGAATTTCCGTATGGAGATTCAATTCGCCAATCAGTGATTGGCGAATTGCTGAATCCCTGCCCAACAGCTTAAATTCGCCAACCGCCGCTTGGCGAAAGTGAGGATATATCTTATAAAACTGCCGGCAATTCTTAAGCATACTTATGCCAAGTCCGGTTAAGCCTCGCGCGCGTAAATCATGCGAAATTCTCTCCAGCAATCCGGTTCCATATTCCGCACGGTCTTTTCCGCTTTGTTCAAACTCGACAATCGATTTTCCAATCTGAAAATAGGTGCATACCATTGTTGTATTTACCGTACGAACAACGGTTGACCTCGAAGTCTCTATTAACGCTTTGATTTCTGCATAAAGCGGAAATGCTTCACTCCTCTGTATCTTCATAATAACAAAATTCCCCTCATTCTCTAATCTTCTTTTGCGATTCTCTTCCTTTCAAATAATTATGCCCGGAAACAATCGGCCGCTTAAGCCGTTTTTCTAAAGCCTTTCTGGCGTTGCCAGCAATGCTTCCGCCAGCCTTAGCATCTGCCTTAAGTTTATTTACTCCGAGAGAATCTTCTGTTCGATGAATCTCAGTCGTGGCGCGTTCTCCAAGCATTGTAAAAATAAGCTCAAAATCATCCATATGGTCGCGTAAATTTTCACGTTTTAGTCCTTTGAGATTTTTATACTCACTCGGCGTAATGCCAAAGGCTGCTTTAGAAATTTCGGCGGTTAAAATTTCGTAATCTTTCTCTTGTTCCGCCCCGCGGTTTTGCCATTCATCAGTCAATTCTTCCCGGATAGCAATTCCGCGCATTCTTTTCTCAATCCAATCATCGCTGTAACCTTTAAGTTTATACAGCATTCTTGTGCGTTTTGTGGCTAATTCCGGATTTTCGATCTCCTGCACCCGTTCATAGCCTACTTTTGCCAGCCAGCGTTTAAGCGGCTCAGCTTTTGGCGAAGGGATTGATTGGATAATACGAAAGGCGCCTTCGGTATTAGCGCAATCAGTTTCACGCATTTTCCCATCAGGGGCCTCAAGTTTCAACTGTCGACAAATTGTCGACAGTTGGGTACCGGATTCAGCTTCATCGCGAATCTTCATCTTATACCAATAATCCCGCGGATTCTCGCTATCAGTAAGCGCTTCAACAACGTCTATGACCGAAAACCACCACTCATTTTGATGCAAAGTTTTTCTAATCTTCCTTCCCTTGAAAATCGCAATTTTTGTGTCTGACTGCATTATCTTAGCTCCTTTCTGCTACAAATAATCTTCAACTGCTTCTCTCCTATTCCATATAGACGATAAAAGACCGTATTTTCTTTCAATTATTTTCACGCGGCCTGTTCGGGCAAACTGTGTCGCAATCTCTTTCTTCCGCTAAAAGCGTCAATATATTGTAGTTGGCCCAATTCATTGGGCAGATATATTATGCTCGATAAATCGAGCAGCTACGTTACGACACAGTCTGGGGGAACAGGCCCTACAAAAATGAATAAATTTGGCCAGACGCGCAAAAATCCTTACTATCGCCTATAAACCAAAAACCTCCGCCTGCCATATTCCAGCCCGCGAAGGTTTTTCTTGTTTTCCCGCTTGATAATCAGCGGCCCCGTTCTATTAACGGTAAGTGGAGGATTTGCCCCTTCCAACGTCACCACTATTTTTAAACCACTAACAATAGTATATTCTCAATAATAATCCCTGTCAATTATTTTTCAGAATATCTTTCCTGCCCAAAGCTCTTTCAAAAAAATCTCCCAAGGCAATATTTCTATCCTGCCGGAAACCCTTTTTTCTTTTTCATTGCAAATAAGGATATTTCTTTTAGAAGAATACTCTCCGTTAAATGCTTCCAAGCCATTCAAATCTTTTTTATCAATGCGGCTGGAGCCTTTTACTTCTATGGCAATTTCTCCTTGTCCAAGCACAAAATCCACCTCTATCCCTGACTTCGTCCTCCAGAAATTTATCACAGAACCTTTTTTCATATAAGAATTATACGCGACGATTTCCATAAGCATAAAATGCTCGAAAGCCTTGCCAAATTCCTCCCCTTTTTGCTGTTCCAAACGGCGCTTTGTCAAATAACCGGCAACGCCCACATCAAATATATAATACTTTGCCGCTTTTGTTATAACTTGACGCGACTGCCTTTTTTTAAAAGGCTCCACCCTTATAGCCAACAAGGTATCTACAAGAATTTGGTAGTACTCTTTGACCGTCTTGGAATCCACCCCGCATTCACGGGCAATATTGGAATAATTAGTCAACTGGCCATGTGTATAACCAAAAGCCTCGAAAAATCTCGAGAACGCGGGAATGTCGCGCGCCAAACCTTCGGCAAAAACTTCTTCCTTTAAGTAATCCTGCGTATAGGCCTCTAACGATTTTTTGCAATCCTGATCATTCTGTAAATAATGAGACGGCATCAATCCTTGATTTAAGACACGTAAAAGATTGAACTTCCCGATTTCCGCGCTGACAAACGGAAATAACTCGTAACGCCATGCCCTGCCGCCCAAAAGATTCGCGTGGCCTCTTTTTAATTTCCTCGCGCTTGAGCCGCAAAGAATAAACCTTAAGCCTTTGTTTTCTATCAACCAATGTACCTCGTCAAGAACCTGAGGAACTTTTTGCACTTCGTCAAGTATGACCGGCTCTTTAAGAGCAGCCTCATCTTTAGCAAGCAGCCATTCGCGCAAAAGCGAAGGCCTTTTTGAAATTTCAAAAAATACGTCTGTTTTTAGAAAATCATACGTTATGCTGTCAGGAAATTTTTCCTTCAAGTATGTTGTCTTGCCTGTCTTTCTGGCGCCCCATAAAAACGCAGACTGTTTTTTCGGGAGACTAATATTAAGCGCCCTCGCTATATTTTCCATACCGGATTACCCTCCATATTAGTATTACTAAATAGGAATATACTCCGTTTTAGTTAATTAGTCAAGCTTTTTCCTAAGCTCTCTTACATTGCGCGCGGCAAGGCCTTCGGTTCGGAAATCAACCGCCCGTTCATAAACTCTTTGACAAAATCCGCGCAAGTTTTGTATAATCAATAGAACCAGCCATTAAAAACCAGCGGTCATAATTCCATATGGATAAGACCCTTCCTTTATATTAAGAAACTAAGGATGGTCTGCCATTTAGGATTAAGGTTAACTATGATAACAGATTATGGATATGTTGGGCTTTTTTTGATCTTCGGGATCGCCTTTGTCGCGGGAGCGTTTATCGTCTCGTGGTTTCTCAGGCCGCGCGATCCAAACCCGGCCAAGACAGCTGCCTATGAATGCGGCGAGATCGTAAAAGGCAACTCATGGATTCAGTTTAATGTCCGCTACTACCTGATCGCTTTGATATTCGTCATATTCGATATTGAAGTCCTCTTCCTCATTCCGTGGGCGGTCGTCTTCCGCGAACTTGGAATGGCCGCTTTCGTCGAGATGATGGTCTTCATAATGATTCTTATGTTCGGATTGGCTTACGCTTGGAAGAAAGGCGCCCTCGAATGGCAGTGATCGAGAAGATACCCGCATCCGGGCTTATACAAAGATTTCCCGGCGGCGGCCTAATTTTAACCACGGGCGAGAGTATCCTTAAATGGAGCAAGGCTTCTTCGCTTTGGCCGCTTACTTTCGGGCTTGCCTGCTGCGCCATCGAGATGATAGGAGCGGGCGCCTCGCGCTTCGACATAGACAGATTCGGCGCCGGGGTATTCCGCGCATCGCCAAGACAATGCGACGTAATGATAATAGCGGGAACTATTTGCGTCAAGATGGGCGATTGTATGAAACGGCTTTATGCCCAAATGCCCGAACCAAAATATGTAATCGCTATGGGTAATTGCGCTATATCCGGCGGAATTTTTTATCACGATACTTATTCGGTCGTCAAAGGCGCTGAGGAACTGGGAATACCCGTTGACGTCCATATACCGGGATGCCCGCCGCGGCCTGAAAATCTGTTATTCGGGCTTATGAAATTACAGGAAAAGATCAGAAACGAGAAAAATGCACACCGCTGAGATATTCGGACTTATTAAACTAAAGATACCGCAGGCCATAAGGGAAGATGAGACAAAAGCGATTGTTATTCCTAAAGACGCCTTGCTGGAAGCGGCGCATATTCTTATAAATAAGCCTCTTCTATTCGACAATCTTCACTGCATAACCGCCGTTGAGAGAAAAGAGGATATGGAGCTTGTTTATCATCTTTATTCTATGCAGAAACATCAGAATATAACGCTGAAGGCGCGTCTTGCCTTTGATGAACTTGAGATTGAAACTTTAACTAAGCTCTGGAAGTCCGCCGATTGGCTCGAACGCGAAGTCTATGACCTTATGGGCGTCAAATTCCTGAATCACCCGGATCTAAGAAGAATATTAAATCCCGACGGATGGAAAGTTCACCCTTTAAGAAAGGACTTTTCTCATCCGGATTTTGTGAAGAAGCCAAGGTATTGAAATTGTAGTCTGCCGATTTATCGGCCTAATGGGCGTGATTAGCTCAATGAATTGAGCAACTACAAATGATAAAATTGCTCGATCGCCTGCTTGCCGATAAGCAGGAACAACTACAATATACAAAAGGTAAATAACAAAACTAATGGCAATCGAAATCGCCGAAAATATACACACCGAAGAGTTCTGGATCAATATGGGCCCTCAGCATCCGTCCACGCACGGGGTATTGTTTCTCGAGTTAAAGCTCGATGGGGAAGTCGTGGTAGATTGCGTAACTCATATAGGCTACCTTCACCGCTCCTTCGAGAAGATAGCCGAAAACCGCACTTATACGCAATTCATACCCTTCACCGATAGGCTGGATTACGTAGCCTCTATGAATAATAACCTTGCTTACGTTATGGCCGTCGAAAAACTTATGAATATCGAGATCCCTGAGCGGGCAAGCTATATCCGTGTCATTATCGCGGAGTTAAGCCGCATAGCCAGTCATTTAGTGGGCATAGGAACCTTTGCGCAGGATTTGGGCGCTTTCGCCACCCCTCTCTTTTACGCCTTCCGCGAGCGTGAAAAGATAATCGAGATATTCGATGAGGTTTGCGGAAACCGCCTTACCTATAATTATATGCGGATAGGCGGGGTGCAGTTCGACTTCAATAAAAATATCGAAGAAAAGATAAAAAAATTCATTGCCTATATGCGCCCGAAGATAGACGACTTCGAGAATCTTTTCACGAACAACGTTATATTTCTGGCGAGAACGAAGAATATTGGGACATTACCTAAAGATATGGCGATAAATTACGCGGTAACCGGCCCGAATTTGCGCGCCTCGGGAGTAAAATGGGACTTACGGAAAGACGAACCTTACCTGGTATACGATAAATTCGATTTCGATATTCCAACTGGAGAGAATGGAGACGCTTGGGACAGGTATAAAGTAAGGGTGGAGGAAATAAGGCAAAGTCTTAAAATTATAGAGCAGGCTATCGGCTCAATACCCGAAGGCGATCCCACGGTAAAAGCCGGCCGTATTTGGCGTCCTCCCGCGGGGGAAGCCTATATGCGAAGTGAAAATCCTAGGGGAGAACTTGGTTTTTATATAGTAGGCGACGGTTCGCCTTACCCATATAGATTAAAGATAA
Organism: Candidatus Omnitrophota bacterium; assembly: GCA_043798215.1. Classification (GTDB taxonomy): domain Bacteria; phylum Omnitrophota; class Gorgyraeia; order Pluralincolimonadales; family Pluralincolimonadaceae; genus JAZDOX01. The sequence goes on along the minus strand of JAZDOX010000046.1, from coordinate 2,189 downwards.
GAAGCCCCTCATTCTCTAATCTTGCGGTCGTAACACCGCTGATAAAGGGGCTTAAGATCGCCGATGTCGTCTGCATTCTCGGAAGCTTGGACGTAATAATGGGAGAGATAGACAGGTGAAAAAAATTAAATTAATCGTTTTTTTGCAACGGTAAATTGCTCTTGAGGTTCAGTCTTATATTGTCATTGCCCGATTTAATCGGGCAATCCAGACACGAAATAACATCTTACAGCGTGACTGGATTCCCCGCCTTCGCGGGGAATGACATATGCTATTGCTGCCTGCATTAAAAATGTCCCATGCTGCTGCGATGGTAAAATGTCGGACATTACATTTGCAGGCCTCAATAATTTGGACAGCGCTGAAAAAACATCAAAAATTTCCATCAGAGGCGGATAAGGGTCAAACAGGGCAATTACAAAGCGAGAACTAAATGGTTTCGATATTAACATTTATAATAATGGTTATTGTGGGCGCGATAATTCTGGGATTCATATCCGTATCGGCGATGTTTCTTATCTGGTGGGAGAGAAAGGTTTCCGCTCATATCCAAACCAGATTCGGCCCTATGCGCGTCGGCTGGCATGGAGTTTTACAGTCTGTCGCGGACGTCATTAAGCTCCTTCTGAAAGAGGACATTGTGCCTATCGGTGTGGACAAATGGGTGTGGTGGTTCGCGCCGTTCTTTGCGGTGGCGCCGTCGGTTATGGCCTTCGTCTGCGTGCCATTCGGCAAGACCTTGATAGTAAAGGACTTAAACGTAGGTATTTTATACATAATGGCCCTTACCTCGGTATGCGTCCTCGGAATATTTATGGCCGGGTGGGGCTCGAATAATAAATACTCGCTGCTTGGAGGAATGAGGTCCGCGGCGCAAATCATAAGTTACGAGATACCGCTTATTCTCTCGATGGTAACTGCGGTTATGTTCGCGGGTTCTCTTTCGATGCAAAAAATAGTCGAGGCGCAGGATAAGCTCTGGTTTGTATTCCAGCCGAATCTCGCCATATCTTTTATTATCTTCATCATTGCGGCAACGGCTGAGACCAACAGAACGCCTTTCGATATCCCCGAGGCAGAATCCGAGCTTGTTGCGGGTTTCCACACGGAATATTCGGGAATGAAATTCGCGATGTTTTTTCTCGGAGAATACACAAATCTTTTTATCGTATCGGCGCTTGCAACGACACTTTTTCTGGGCGGATGGAAAGGGCCGGTATTTCCGCCCGTAGTGTGGTTCTTGATAAAAACATATGGGATAATAACCGCGCTTATGTGGTTCAGGTGGACATTCCCGCGGGTAAGGGTCGATCAACTAATGGCCTTCGCGTGGAAGATATTAACACCTGTAGCATTTGTGAATTTGATTATCGCAGGATGGATATTGGTCAGGTAGATATTGTCTGTCAATCAGACTGTGCCATAATGTAGTTGCCCAATTCCCGCCGGAGGCGGGTCTGCCTCAGGCATGATATTGGGCCAATATGTTGTGCTCGATAAATCGAGCAGCTACAATATGTTGATGCATTTAGCGGAAGAAAGATTACGACACAGTCTGAATGACATTAACATGGTGTTTAAATGATAAAATATTTCATAAATATAATCGCCGGATCCTTAAGCCTCGCAAAAGGACTTTTAGTAACTCTGAAAAACCTATTCTCTAAGGCTGTAACTCTGCAGTACCCGACGCAAAAACAGCCGATGACCGAGAGATTCAGGGGTTTGGTGGATTTACGGGTTGAAAAATGCATCAAATGTTACCAATGCGTCAAGATATGTCCAACCGGATGCCTTGCAATTGAGCATTCGGAAAATGCCGAAAAGAAGAAAGAGCTTAAGAAATTCGATTATAATATGGAGTTCTGCTGTTTTTGCGGGCTATGCGAACAAGTCTGCCCGACGGAAGCCGTTTATATGAACAAGATATACGAGATCGCCGTCTACGACAGGAATAAACTACGCATAAATTTATTAAAACCGGAAAAATACGATGAATGGGCTAATCCAGCTATGAATCAAATCAAAGATTGATTCATAGCTGCCCTGACCCGGTTTTTTTTCGATAGGGACAGTAAAGAGCGTATAGGAGTTGTGTATAGTCCGGCCTCCTGATAGAATAATACAAGGAGGCAATAAGATGGAAGAAAATGTTAAGAAGAACGGGAAGAGAAAGCTCAGCGTGGAAG
>JAZDOX010000028.1:0-6353 GCA_043798215.1 Candidatus Omnitrophota bacterium | reverse complement strand
CTTCCACGCTGAGCTTTCTCTTCCCGTTCTTCTTAACATTTTCTTCCATCTTATTGCCTCCTTGTATTATTCTATCAGGAGGCCGGACTATACACAACTCCTATACGCTCTTTACTGTCCCTATCGAAAAAAAACCGGGAGATCGATACCGATTTTGTACGCTTTAAATCCACTATAATTACTTACGCTGAATGTTGTTGTGGTATAGTAATTATCACCATTTAAATGTTGCGAAACAGTTATGGGAGATACGTCTATCAGAGGCATATTAGAACCGATAAATAGCTTTTCGGCCCTACTATTTGTAGCTACCACAAACCAAAGTGTAGCTACAGCAATAAGAAAAGTAAGAAAAGATAGATTAACTTTTTTAACTAATACGTTAAATTTTGGAAAAAATTTGAAATACAAAACAAGAGCACTAATAGAAAGAAATACGAGTAACATTAATATAATCCCTAACACCTTAGAATTTTCCATTTCCCCTCCTAATAATTAATCTCCATCCATCGTAATTTATGTTATTTATCCCCGCCACTATTATAATATCTGCACCGCTCATTAAACAATAATTATTTTATCGGGCCGACACAGGGGTCGGCCCCTACAGTAATTTAATTAAACCGCGCGTCTATAATTGCGCGGGTTATTATGACAATTTCTTCTTCAGCCCCGCGATCTGGTCGCGGATGACAGCGGCCTTCTCGAATTGCAAATTTCTCGCCGCCAAATCCATCTCATACTCCAGTTCTTCTATGACACGTTCGATATCGAAACTATCCGTCTTGAGGCCGACGGCTTCCATCTCCACTTCCCGCGACTCCTCAAGCATCTCGATTCCTTCTCGGATGGCTTTTTCGACCGACCTCGGCGTAATACCGTGTTTTTTATTATACTCTAATTGCAGACTTCGCCTACGGTTAGTCTCGTTAAGGGCGCGCTTTAATGAGCCGGTAATCTCATCGGCATACATTATAACCTGTCCGTTAATGTGGCGCGCGGCCCTGCCGGCGAGCTGTATCAAGGAAGTCTCCGACCTTAAAAAACCTTCCTTGTCCGCGTCCAAAACCGCGACAAGCGAGACTTCCGGAAGATCAAGGCCTTCCCTCAAAAGATTTACCCCCACAAGGCAGTCGAATTTACCAAGACGCAATTCTTTCAATATCTTTACTCTTTCTATGGCGCCTATATCGGAATGAATGTATTTGACGCGTATCTTTAAATCCTCGAGATACGAGGAGAGGTCTTCGGCCATACGTTTCGTCAAAGTGGTGGCCAGAACTCTCTCTTTTCTTATCGCGCGGGCCCTGACTTGCTCTATCAGGTCGTCAATCTGCCCCTGACTCGGTTTTATTATGACTTCGGGATCGATAAGGCCCGTCGGGCGGATTAATTGCTCGGCGATTTTCCCTTCGGATTTTTCTATCTCATATTGCGAAGGTGTCGCGGATGCGAATATAGCCTGTTTTATCAACTCCTCGAACTCGTCAAAACGAAGGGGCCTGTTCTCAAGGCAGGAAGGCAGGCGAAAACCGTATTCGACCAGTGTCTTTTTACGGGCGCGGTCGCCCTCATACATCCCCCTTATCTGCGGAATCGTAACGTGAGACTCATCTATTATCGCAAGAAAATCTTCGGGGAAATAATCGATAAGGCAATACGGCCTTGAGCCTGAAGGGCGCGCCGTCAAATGGCGCGAGTAATTTTCTATGCCATGACAATAGCCTATTTCTTTTAGCATCTCCATATCGTATTTGGTTCGCGACTCAAGCCGCTGGGCCTCAAGAAGCTTTCCCTTCGAGCGAAAGAATTCCAAGCGCCCGGCAAGCTCTTCTCTTATCGAACTTAAAGCGTCTTCTATGCGCGCGGGAGCGGCAATAAAATGTTTTGCGGGATAAATGGCGGCTTTCTCTATTCTTCCGAGAATCTTTCCGGCGACGGGATCGAACTCCTGAATCCTTTCGATATCTTCGCCATAGAACTCTATCCTAACCGCGCGTTGGGCGTAGGCGGGGAAAACCTCTACGGTATCGCCGCGAACCCTTATCTTGCCGCGAAGAAACTCTATATCGTTTCGCTCGTATTGAATATCTATCAGTTTGCGCAATAACTCGTCTCTGTCTATCTTTTGGCCCTCTTCTACGGAGACAAGCATTTCAGCGTAATCCTGAGGCGAACCCAAATTATAGATACAGGATACACTGGCCACGATTATGACGTCCCTGCGGGACATAAGCGAAGAGGTGGCCGACAGGCGCAAGCGATCGAGCCTGTCGTTTATGGAAGAATCCTTTTCGATGTAAGTGTCCGTTTGCGGAATATAGGCTTCGGGTTGATAGTAGTCGTAATAACTGACAAAATACTCAACTGCGTTTTTAGGGAAAAATTCCTTGAATTCGCTGTACAACTGCGCGGCAAGTGTCTTATTATGAGATATGACTAAAACGGGACGCCGGAGCTTTTCTATGACATTGGCTAATGTGAAAGTTTTTCCAGAACCGGTTACGCCAAGCAATGTTTGATAGCGCCCGCCGCCGGAAATCCCATCGGAAAGTATTTTTATAGCTTTTGGCTGGTCGCCGCAAGGCTTAAAAGCGGATATAAGTTTAAATTTTTGCTTTGACATAAGGCTTTGATTAGAACCGTTAAAAACTCTGCCTGTTATCAGAGAGATGGCAGGCAGAAATAATTAATAATTAAAAAGATATCCGGCATTTGAGTTATATATTTCTTTCTATGTCTTTAATACATTAACATAAACATTCGCTCAATGTAAATATGTCGTTCTATCCTATTGGAGAACAAAATTATCTAACTACTACACTGTAACATTAATTCGTGGTAGTCCTTGGAGACAATAAACACTTATTCTTCGAGCGAATCCGCCTGAGGCGGATGAGTCGAGAAGTTCTGCCAATATCCATAGTTCTCGACTCGGCCAATGGCCTCGCTCGAACAGTATAAAATTTATGGGACAATGCACTATGAAAATTCGGCTGGGCACACAAAGGTCTTGGAAAAAACAGGTGGCATTTTATGGATTTTAGAAGCTATCTCTGGTCCTGACAAAATTATATACCGATCTTCTGTCTTCGGAGATAATATCGAGAAAGCGGATCCCTATCCTGTATTCGCCGGAATTGAGTTGAATCGAATAACGCGCCTCTCCGATAGTTTCAATAGGCTTGATGCGGTCTTCTTCAATAAAGTCCGAAAGATCCGGCTAATAAATGTTGATTGTAAAGCAGGTCATCGATAATACTTAAATTTGTTATTGTCTCCAAAAGATTATTTGAGGCGTCTTTCTTGTATATCTTTGTTACGTTATCAAGACCGTTAAATACGTATTCGTAACGAAATATTTTTCCGTCTGAATATGTTATTGTGCTCATACATCCTTTATCGTCATATTCCCTTGCCGCGCCGTCTTTGTCCATTGCTTTAATTACCGCGCCTTCCGTGTCAACTATAAGATTTACCTTAAAATTCTTTATCTCTTTATAGGCCTGCTCAACAGGCGTCCACTCTTGACCGGCAGAACCCTGTTTGGCAGCTACATACCAGTATGTCATAGTATGTGTCGCTCCAGGAGCCACTGTTGCTGCTGAGGATTCTCTTAAGTTAGCGTCTTCCCAGCAGCCTAAGCTTATCTGTTGATTGTCTCCCAAAATTATACCGTAAACTGTGCTGTTGGATAGATTATAGTTGGCTACCCATTTGGCCGTAGCGCTTAAACCGGCTTTAGCTGTCCCAAAAACACCGATTGCCCCTTCTGCGTTTCTCCACTGGCCGTTTGAGTCATGATCTCCAAGCCATCTTAATTGTACCGTATGTTTGGAAGCAGTCTTATTAGTCGCGCTCAAGGTTACCTTGACATAGTTTCCGACTAACGTATAATTTACCTTATAATCGAATAAAGAACTGTCATCGCAATTTGCGGCAACGCGCGCGTTATCATAGATTATATTCGCGGCATTGGTAGTTATATTCTTTGAGACGCCGTCTTCTATAGCGTTAAAATAGGAGTCGTCGATTCCGGTAGAATTGCTGTTTGTGTAGCCGGTTTCTTTGTTCCATAATCTCATAGGCGCGGCGTTGTAGTAATTGTAACTTCCTGTCCCATCAACTTTGGTTATGTTGCCGGCCGATATGAAAAACCTGATTCTGTCATTTTCCAGCGATATTAAATCATTGCTTCTATAGTTGCCGTTCTCGAATATCTCGTTGGCGCCGATTATCTTTTGTCCTGCAAGGCTATTTTCTTGAGTATAATAAACATTCGAATAAACGGTCTTTAACATACGGGGATTGCTTATCCACATCTTCTTGCCGGCGGCTAAACCGCTCCAATTAAAGCTTAAGGACTTCGACTGATTATTGGCTATGGTGGTTATAGGGTTCCATGTTACTTTCTTCCAACCGTCGGCGGGTTTTACGGTAACGCTTTCCGTCCAGATCCTGCTTGCGGCTTCATTACCACTGTTATCGGCAGTATACGCTCTTATAGTTATCTCATCCTCTGTCTTTACCCACAACGATATAGTATAAGTTGTATCTGATTCCTGCGGGGCATAATCGCCATAGCAATACCAGTAACCAGAACCATCGGTATTAATATCCGTGAAACCGGCTACTCTTACATCCGGGCCGCAAGGACCATCATAGCTGTATTGAATATTAGCATTGTAGCCTTTCGCCCAGCTCGACAACGCCACATCGGTATTGGCAACCACATTCTCAGGATATTGGGCGCTAAATACCCTGATCGGCATATCCGAAGCCGCGTCTTTGTAGATGAATTCGGTAATATCGCCGTTTCCGGAGGTAACTTTTATTAACCTGCCCGCCGTATCGTATTGCCTTTTTATTCCAGATAAGGGATCTTCCATAATAATCTCGCCTTGCCACTTCAACAGAAAGCTTTCCTTGCTTATGGTAAGGCTCTCGCCATTCTCAATTATGGTTACCGTCGAGTCGTCGGCTTTTAGAACTACGACAAAATGATCTCCGCCCACGTAGGCTATCAAAGGCTGTGTTATGGTTTTGAGTTCTTCGAATGTCACTTTCTTGTTTATAAGATCTATTCCGTATCTGCTCTTGGCAGTCTTGATCATACTTGAGATCGAGGTATAAACTTCGGTTAAAACGGAATTTCCGGAAATAAGGCCCTGAAGCTTATCCAGTATAAGGGTATCGGCTGAGATATCCTCTTTGGAAGCATCAAATATTCCTAAATTTTTAAGAAAGACGGCTAACGCGTCAACAGCGCAGTTTATCGCTCTCTTCGTAAGATTGGATATAACGTTTATTATCTTATCAATTTCTGTTACCTCAAGAAATTTATCAGCTATGCCGGTTACTCCAAAGGCGGAAACGCTGGCCTTCTTATCCGCTATACTCTTGGACTGAAAACTCTGCATGAATTCCCGCACCTTTAACCCAATATTGTTTACCATAGCGGCAAGCGCGCTTTCCGTCTCTGAACTTGTTGCCGCGCTCCATATCGCCGCCTGACTGCCTATCGAAGAACCGTCACGGCTGAAGGTTCGCACGAGATTCCCATTTCCATCATATTCTCTTATTATAATCGAATCGCTCTTGCCGACGATAACTTCATCCGCCCATATATCCGCTATATCGGTAAAATAAATCTTATATTCTACTCTATCAGCTTGCGCTTTTGTATAGGTCAGGCTGAATCCCTGATAATCTGTGGTATTCGTAAAATCCGTCCCCTTTATATCTAGAGAAACTCCGCCGACTTCTATCCTTGCTATGGTACTAGCGGTCGTATTATTACCTGCCCTTAATCTAAACGTTGCCGTATATGTCCCTGCGGCTTGGTTTCCTGTTTCAAGAACTCTAACCAGATAACCTGCGAAATCCTCCCCTACCGTTCCTATTCTTGCTTTATGCCCAAGAGAACCTATGTCAAATACCAATGAGTCGTTAAAATCACTTTCGGCTCCGGCGACTTCATACACATCTACGAATTCGGATGCCTCATAAGTTCTATGTAGATTACCGCTCTCAAAATAACGATAACTTCTGCACAAATTATTCGCTTTATCGTATTCATAAAGAAGAACTTCATCCACATCTCCCGTCCAACGCCTAATCGCCGGTTCATATCCGCCTGTTTCAGCTGTTATTTTTACAAAATTATATTCAGCCCCGTCTTTTGGAATTCCGTTGTTGCCGTTTCCGGATAGGTCATTGGCTGTGCCGGTTCTGTAGCCCTGTTCTAATACCAATCCTTGACGGGAGATGTTGCCGGTGTAGTTGGCGGTGATTTCAGCGGCGCTTAAAGCGCGGTTGTAGATGCGGACTTGTGAAATTTCACCGTTAAAACA
>JAZDOX010000023.1:0-2812 GCA_043798215.1 Candidatus Omnitrophota bacterium | reverse complement strand
CAGAAGATTCCTTATCTCATCGGCGTTTGAGGCAATAGTCCCGAACCTGACCGGAAGCACGCTGTCAAATTCCTTCATCACTTCCTCGATCACCCTTTCATGGGCAAGCATATTATCTGAGTTAACGACAAATTTAGTTATGGCTTTGGCTATGTTGAGAGCCAAACCATTGCCTTGCTGGCTTATAGGATGGCTACTCACAACCATGCTCAGGTCGTTATGGCCGAAAGTCAAAACATCGTCTCCTCTTCCACCAATCCCTATAGGCCCAAAATTCCTTTCCTGAGATGTAGCGATAATACAATAAATATACTTTCCTTCTTTATCCACGTTATCCTCTCACCTTAACTAATACTGCATTCTTCGTAAATTCATCCTCATTAAATATAAGGTATACCTTTCCAACCTGTTCGCAAGCTTGAGCATAATCAAGAAGTATATTATAAGACCTCATTATTTCATCATATTCCTTTTCTATCCCTGGTTTGTCCGGGTTCTTATCAGGATGAGAAATGAACACTTGCTTACGAAACGCTTCCTTAATACCGTCTTTAGAGCTGCAATCTTCTAAAATCCCCAGCCTTTTCCTTGCTAAATTTACGTCGTTAAACTGTATCTTTTTTATCTCGATAGTAAAAAAACTATAAGCAGGAAGCGGCCCCACGCATCTAAAATTCAATTTCTCATTAAATTTAACATTTAGCTCTTCCACTTTTTTATCAAAGCCTTCTCGTTTATCTTTATCTACTAAAAAGGCGGCATTAACCACCATCTTATCATCCATAAGTTCATGGGTTTTAATATCTACACAAAATGTTTTTAAGCTACCCTGTATTTCTTTGGCAAATTTATCTCTTTTTTCATCCAAAACCTTTTTGAGCATAAAACCTATCTTCATCTGGTCATCTATAGTAACCCCTTTGGGATTGCTCAAAAGTTTCTCTTTAAACTCTTTTATCTCTTTTTCTTCCCCTGCTTCTTTAATGATAGAGGCTAAATCACCCCAGGTAGCGGTAATATCAATTTCTATTTTATCGCTTATTCTTTCAAAAATCTCTTTTATGAGGTTGTGTCCTTTACTTAGGATATCCCTGACTTCAGCTTCATCTTGAGCGTATGTCCCCAATCTCATAGGAATAATTGTATCTTGGGCTGTCATGATTCTTTCAATAACCGTTTGGTGGCCAATTAACAACCTAGCCAAAATATCCTTACGCATATGTGTATAGTCAACCCGTTCGGCGCGCCCCAGGTTAAAGCCAGGGGCTTGCTCAGGGTTGATACTGAGCGAAGTCGAAGTATCAACTATTTCAGAGTCCCTTACCAAGGCCGATATATCTTGATAAGGAATTGTATATGCTACCCCGTTAGATTCGCTTTCTTCTAATTGGCTTTGGCTATGGCTTTGGCCATAAGAGGCCAAACCATGGCCTTGTAGCCTATTGGAAGCCAAACCATGGCCTTCTGGCCTAAGGAGATCCTTCGGGATAGAAAGATGCAGGTTTGCATTCGAATTTAAAATTCCGTAAATATATATTCCTATAGGCATAATTTCCTTACCTAAAAATCTGTTAAAAAATTATCTCTTTAATGGGGCGGCTAACTTATTATTTTTGCCCAGTGGACTGTGGTTTTTTCTTAAATATGCCCCTGAAAAACTTCTTGATACCTTCAATTAGTCCCTTAATGAATTTAAACATCTTCGGCCTCCTTTTAAGCTCTTACGCTTTGTTCTTTTACTAACTTGACCGCCTCTTCAAAGTGCCGCTTCGTAATCTTAAGCTCTGGACTCCGGGCTTTACTCTTTGAGCTTTGAGCTTCTATGTATTCTCTTATCGCCAGCATAGAGGCCTTCCTGCATATAAATTCGATATCCGCTCCTACTTTACCTTCGGTCTTACCGGCCAATCCTTTTAAATCCACTTCCTTAGCCAGCGGTTTATTCTTAGTGTGTATCTTAAATATCTCCTCTCTGGTCTTTTCGTCGGGTTTCGGAAGCTCAAATAAAATATCGAACCTGCCGCTGCGCAATATAGCAGGGTCAACCAAATCGAGCCTGTTGGTAGCTGCCAGAACTACAACTCCCTTTAATTCCTCAATTCCATCCATCTCAGTTAAAAATTGGCTTATCACGCGTTCTGTTACATGAGCATCTGTAGAACTTGAACCGCGCCTGGGCACAACGCTATCTATTTCATCAAAGAATAGGATCGTTGGGGACGCCTGTTTCGCTATCTTAAAAACTTCACGAATCGCCTTTTCGCTCTCTCCTACATACTTGGACATAAGAGAAGGGCCTTTAACTGAGATAAAGTTAACCCCGCTTTCAGTAGCGATCGCCTTACCAAGAAGCGTCTTTCCCGTGCCGGGAACTCCGTAAAGAAGTATTCCCTTGGGCGGATTTGTATTGGCCTTTTTGAAAACGTCGGAATATTTAAGCGGCCATTCAACAGCTTCTTTCATCTCTTCTTTTATATTCTCCAACCCCCCGACATCGCTCCATTTTACATCCGGGACCTCAACAAAGACTTCTCGTATGGCCGAAGGCTCGACTTCTTTCATCGCGTCCAGAAAGTTATCCATAGTTACCTCTAACTTCATCAAGGTTTCATAAGGAATATCAGCCATCTCAAAGTCAATCTTAGGCAAGAGCTTACGCAGGGCTGACATTGCCGCTTCCCGCGCCAAGGCCTCCAGATCCGCTCCGACAAATCCGTGGGTAATCTCAGCCAGTTTTTCGCGGCTCACGTCTTCCGCTAACGGCATACCCCTCGTATGTATCCCGAGGATCTCCAGCCTTCCGTTTTTATCG
>JAZDOX010000018.1:0-8125 GCA_043798215.1 Candidatus Omnitrophota bacterium | reverse complement strand
AGTTTTAATCCTGATTTTTTCTTGAAGCTTGGCGAAAATATCGTCGTTATTGAAATCAAGGCGGATGATGATGATTCTGACGAAAATAAGGCGAAGTATCGCTGGGCGAAACAGCATTTCGAAACGCTGAACGAGGAATTGGAAAAGAGCAAGATCAAACAGCGATACTTCTTTCACTTTTTGAGCCCGAATAGCTATGCCGAATTTGTAGAATATTTTTGTGACAATAGGGTTTTTGACAAGAAGTTTCGTGGTAAGCTTGAGGATTTATTGGATAGGGATCAGGGTGTAAAGTATGGCTAACAAAGGATGAGGGAGCAAGGTATGAACTCCTTCAGTTTGACCGCGCCGCTGCCCGAAAAAATCGCTGGGGACTTCCCCGCCTTCGCCTCTCGGATTCGGACGGACAGGCGCGCTGCGTTTAATAACTGCAACCATATTAGCAAATGGCAATTGAGAAAAGTAGGAGTTTAATTAAGGAGGGTAAACCTATGCAGAATAATCTAAATGCAAGGGCAATGATACGGAGAATGGCAAAGAAGATAGTGCAGCAATACCGTCCGGAAAAAATTATTCTTTTCGGTTCTTACGCATGGGGCAGGCCGAACAAGCACAGCGACATAGATTTGTTTATAATCAAAAAGACAAATAAGCGGCATATTGACAGATCGGTTAAAATACGGGAAATTCTTGATGAGGAAAACGGGATGTTTGCGCTGGATCCAATAGTGTATACTCCCGGAGAAACAAAAAAAAGACTGAAGATGGGCGATGATTTTATTAAAAAAATTATAACCCAAGGAGAGTTACTTTATGGTTAAACCTCAAATAGTCAAGGAATGGTTTGAAAAGGGCGAGAAGGATATTAAAAATGCGGAATTTCTTTTTGCGCATCATCGGGATTTGGAAACAGTGGCATTTCATATCCAGCAGGCTGCCGAGAAATATCTAAAAGGATTTCTGATCTCTAAAGGCAGGGAATTAGCGCCCATACATGATTTGGTTAAGCTGCTGCAGAGCGCCATAGAGATAGATTTTGAATTTATTCAGTACAAAAATATCGCAAAAGAAGCGTCAAATTTTTATTTTGAAGGCCGTTATCCTATGGGATATGAGGTCGAGTATTCTAACGCGGAAATTAAGGAAGTCCTTATTCGCGTTCGAGAACTCATCAAGCTTATTAAGGAGAAAGCAAAATAACACGGCGAATTGTTGGCAATTAGGAGAGGTAAGAGGTAATGGGACGTCCCCGATATACATATGGGAGAAATGCAAACCTATGCAAAATAATCCGACCGCAAAGGCAATGATACGGAGAATGGCAAAGAAGATAATACAGCAGTATCGTCCGGAAAAAATTATTCTTTTTGGTTCGTATGCATACGGAAAACCAACTAAAGATAGCGACATAGATTTATTTATTGTCAAAGAATCAAAAAAAAGACGGATAGATAGATTTTGCGAGGTGCGCAGGATAATCAGGGACATAAAAGGTGTTTCCGTGCAGCCGGTGGTTTTTACCAAAGAAGAGCTTAGTCGAAGATTGAAACTTGGAGACGATTTCGTGAAAGAGATACTAGAAAAAGGAGAAGTTTTGTATGGATAACAACAAAACAAGGGCTAAAGAGTGGATTAAGAAGGCGGGGCATGATTTAGATGCTTTGCAAGATGTTTTGAAAGGTTCGGCGCATCCCGATGTGGCCGGTGTATTGCTGCAGCAATGTGTGGAAAAATATCTAAAAGGCTACCTGATAAGCAAAGGATGGAAGTTGATAAAGACACATGACCTAAAGCAGCTTCTCGATGAAGCGGTAAAACATAATAAGGCATTTAAGAATTGCTATGATTTACTGGATATGATAACCGAGTATTATTTTGAAGAAAGATACCCATTTGGCAAAACAGAGGTATCCATAGAAGAGATTAAAAGTAATCTTAAAGAAGCTATGAAATTAATCGGCTTGATAGAGAAAGACTTTTAGAAAAAGGAAGCCGGATAAGATTATGGAACAAAATCCATCCACAATTGAGGTAACTATTGACAAAAGCCACATCGTTACCATTGGCGAGCGGCTTTACGGCGAGTCCATCGAACTTATCGGGGAGTTGGTGAATAATGCCTATGACGCCGATGCCGCGGAGGTCAAATACCCTAAAGAAGGATATCCTTTTATCAAAAAATAATAGATACAGGAAGCGGTTTTCTATGAGTAAATAATTTGGGAATAAAGAAAAGGTTTGGCGCGCGATAGGTTACCGCTAATAAAAATGGCTCTTAAACGGATTCACGCCTTCTATAGTGGAAGGGTTCAAGGGGTTGGTTTTAGATTTACGGCCGAAGCCCTTGCCCGGGATTTAAGCCTTGTCGGATGGGTCAGCAATCTTAGCGACGGCAGGGTGGAACTTTTGGCGGAAGGCCCTGAAAAAACCCTCAAGGGTTTTTTAGACAGGATTACCCTTGAGATGTCAGGCTATATCGGAGACAGCAATGTTTCTTGGGAGGAGCCCACGGGAGAATTCAAGAGTTTTGGCATAAGATTCTTGAAATAGAAGGAACCTCGATAGGAAGTATGACTTTGGATAGCGCTGGAATTAAAGAAAAAATAGAGAAACTTCGGGAAGAGATTCGCTTTCACGACAGGCTTTACTATGTGGAAAATAAGCCGAAGATATCCGATCAATCCTACGACTTGCTCTTAAAAAAACTGCAGAAACTCGAGGAAGAGCGCCCCGAGTTTATCACGCCGGACTCGCCCACGCAACGGGTGGCAGGCGCCGCCGTAGGAGGCTTCGTGGTTGTTGAGCATAAAGTTCAGATGCTCAGTATGGATAATACTTATAACCATAAAGAACTGCGCGAATTTGACGAGCGTGTTAAAAAAAATCTGGGCGGCGGGATATATGAATATATAGCCGAGCTCAAGATAGACGGGATTTCGGTTTCCCTTACCTATGATAATGGAATCTTTGTCCGCGGAGCGACAAGAGGCGACGGCCTTAAAGGCGACGACGTCTCAGCCAATCTTAAGACGATAATGTCCATTCCGCTTAAACTTTCCGCGCCGAAAGCAAGAGAGCTTCCAAAATACATGGAGGTGCGAGGCGAGGTTTATATGAAACATGAGAGCTTCGCTAAGATTAACAAGGAAAAAGAGGAGGCGGGTGAAGAGCTATTCGCGAATCCGCGCAATGCCGCCGCCGGTTCCTTAAAAATACTTGATCCCGGAATTGTTGCCAGGCGCGGATTGGATATATTCGCTCATGGAATAGGTTATTCTGAAGGCGCTCTGTTTGAATCCCAGCTCGAACTTCTCGAGGAGTTGAAAGAACTGGGTTTCAGAGTCAATCCGAATTACAAAAGGTGTTTTGATATCGAAGAAGTTTTAAGATACTGCGATAGCTGGAAGGAAAAGCGCCATAGCCTCAATTATGACATTGATGGAATGGTTGTTAAAGTAAGTTCCTTTGCGCAGCAAAACAAGCTCGGCAGAACCGCCAAATCTCCGCGATGGATGATCGCCTATAAGTTTCCCGCGGAGAGAGTGGAAACTAAGGTATTGGATATTAAAGTAGGGGTGGGGCGAACCGGCGTTCTCACGCCTGTGGCAAGCCTAAGGCCGGTTTTAGTCGCGGGAACAACCGTAAGCCATGCCTCGCTTCATAATATAGATGAGATAAGAAGAAAAGACGTCCGGATAGGCGACACGGTGATTATCGAGAAAGCCGGGGAGATAATTCCTCAAATAGTCGAAGTCGTAAAATCCAAGCGTGACGGAAAAGAGAAAAAATTTACTATGCCGGATAAGTGCCCTGTATGCGGCGCTTGCGCAAAGAGAGAAACCGGCGAGGTTGCTGTTAGGTGCGAGAATGTTTTTTGCCCGGCCCAAATCAAGGAAAGCCTCATTCATTTTGCTTCGCGCGCGGCTATGGATATCGAAGGGATGGGAGAAGCCATGGTAGAGCAGCTTGTCGATAAAAAATTAGTAAGGGACTATGGCGATATGTATTACCTTAGATTTGAGGATATACGTTCCCTCGAAAGAATGGGTGATAAATCGGCTCGAAACTTGATAGAAGGCATTGAAAAAAGCAAGAACAACAGGCTTAACCGCCTCATCTTTGCTTTAGGAATCAGGCATGTCGGAGAGCACATAGCCGATGTTTTGGCAAAAAGATTTTTCTCGATTGACAAACTGGCCGAACAAACCTTTGAGGCCTTGACGGAGATTTTCGAGATAGGTCCTGCAGTGGCCCGGTCTACTTATAGTTTTTTTCATAACGATACCTCTAAGAAAGTATTGCAAAAACTAAAGAAATCAGGGCTAAGGTTCGAGGAGAAGCCTTTGGCCTCATCAGCGGCAAGATTCGCGGGTAAGACTTTTGTCTTTACCGGCGAGCTTGAATTCTGCTCAAGGGATGAGGCTGAACAATCGATCAGAGATCTTGGGGGCAGCGCGTCCTCAAGCGTTGGCAAAAAAACAGATTTTGTCGTTGCCGGAAACAGCCCGGGTTCGAAATACGAAAAGGCCAAAAAGCTCGGAGTTAAAATCATAGATGAGAATGAATTTAAAAAGATACTGGAGGAGAAATGAGAGAAAGTTTAAAGAGATGTTTATCATTGGCGGTTGTCTGCTCGCTTGTTTTTGCCGGAAGCGGCTGCGAAACCCTTAAGAGGAAATTTATCAGAAAACCGAAAAACTCCAAAAAAACAAGCCCTGTTCTTGTTCCGCAGGATTATAAAGGAATCTATCCCAACAGCGTATTGTACAGCAATCATTTTATTTACTGGCGGGTTTCAACGGAAGATCTGATAGATTGTCTTACGCATGGCTTAAGCAATAAGCGCCAGATCGAGGACGTTAATGTGGCGATACAAAATTTAGAGATAATGCGCTCTCTTCTTAACAGCCCCAAGAAAGAGCAATTGTCCTCTTACATCAAGTTCTTCGAAGACACGGGCAAGAAACTAAAAGAGGGGCAACCTAACGACATCCGGTCTTGTAGGATAAAAAGCGACCTTGAGAGCCGCCGTCGGGTTATTATGCGTGAATTTTCGAGTAAAGAAGTAAAATCTTTCATATTAAAAGATGAAGAACCCATTAAACCGATCTCGGAGATTGAACAGAAACTGATACAGGCGCAATGATGAGTTAGTTAATGCCTTTATTATTGTTGTCCAAATTAGCATTTGTCATTCCCCGCGAAGGCGGGGAATCCAGTCACGCTGTAAGATTTTATCTCATGTCTGGATTGCCCGATCAAGTCGGGCAATGACAATGTAAAATTGAATCTAAAAACCAAATTTTCGTCGTGAGATAGAAATTAATTTGGACACGAGCGGTATTTATATTAAATTAAACCAAAATCGGGCGCGTTTGCAAAAAAGATATGGATTATATACTTGAGACGATAGTCGTCGGGCCTTTAGGAGTAAATTGCTATCTACTCGGCTGCAAAACGACTCTTAAGGCGGTGATAATCGATCCGGGCGCCGACGACGATAAGATCAAGAGAAGCTTGATTAAAAAAGGGCTCTCTGCCGTATGTGTTATAAATACCCATGGACATGGCGACCATATAGGCGCTAACAGCAGCTTCGATTTGCCCATTTTCATTCATAAAAATGATGAGGAGTTCTTGACCAATCCGGCTAAGAATTTTTCTCTCGCGTTTGGGATGCGGGTGTTTTCGCCTCCGGCCGCGCGCTTACTGGACGACGGAGAAAAGATAACCGTAGGCGATTTAAGTCTCGAGGTAATTCATACGCCGGGGCACACCCCGGGATCAATCTCTATCAAATGCGCCGATTTGGTTTTTACCGGGGACACATTATTTAATGAAGGCGTTGGCAGGACGGATTTTCCTTACGGCTCGGAGGCGGATTTGTTCAAGGCGATAAAGGAAAGATTGCTTGTCTTGCCCGATTCGACAAAGGTGTATCCCGGACATGGCCCATCAACGACTATAGGTTATGAGAAACAGAATAACCCGTTTATTACGGATCGCTGATGCAAACAAAAGAACTCATCAGAGAATTTTTGGACTACCTTTCTGTGGAGAGAGGGTTAAGTAAAAATACCCTTGAATCTTACGGCCGCGATCTAAAAAAGTATGCCAATTTTCTTGAAATGCATTCTATCCTTGGCGCTGACAACGTCCAACGTCAGGATATACAGAATTTTTTGATGGGCCTGAAAGACAGTAAACTTAACGCCGGCTCGATTGCGCGAAATCTTGTGGCTATTAAGATCTTTCACAGGTATTTAGCCGCGCAGAGGCACATAAAAGAAGATGTGACCTCAGTTATCGAGACGCCAAAGTTGTGGAAGACTTTGCCGGATGTTCTGGATTTGGACGAGGTGGAATCCATACTGGATTGTCCGAATGTCCGGAATAAAAAAGGGCTGCGGGATAGAGCTGCCATCGAGCTTATGTATGCCACCGGTATGCGTGCCTCAGAGCTGACGGGCCTTAAACTAAGCGATTTGCATCTTGATTCGGGATTTGTCAAGTGCATCGGGAAAGGCCAGAAAGAAAGAATAATCCCCGTAGGCAGTAAAGCCAAGGAAGCGATAGAAAAGTATCTTAAGAGCGCGCGCCCGAAGTTTTTAAAGAAGGGTGAGGTCAATGCTTTATTCTTGAGCAGATTGGGAAAAGCGCTATCGCGCCAATCCCTCTGGATGATGATAAAATATTACGTGCGGCAGGCGCGGATAAAAAAGAGGGTAACACCTCACACATTAAGGCATTCTTTTGCCACGCATCTTCTTCAGCGCGGGGCGGATTTAAGGATAGTGCAGGAATTGCTCGGGCATTCAGATATCTCGACAACGCAGATTTACACGCACATAAATAAAGAACGGCTTAAGCAGATACACCAGAAATTTCATCCAAGGCCGTAGATCGGAATAATGGGGACGTTCCCTAAAGGGACACCCTGATAAAAATGAATAATCGGGCGCGCCTGCCCGTCCCGTTAATTGTAGGGCCCGTTCTCTGAGATTGTGTCGCAATGTAGTTGCTCGATTTATCGAGCTAATCGTGTCTATTAGGCCGATAAATCGGCAGACTACAACGTGCTTTTTGGCGGGAGATATTTATGCGGCACGCCTGCATCGACGCCTTGCGGCGCGTTCGGGGAACGCGCCCTACATTTCAGGGACGAATAATTTAACGGTTCAGGCAGGCCTGAACCCTACACGCGATACTGTAGGGGCTGACCTCTGTGTCGGCCCGTTGGAATTGACGGAATTGTAGGGACCGGTCGCGACCGTTCCCTACAAGAAATATGCGTTTGGATATTGTTGTAATGGTATCGGAACAGCGTGAAATGCTGTGAAAAACGAATTTGGATATTACAGGTTAGGTAAAAAAATGAATAAAATTAAAAACAAAGATGCAACAAATGCTGTATTAGGTTCATATATTGTTGCGTTCCAATCATTGGAGCATGAATTGATTTGTCTTTTTTCATGCTTGAACGATAAAAATAATCCCAATATTGGTGAAATTATTTCTTCAAAACTGCCTTTCAATAATTTACTTGATGTACTGGATGGAATATTTAGGTATAGAGTAAAAGATGACGACCTTATTAATAAATTCTCAGAAATTATGAGAAAATCAGAATTATTTCAAAAAGAAAGAAACAATTATGTGCATTCATATTATGATACTGATTTCTTTAGTAGTGACAGCGCTTCTTTGCACAATAAGAAAATACGAAGAGGCAAGGGATATATTTCTATTGTTAAAACGTATGATCCGGACCAATTGGAAGTGTCATCAAGTGAAATATATGATCTTATTGTAAAAATAATAGATTTTGCGACTGAGTTACAAAACAAAAACTATATTACAAATGTCTATAGCCACTTAACATAGGCATAGTATTTTAATACAATACCTAATAAGGCGTTGCAGCGAATGTTGCCTGTGGCACATCCGCTGAAGTTCAAACGTTATAGGTAAAACAGGGTTGTGTCCCCGGTTTTTTTTCGATAGGGACAGTAAAGAGCGTATAGGAGTTGTGTATAGTCCGGCCTCCTGATAGAATAATACAAGGAGGCAATAAGATGGAAGAAAATGTTAAGAAGAACGGGAAGAGAAAGCTCAGCGTGGAAGA
>JAZDOX010000006.1:0-2408 GCA_043798215.1 Candidatus Omnitrophota bacterium | reverse complement strand
AGGCGCTCTTCGCCTTGCCGCACGATATCAAGTAGTTTCCGCAGATGGAAGAACTGAAGAATAGCAGGATCGTTTTTATTGCTTCGTAAGAAGTCTTTTAAGGCTTCGGGCAGCTCAAGGGTTCTTATGATTTTGGCAATATACGACCAATCTTCTCCTGTAAGCTTAGCCAGCCCCCTTACGCTATTAACACCATGAGATTCTTTCAATCATAGATAATATTCAGCCTTATCAAGAGGGAATCGCTCTAACCGGTTTAAGTGAGCCAAATGCCTTTCCCATGCCCTTTTCTCTATTTTAGTGATCTGATCTAAGTCTTCAGGGCGATTTCCTAAGCAGAACTCTTGCCGGAAACTCCGTATAATCGTATAAAACGGAAATTCCCACCAATAAGTCCGAGGCTGAATATCCGCGTACTTCTGCAAATATTTCGTGAACTTAGCCATTTCTGAGGGATTTAAGACAATTATTCCTCCCTCAGACAAAGAAATACCCTCATACGCCTGTGGCTCGCTTGAGCTTCGGTTCGCATGAGGGTAATAAATGGGGTGGATGGCTTGGGGGGGGCTATCCGAACACTTATGATCAGCCAACCGACGCCGTTTAATCCGCTATTTTATCAAACTACGAGTTAATGCTTCCGGCGTTCCTATAACTGAAAATATCGGATGTCTGGCGATGTTGGTCTTGTAAGCCGCCGTATATCAACGCCGGTTTAGTGGCTTTGGCTATATTGGATGCCAAACCATTGCCTTTCTGGCTTACCGCATTCTTTTTATTCAGCTTCTGGTAATATCGCAATCCCTTAAAATAATCCTCGTTTATCGTGCTTCCCAGCTTTATCTCAACCGGCTTAACAGATGTGCCATTTTCAAGGAGAACATCAACCTCATTACCAATATTGTCGCGGAAGAAATAAATATTGCTGTTTTTGCCCTGATTAGTCCGTGCCTTTAAAAGCTCAGCAACGGCAAAGTTCTCAAATAATGGGCCTTTTAGCGGATGCTGTAAAATATGTTTGGCATTCTGTATATCTAAAAGGTACGCCGCAAGTCCGCAATCGGTAAAATATAGCTTAGGCGCCTTAATAAGCCTCTTGCCGAAATTAGCGTGGTGCGGACGCACGAAGAATATAATATAGCTTGCCTCAAGCACACTTAACCAGCTTTTAGCGGTGCTATGATTAATACCGCAATCATTGGCCAGATTCGACAAATTCACTATCTGCGCCACTCTTCCGGCGCATAGCTTTATGAATTTCTCGAATTTCGCAAGATCCTTCACGTTAATAAGCGCGCGGATATCCCGCTCAAGGTATGTGCTTACATAAAAAGAAAGCGCCTCGGTGGGATTAAGTTTCTTATCGTGGATTCGAGGATAAAAACCGGTAAAAAGAACCTTATCTATGGGCTTTGCCTTGTCAGAGTAAATTTCCGCATATGAAAATGGCAAAAGAACAGCTAAAGCAGTCCTTCCGGCAAGGCTCTGGCTCACCGTATTTAAAAGATGAAAATTCTGGCTCCCTGTCAGAATGAAAAGGCCCGGCTTGTCTTTTGTGTCTACAATCTCTTGAATATACGATACAAGCTCGGGGACCCGCTGGATCTCGTCAATGATAGCGCCTTCTTTATGGCACTCGGCGAGAAAAGACCTCGGATCGTTCTTCGCGTAGTTGCGGGTATCAATATTCTCAAGAGAAAAATACTTCCGCTTCGGGAATAACGCCTTGCATAAGGTCGTCTTGCCGGATTGGCGCGGCCCGGTGATGGTAATTACCGGATACCGGCGCGCGTAATGAAGGATCTTCTCTGAAATGGTTCGTTTTATCATAATGCAAGTATATATTGAGTTTTACACTTTGTCAATTCGATTCGCAATCTGTAAAGAATTATACCGCTCCCCATATACTGTTCGAGTGAGTCTCAACTATCGGTCGGGACGAGTCGAGAACTATGAATAGCGCGTCCCTCAACTATTTTTCAAAGAGTCGCAGGGTGTCCCGTTGGGGAATGTCCCTCTATTCCTCCGACGGAGTTAATCAGACTTTGGATATAGTCCTGCATGGCAATGATAAGGTGCATCGGGTTATGGCGGGTTATGGTGTCAGTTCTTGACATGATACATATCTTTGAATAACGGAAGTCTATCAATTTCATACCGTTATCCCTGGCGCCACATCGTCGAAAACCGCGGAAACAAAATATGGGGTCGCTGGTTGCGCCGAGTAAGGACACTCATGATCAGCGAGCCAGCGCCTTATAATCCGTTATTTTATCAGACAAACTCATAAAAAACAGCTGTATTTTTGTGTTGTCACAATTTTTGAAAATGTGCAATTCACTTCTCTTTCAAGAATGGATCAAAATATCTATAGAATTCCTCGAGCTTTTCAGCAAGCCATTTATGCT
>JAZDOX010000111.1:0-5878 GCA_043798215.1 Candidatus Omnitrophota bacterium | reverse complement strand
CAGCGGTTTTACGGAGCGGCGAAGCCGCGGAAAAGGTCAGGTGAAATGACTACAAGCAGTTTCATAAGTCCCTTTGCTTCAAGTTACAAAGCGTCATTCCCCGCTTTAAGCGGGGAATCCAGTCACGCAAGTCTGGATTACCCGGTCAAGCCGGGTAATGACAGATTGCAATAGCGACTTATGAAACCGGTTCTAGTTATGAGTTTTTATTATTAAAATCTTTTTTGTATTTTTTCTTTGCTTGTTTTATATCTTTCTTTGGTGCCCAATGAATTCTGCCATAATAATCTGATAAGCCGATATGAGTGCAAGGGGCAGATAAGAAACATTCTTGATTGTAGGGTAGTAATAGGTCTATCTTGTTGCCCACTTTAACATTATTTGGTAGTTGGGCGCTCAGAGGATTTTTGTAATCGTGTATAATTACAGCATATTGAGATTTTCGAAATAACCAAAGCCAAAATCCAGAGTATTTCATTTGAATCATGCTTAAATTTATATTTCCAGGGCCAAAATTTGTTGCTGAAATAACCAAATACTCTGGCCTACCTTCAATGGAAGGATGTACTAACGTTCTTACTCCAAAGGATATCTTTACTCTTGGTTTTAAAACAATATCTCGATATATATTCCAGCCTAATGATAAGGCTGCTAAAAATAAGGATATGATGCTGACTGTTAATGCTATTACATTATTTTCCATAAAATTTTCCATAAAATTATTCTATCATAACAATTAATAGACGAACGTCGTAATTTATGTTATTGAATTGAAACCCTAAGATAAAATATACACTGCGCCTTTACGTTTGTAAAGGAATTTATCGAGCGGAACAAGAAGCAAGATTGATATTTAAAATACGCGATGATTTGTCCCAATGTAGGGGCGCGGTTTCCGCGCCCGATTATTTTATTATTTATCCCGTTAGAGAACAAAATTATCTAACGGGATTTATATTTTCATTCGGGCGGGGAGACCCCGCCCCTACAATTTGAATTATTCTATAAATATGATTGGGCATAATGTATTCACAATTTCAGCCTACGGTATCGTGTGTAGGGGTCAGGCCTGCCTGACCCTATAATTTAAACCAAACAAACCGAATATGGAATGGGCAGGCCCGTTCCCCGCATAGGTCTTTATTTAGGCGTTGCGACTTTCTTCAACAATTCTTCCGCGGCGGAGAGGACATCGTCTACGGTTATAGCGTCGAGGCATTTGAAACTTATCTCGCAGTTATGGGCTTTGCATTCTCCACATCCGATGTCCTTATGAATAACGACGTCGTTGGGACCAACCGGCCCCCATCTTTTGGGCGAGAGCCCGGGATTAAGCCTTCCAAATATCGAGATAACCGGTGTCCCAACGGCAACGGCAATATGGACCGGCCCGGAATCGTTGGATATAAAGATCCTGCACCTCTTAAGAAGCGCGGCGACTTCGCCAAGCGAGTGCTCCTCGGAAAGTATTATAGGCTCGTTGAGCATCGCCATATGCATATCTTTCACGATCGCCTTTTCGGAAGGGCCGCCTATTATGACCACTTTAAATTTATGCCTCTCGATAAGCTCATCGGCAACCCGCCCGAAACGGTAAGCCGGCCAGCGTTTCGACGGACAGCTTGCCCCCGGATGCGCCGCAATAATGCCGTCCTCCTGGCTTAAACCATTCAACGCGAAAAACCTGTCTATTATCTTCTCGTCCTCATCCTTAACCGGAACATACAAAGTCTTGTCTTCGGCCTCTATTCCTATGGCGCGCAAAACATCGAGATTATAATCTATCTCGTGCTTCTCTCCGAGATGTTTTGTGTCCTTGAGCCGCCTCGTCAAAAAGATGCCTCCTTTTTTGTCATAACCCACGCGCTCGGGGATACCCGCCAAAAAAGGGATGAGGTTTGAGCGGTTTGTCGGATGAAGTATCAAAGCCAAATCAAACCTTCTCCTTCGTAACTCTCGGACAAAACGCAGCGTTCCCAAGAGCCCTCTATGCTCGCCATCTTTGTCATATACTATAACCTCATCCAGATATGGATTTCCATCAACGATATCCTCGGCATACGGCCTTACCATAACGGCGATATGCGAACCGGGATAAGCGTCCCTGACAGCTTTGATTGCCGGGGTTGACAATATCACATCGCCTATCCTGTCCGTCCTGATTAAAAGTATTCTGTCTCTTCTTTTATTTTTTTTCATTTAATATCTCCTTCGCCATTTCGAATACCTCGCCAGTTCCAATCGCTTTCATACACTCAAGATTATATTTACATAACGCGGCTTCACAAGGAGAGCAATGAAGTTTTTTATGCGCCGCAAAGCCAAGCCCCTGTCTGGGGCCATATTTCCTGTAATCGGTAGGCCCAAATATAGCCACCGAAGGCGTCAATACCGAGCCGGCAATATGAAGCGGGGCGCTGTCATTGGTTATAAGGAGCCGCGAACGCTTAAGGCACCAAGTCAACTGAGGTAAATTCGTTTTCCCGGCGATTGAGACCGCGGAATTTTTCATAGAATCCGCTATTCTATCGCAAATCTCTTTATCTTCTAAATCGCCGACCATTAAAATCTTGACATTAAGTTCATCTATAAGCCTGTCGCAAACTTTGGCAAAATTAGCCTCAGGCCATCTTTTTATATGGCTCATGGCTCCGGGAGCGACGCAAACGATATTATCCGAATCGCGTATCCCCGCCATATTCAAAAGGCTTAAAGCAATCTCGGCGTCGGAACGGCTTATCCAAATGGGATAAGGCTTAGACACGGCTTCGAGCCCCAACAAACTTAATTTGCGCAAATGAGCATCCATCTTGTGGCCGGCATCCCCGCGAAACCCTAATAAAGGTTTATTCCAAAATCTGCCGCCGACGAAAAAACCAAAAAGACTATTGCGCAAGTCCACAACCAGATCATATTTTCCTTTCTTAAGCAATGACAAAAATCCGAACCTTTTTAAGAACGGATCAGTTTTGTCGTAAATATACGTCTTTTCTATCCTCGGATCATCCTTAAATATTTCTTTCGCGCGTGGACCGACGATAACATCTATGGAGGCCTGCCTGAAATTTTCTCTCAATGCCCCCATAACCGGCAAAGTCAAGACAACATCGCCAATATTGCTTAAAGTAATGAATAATATTTTTTTTACGGCCGTCTTATCTATCATTCCAATAAAATTTTCGCCTCGCGTATCACATCTTCCACGGAAACCGCCTTAATGCAGGCATTATCCTCGCAGCGCAGGTTATAGCAAGGAACACGGCATTTCTTTGCCCGTGGCTTCTTATGTATAACAACGTACTTTCCATCCCCATAAGGGCCGGTCGCTTTTGGGTCTGTCGGCCCAAAAATAGCTATGGTCTTAGCGCCCTGGCTGACAGCAATATGCATCGGCCCCGAATCATTCGAAATAACCAAATTCGCGCGCTTCAATAAAGCGGCTAATTGCCTTAATGTTGTCTTGCCGCAGCTGATAATCGGTTTATGCTTCATCAAACCCGCTATAAAAGCGGCCAGCTCCGCGTCTTTATCCGCGCCGGTTATTAAGATCCGCGCGTCGAATAACTCGGATAGCTTATCGCCGAGGCTCGCGAAATTTTCCGCGGGCCAGCGCTTTAGATTCCAATTTCCGCCCGGATTGAGGACTATAAGAGCGTCGCTATCTTTGATGCCGCGGGAAGCTAAAAATTCCTCCGCGAACAATTCATCGTCTTTTCCGATAAACAATTCCATATTATTGCTGGAAGGCAAATCGCATTTACTCTTTACCCCGTTAGAGAAACATGGTTCTCTAACGGGGTTTACTATGTTTAAAAACTGTTCTACTTTATGCGCGCCGGCCTCTTGAAGATTAACTTTAGTGGTTAATAAAAATCCCCTCTTGGGATTGTAGTCGCCTATCCTCTCTCTGATGCCCGCAAGAGCAACCATTAATGTGCGCGTAAGGGACCTGTGAAATAAAAATACCGCATCAAAATGACGCGCTCTGAGAGAAGCGATCATTCGCATTTTAGCCACAAGTCCGCCGCCGGCTTTTTCATCATAAATAATAAGTTCATCCAGATGGGGGCTAAGCTCCAAGATTTCCTTGCAGCGCGGAACAACCACACAAGCTATATGCGCCTTGGGATAACATTCCCTGAGAGCGCGAATAGCGGGCGTCGAGAAAAGAACGTCTCCTATCCAATTAACGTTCACAATTAAAATCCTATCCATCTTCTCTCCGTTTAACATCTCTAACCCCGTATAATCTGCGCCGCTTGATTTTGCCAACGTAGGGGCGGCCCCCTGTGGCCGCCCAACTATGTTTGATAATTACAAACAACGGACAGTGGCCAGCTCGCCTCTCGGCGAAGCCGAGGGCCCTGTCCCTGCAAATTCTTGATTTCTATCTGCACTCGACATTAAATTTCAAGATAAACCCCGTTAGAGAATCACATTCTCTAACGGTCTGTGCCGACGATGGCATTAAATCACTATTGGCTTTAAGTAAAGATAACCGCCGATTAAAATCAGCGGCTTTCTCTAACGGGGTAAACAGTTTCCAACGGCTTCCTTATACACATTCTCGATCTCCGAAACCATTCTGTCCGCCGAAAAATTAACCATCGCGTAGTCTCTGGCCGCCGCGCCCAAGCGTTTGGCCAAAACCGGATCCGTCAAAATTTTTAGCAGAGATCTCTTTAGCCCTTCACTATCGCTTGGCGAAACTAAAATCCCAGCCTTGCCTTCATCAAGCATAAACCTGAAATCGCCCACATCTGTGCAGACAACCGGCAAACCCATAAGCATAGCTTCTACAACCCCCAAACCAAACGGCTCCTCAATGCTCGGCCTTGTAAAGATATTCATTATACCAAAAAACTCCCTTGTTTTTAAAGTCTCAAAGAAAAAAACGGAATTTTTTATCCGAAGTTCAGCTATCCTTTTCTCAAGAAGGGGTTTCAGCCTGCCGCTGCCGACTATAACGAGCTGGACGCCGGGCGCCTCGGCTAACAGGCTATTAAAGGCTTCAAGAAGAAATGTGTGTCCTTTCTCGAAAGAGACCCTTGAAACAATGCCGATAACCGGCCCCTCTCCCAGTCCGTATTTACTCTTTATGGCTTTCTTCTCCTCCGGCGAATAATCATTTATGAATTTCGAGACATCCACACCGTTAAAAACCAGCCTGACCTTATCTTTATCTCTTCCAAAATCTTCTTCTAAATAGCACGCTACTGATTGGCTGATAGCTATGGTTATATTTCCAAAACAAGGGATAATCCTCCGGAAAAGATGCGGGCGGTAAAAACCATGCCATGTAATAACATAAGGCGCGCCTGTTATCTTCGATGTAAGCCAGGAAGCAAATTGGCTTACGCGCGTATGAGCGTGAATTATGTCTATCTTTTCTTTCCTTATCAGCCTGAAAAGCGCGGGGAGCGCAAACCAAATCTTTGGGCTTAATATTGATTTTGCGTCAAGCGGCAAATGCAAATTCTCAACTCCGGCAATAATCTCTTTTTCGAGTTCTCCGCCTCCGGAGACAACAAAAACGCGATGTCCTCTCTTATGGAGATAATTAGCGAGAGTAACCACATACACCGGTATGCCCCCTATTCTTAAATGACTTGTAATAAGCAAAATATTCATCTTCTCCTCAAAACAAACTATGTAACATCCCTAAAAACTATGAACCAATGCAAACGCTAAATAAAGTGAAAGCGAGTGAATTAGGCATTTTTGAGCGGCGCGTACGTAAATTTTTGCGGCTTGGATTCCGCTGAAAGCGGAACGTAAAAATTTACGCCGAGTAAGTCCGCCTGAGGCGGACGAACGTCGCCGCGAAAAAATACTTAAAACAGAGCGCGTAAATATTACATTAATTATTACGCTTACA
>JAZDOX010000116.1:0-3181 GCA_043798215.1 Candidatus Omnitrophota bacterium | reverse complement strand
AGATCAACATATTGTAGCTGCCCAATTTATTGGGCCAATATCAATTGCCGATGAATCGGCAGGCTACATTATTTTCCATTGTAGCTGCCCAATTTATTGGGCCGATATGTTGTGCTCGATAAATCGAGCAACTACATTGTGACCCAGTCTGCAAGGCGGGGAATGACAATATTTATTTAGATAGTAACGAAGAAAAATGCAAAATACAGGAGTGTCAAGTTGGAAGGCGAGAAGTTAAAGAAAGAGCCTAATGAAGGCGATGATAAGAGCGGCAACAAGAAGGCCAAGATCCCGGACGAAGAGATAAAAGCCCTTAGGGAGAAGGCCGCGAAAGCCGATGAATGTTTTGACAAGATGCTTCGTTTTCAGGCGGACTTCGAGAACTACAAGAAGAGGCTTGATCGCGAGCGTCTTGATTTTATAAAGTACGCGAACGAGAATCTCGTCATAAGCTTGCTTAATGTGATGGATGATTTCGAGAGGGCGGTGGATTCCGCGAAGAATTCAAATGACGTAAAGGCGCTGCTTCAGGGAGTTGAGATGATAAGGCGGCATTTTCAATCAACTCTCGAGGATAACGGTTTGACGAAGATTGACCCGAAGGGGCAGCCCTTTGATCCCGAACGGCATGAAGCGGTTACGCATATTGAAACCGATGAATATCCCGACAATACGGTTGTCGAGGTATTAAGAAAAGGTTACGGGCTCAATGGAAAGGTATTGAGGCCGGCGGTTGTAAAGGTTTCCAGAAGGAAGGCCGAAAGCGGCGAGGATTTGGATTGGGAATCGCCGGAGATTAAGGAAGACACCTGCGAGGATTAGGTTAAATAGAAAGCAAAAATTAAACTTCAAGGCCTGTCATTCCCCGACTTGATCGGGGAATCCAGACACGTTATAACATTTTGTTTGATGTCTGGATCGTCCTGTCAAGCCGGACGATGACGTAATGTTGGTGGATTTCTAAAGCGTGATAAAAAATAACAAAAATGGAGGAGTTGAAGATGGCAAGAGCTATTGGAATTGATTTAGGAACTTCAAATTCGGCGGCGGCGATACTTGAGGGCGGACGCCCTGCGATAATACCTTCGGCTGAAGGAGCCGGTGTGGCCAGCGGAAAGGCGTTTCCGTCTTACGTTGCTTTTACAAAAGATGGTCAGCGTTTGGTGGGCGAGCCCGCCAGGCGTCAGGCGGCGATAAACCCGGAAGGCACAATTATGGCCGCGAAGAGAAAGATGGGAACCGACTTTAAGTTCAAGGCCTATGGCAAGGAATATACGCCTCAGCAGGTATCGGCTTTTATTTTGCAGAAGATAAAGCAGGATGCCGAGGCTTATCTGGGCGATACGGTAAACGAAGCCGTTATAACCTGCCCGGCTTATTTTGACGATAACCAGAGACAGGCAACCAAAGACGCCGGAGAGATTGCCGGACTAAAGGTCTTGCGCATAATAAACGAGCCGACGGCGGCGTGCCTGGCGTATGGAATAGATAAGGCGGATAAGGAATTAAAGATTATGGTATTTGACCTTGGCGGCGGGACGCTGGATGTAACCATAATGGAGATGTGGTATGACAAGGATCAAAAGGCCAGCGGTTTCGAGGTATTATCCACTCATGGCGACACTCAATTGGGCGGGACCGATATGGATAATACGCTTATAGATTATTTGGTCGGAGTATTCAAGAGAGAGAACGGCATTGATTTAAGAAACGACAAGATGGCCATTCAGAGACTGCGCGAAGGCGCCGAGAAGGCGAAGGTCGAGCTCTCAAGCAGCCTTACCACAGATATAAATCTGCCGTTTATAACGGCCGACCAGACAGGTCCGAAGCATTTCACTCACACTATAACGCGCGCCAAGCTCGAAGAGCTTATCCTGCCTATAGTAGATAGATGCCGCGCCCCAATGGAAAGCGCCATAAAAGATGCGAAACTCTCTATGTCCAATATTGACAGGGTGATTCTGGTGGGAGGTCCCACGAGAATGCCCATTATCCAGAAATTTGTCGAGGATTACGTCGGAAAAAAGATCGAGCGCGGCGTAGACCCGATGGAATGCGTCGCTTTAGGCGCGTCAATACAGGCCGCCGCCTTGAAAGGCGAGATAAAGGATATACAGCTTTTGGATGTTACCCCATTATCATTGGGTATAGAGACGTTAGGAGGGGTGTTTACGAAATTGATAGAAAGAAACACGACTATTCCGACAAGAAAGAGTCAGATATTTTCAACAGCCGCGGATAACCAGCCGGCGGTAACCGTTCGCGTTTTGCAGGGTGAACGGCCTATGGCTAATGACAATGTTGAACTCGGGCGCTTTGATCTGATGGGTATACCGTCTGCCCCAAGAGGAATGCCGCAGATAGAGGTCTCTTTTGACATAGACGCCAACGGCATTGTTCACGTCAGCGCCAAGGATTTAGGCACAGGCAAAGAACAATCTATCAAGATCTCCGCTCCGAAGAAACTCTCCAAGGAAGAAATAGATAGAATGGTCAAGCAGGCCGAGCAGTTCGCGAAAGAAGACGAGAATAGAAAAGCGGAAGTCGAGGTTCGCAATCAGGCGGACACATTAGTATATACGACCGAGAAATCGCTGAAAGAATATGGCGATAAGATAGGCGGCGAAGATAAAAGCAAGATTGAGACAAAAATAAATGAGCTTAAAGAGGCCCTTAAGGGAACCGATAACGACAATATCAAGAAAATCTCCGAGGAGTTGACGCAGGCTTCCTACAAACTCGCCGAGGAGATATATAAATCCGCCCAGCAAAAACAGCACGCCCAGCCTAGCCCCGAAGCCGAGAGCGCCAAATCGGGCGAAGGTGAACCCGAGAGCGGCAAAAAAGAAGACATCATAGACGCCGAATACCGCGCCGAGGATGAGGATAAAAAGGATAAGAAGTGAAATCATTGCAAAAGCTCCGAAAGACTGTCATTCTGAGGCCGCATTCGCTTAGCTTGGCGCAGGCTCCGGCCGAAGAATCTCGGCGAGATAATAGATTCTTCGCGGAGCTTGTCCTGAGCGAAGCCGAAGGGCTCAGAATGGTAATATGAAAAAGAAACCTCCCTTCCGAGGAGGTCGTAAAAGAAGCCTATAAGGCTTGCGACCTTTTGTGATCTATATGATCATAAGGTAAACTGTATACCAAAGGTACGGTCAGTACCATGGTGGTACAG
>JAZDOX010000070.1:0-4877 GCA_043798215.1 Candidatus Omnitrophota bacterium | reverse complement strand
TTCACGACCTCAGTGCTGGGCAACTGCACACATTTGATCTTTGCCTGATCAAAGAATTTTCTAGGGTTCTTCCCGAATAATAAAATTGCGGCATTAGTCAGCTTTCCGTCTTTGAGTAGTTTCAAATGAATAAAAATGTCAGTTACGGAAGCATCCATCCCAAGCGGAAAATTGCGTTTTGACCGCGCTGTCTTCAAAAACCATTTAACCTTATTCTCGTCAATATCGGACAGCTTGGCCCCGTCGCAAATTCGCTGATCAAATCCTGCCTTCCCAATCTCACCTTTTTCTTTAAGGAAGGATATTAAGCTCTCGTAAACCAGATTGGTCAATTCAGTCGCAGTATCAAATCTTCTATAACTGTACCCCGCCTTCGGATTTTTGATTTCCTTTATAAACTCCTGCATACCGCCGTCACGGAGCTTATCTGCGGTGTTTTGACCTTTAATATAGACCAATATTTCCTTGTGTTTCGCCTTGGCTTCGCGGAATTCTGCTTCTGTCGGCGACATCTTTTCTTTTCCGGAGCCGCCATATTGCTGTCCGAGAATGCCGATGTAAATGTCGCTCTTACGCACTTCCTCGATATAAGCTGTTTCGGCTGATTTACTCTTGGCGGGAGAATCCTCAAAAAGAAAAACATCGAAATATTCCGATAAAAGCGCATCCTTACGGATAAACTCCTTGACTGACCGGCGTTCTTTCTTTAACTCTTTTTGTGCACCACTGACAAAGATTTTATATTTCATCTTACTTGACCTCTTTTGCGCTCTTAGCCGAAAATGTTATTTTCTTTTGGGTTAAATACTTCTCAACGTGATATTGCTGAATCTTGCTGGGAACGGTCTTGCCGTTAAACCAGCGGCTCACGGTCGAAAAAGCAACGCCCAGCTCTTTAGCTAAATCCTGTTGAGTAATCTTGTTTTCAAGACGGTACAGTTCTAATTTTTTTATGATATCCATATGCCTATCTCCTGTGGTTAGCATAGTCATTTTCCTTATTTGCGCATATTGCATCTTATAGCACGAATACTACCAAGAGTCAATAAAAAACCGCCGCACGCAGTATTTTTTAAAGGTTTGGAATACTGCCATTTTGTAAACAAATACTGGTCATTGAAGCACAACTCTAAACCTGAGCTCGCAAATCTCTTTAATGTTCACTAAATAGTGAACATTAGCGCAAACTGAACATTAGCAAGGCGCATTTCTGCTGTCACAAAAACTATATACTTTTTGTGACAGATTTATGTCAATCCATGTCACTAAAAAACGCCCTTTTTGACCATCCCTGACACCCGCAGAACACCCCAGAAAACGCCTGTCTACCCCGTTAGAGATACTAACCGTCCGACGGGGTATAATCTCTAACGGGGTGAACCGTCTAGTACACTGTAAAATTAGTTCTTAGCAGTTTGTCATGCCCGAATGCTTTAATCGGGCATCCAGACACGTCCATTTCTGGATTCCCGCTAAAAGATTGCGGGAATGACAATTAGTGAAAACTAATTTTACAATGCAGTAGTGCATTGTAACATAAATTTTATACTGTTCGAGCGAGGCCATTGGCCGAGTCGAGAACTATGGATATGCCTGCCTGTGCGTGGCGCGCAGACAGGGACTAAAGCAGAACTTCTCGACTCATCCGCCTCAGGCGGATTCGCTCGAAGAATAAGCGCTTGCTTGTCTTCAGAAACTGCCATAAATTAATGTTACAGTGCAGTAGTATTCTTTTGACGCCGTAACATAAAAAGGTTACAATTGTAATACAAAAAGGTTACAATTATGGATATAGCTTACTTGTTCAAATCAAAGACGCGCAAGGCGTTATTCAAGCTTTACTTTTCAAATCCTGACGCCGAGTATTATTTAAGAGAGCTTGAGCGCGTTCTCGATATTCCGGTAAGTATGATTCGTAAGGAACTTATGCGGCTGGAAAAAGAAGATGTTTTTGCGCTGCATAAAAAAGGCAATTTATCCTATTATTGCGTTAATAAGTCATATCTGCTTTTCGAGGAGCTGAAAAGTATTGTATTTAAGACGATAGGAATACAGCGTATTTTGAAAGAAGCGCTCAAAAAAATTAAAGATATCAACGCCGCTTTTATTTATGGTTCATTCGCCAAGGGAAGTGAAAAAGCAACCAGCGATGTGGATATTCTTATTGTGGGAAATCCCGATGAAAATAAGTTGGCGCAAGAAATTAATGGCGCAGAGAGGACAATAAAGAGAGAGATTAATTATACTGTATATGCGATGAGCGAATTTGGAAAGAAAAAACGCAAGAAAGACCCTTTTATCTTGGACCTTCTCGAAAATCCCAAAATTTTCCTGATAGGAGATGGAAATGTCTTATGAAAAATTTATAGAAGAATATTTAAGCAAGGGCCTGCTTAAGAAACAAAAGCCGAGTCTCGACGCTGTTGGAAAGCTTATCGAGCGATGCGCCAAGGATTTAAAAACAGCGAAAATGAATCTGTCCATTGATGAGGGAGTCGCGTATTCGGTAGCGTATCTTGCTATGCTGCGCCCGGGTCGCGCGTTTATGTTATTAAAAGGATTTCGTCCCGCAGACGGGTATCAACACAAGACCGTATAGGTTAAAAAGAAGGGTCTAATGGAGGAGCGATAGCGGTTGCGAGGCAAGGCCGAAGCAAACCCGCAGCCCCGCAAACCGAGATTCCTTCGCTTCGCTCGGAACAGGCTGCGCAATCCCGTTTTTGAGAGAAGAACAGAGAAGAGAAGAATGAAGAGAGCAGTTAAAGCCGCAGGCATTAAAAGCTGGCCGGAAGACGATAGGCCACGAGAAAAATTGTTAAAAAAAGGCGCGGGGGCTTTGAGCAATTCCGAGCTTCTGGCGATTCTTTTGCGCACCGGCGCCAAAGGCATCAGCGCCATTGACCTTGCCCGCAAGGTTTTGAAGAAATTCGGCACATTCCGCAATATGGCGCATACCGATTCGCGCGATTGGAAAGGGTTTAAGGGCTTGGGTGGAGCCAAGATTGCCCATATTCAGGCCGCGCTTGAAATCGGCAGACGGTTTCGACAGGACGATGTGTCTACAGGGAAGCAGAAAATTACCTCTGCTAAAGATATTGTAGATATACTTATGCCGCAGTTGCGGGATTTGAAAACAGAGGTCTTTAAGGTTGTATACCTCGACAGCAACAACAGGATTATTGATATTGCGGACGCGGCCACAGGCACGGTTAATCAAGCTATGCCTATTGTGAGGGAGATAATCCACACCGCTTTACAGAAATTCGCGGCATCGATTATCTGCGCGCATAATCATCCAAGCGGCAATATTATGCCGAGCGCGCATGATAAACAATTTACAACCGATTTATCTACCGCCGCGAATTTAATGAAAATAAAATTTCTTGACCATGTTATAATTGGAGATGGCGAATTCTATAGTTTTGCGGATGAAGGGTTGATGTAGTGGATGAGCCATTACAATGATTTATCGGAGGTAATATGCCCAGAAGTAAGAGATCTAATGCCAGAGACTCGAAACAAGAATCGTTCGAGGCCATGCTTTGGCAATCCGCGGACAAGCTGCGTAAGAATATGGATGCCGCGGAATACAAGCATGTTCTGCTTGGGCTGATATTCCTGAAATACATCTCGGATGCTTTTGAAGTCCTGCATTCCAAGCTTGTGCGCGGCAAAGGGGAATGCGAAGGCGCCGATCCCGAGGATCCCAACGAATATACCGCTGAAAAAGTGTTCTTCGTGCCTCCAATCGCCCGCTGGAAACGAATCGCCGACAACGCCAAGAAGACCGAGATCCTGCTCGATAACGGCAAGAAAGTCGATATTGGCGGATATGTCGATGAAGCTATGGAAGCCATCGAGCGCCAGAATTCATCGCTTAAAGGAGTTTTGCCGAAGGTTTTTGCCCGACAGAATCTCGACCGGGCAAGCCTTGGAGGATTGATCGACCTTGTCGGCACGATAGCGCTGGGCGCCGCAGAAGCCAAAAGCGAAGATGTGCTCGGCCATGTGTACGAATATTTCCTTGGTCAATTCGCCCTTGCTGAAGGCAAAAAAGGCGGACAGTTCTACACTCCCCGCAGCGTAGTTAAGTTGTTGGTCGAGATGCTCCAGCCGTACGAGGGCCGGGTGTTTGACCCGTGCTGTGGTTCAGGCGGTATGTTCGTGCAGAGCGAAAAATTCATCATCGTGCATCAAGGCCACTACAAAAAGAAATCCAAGGCTCTTAGCCTCGATCCCAGCGATATGATCTCGATCTACGGCCAGGAATCCAACCAGACCATCTGGCGACTATCCAAGATGAACCTGGCTATTCGCGGAATAGACAGCTCGAATGTCAAGTGGAACAACGAAGGGTCTTTTCTTAATGACGCGCACAAGGACCTGAAGGCAAATTTTATCATCGCCAATCCGCTTTTCAACGATTCCGACTGGTCCGGCGATCTTTTGAAAGACGACGCCCGTTGGAAATACGGTATTCCGCCTGCCGGCAACGCAAATTACGCTTGGATCCAGCATTTTATCTATCATCTGTCGCCAACAAACGGTATGGCGGGATTTGTCCTGGCAAAAGGTTCCTTGACGTCCAAGACCAACAGCGAAGGCGAAATCCGCAAAGCCATCATCGAGGCGGGATTGCTCGACTGTATCGTCAATCTTCCCGCAAAACTTTTCCTAAATACGCAGATTCCCGCCTGTCTCTGGTTTCTTTCGCGTAAAGGTCAACCCTCTCACTCTGGGAGAGGGCAGGGTGAGGGCAGAAAGAACAAAGTTCTTTTTATCGACAGCCGCAATCTGGGTTATTTGATCAATCGCCGCACCCGTGATTTCAAGGATGAAAACATCGCCAAGATAGCCAATACCTATCATGCATGGAA
>JAZDOX010000039.1:0-8261 GCA_043798215.1 Candidatus Omnitrophota bacterium | reverse complement strand
ATTGCCTAGTTTGAATTGACATTGACATCGATTTTTTTGACCACAATCACTGACAACCCGCGCCTCGCCCGACCCTCACCCGACACCGGCTTCCAAGGACACTGAATAAAAAGGCTATAGGCGCGAGGCCATAGGCTATAGGTTTCGAATCCTATCGCCCAAAGCCTATTGCCTATAGCCTAATCTCGCCTTTTCTATGCTTTATTAATCCGCCCAACATCTTGCCAATCTCAGAGCAGTCCAGCTCAATCTTGGCAAATTCATCCTTATCCAGAAACCCAACCTCTAACGCAATCCTGAGCTGTGTCCGCAATTCTGCCAGCGATCCTTTCGCAATATAGAAAAATCGCACCGACTCCTTGTCCGTATCCCTTTCATCGCCCTCGGCAATATTACTGGGTATGCTAATAGCTGAACGCCGCATCTGATCACGAAGACCAAAATCTTTGGAAAGTTTCCCATCAGACGTAATCTTGTAAATCAAAACCGCAAGATCCTTCGCCTTCTGCCAAACCTGTAAGTCCTCAAATCCCTTTCCCATGGATTCTCCCAGGCTAGAGGCCATAGGCAAGAGGCTATAGGTTTTGTTTTCACCTATCGCCCATTGCCCATAGCCTATCGCCTATAGCCTATTGCCTAATACAGCCTCGGCAAGACTGCGCATCGTGCTACTGTTAATTGGACAACGGCCATCCGAAAGTTTTGATAAAAACTTTTGGATGTCGCTCTCTATGAGGGTTTAAGTATTCCCCCCGATACTATTAATTTCATTCCTTCCTCTATTGACATTTCTAAAAACTTTACCGAACTTTTGGGAACTAAGATGAGAAATCCGCTCCACGGACTGGGGGTTGAGGCAACAAGCACATGCACCAGCTCATGGCCCGTTAATTCCTGCGCCTCTCTAAAACCTTCATTGGTCATAAAACCTACCGACCAAATTCCTTTCGAAGGATATTCCACCAAAACCACCTTTTTGAACGCAGTCTTATCCTTGGAAAAAATAAAACCGATTATTTGTTTAATGGGCGGATATACCTGCCGGACCCCGGGAAGCTTAAGGAACAATCTTTCCATTAAAGGAAGCGTCCTTTTGCTCAATAAGTGCGAAACGATAAATCCTGCCGCTAAAATTATCAAGATTGCCGCAATAAAACCTAATCCGGGAATAAAAAAACCAAAGGTTGCCTTTAAATAATTGTTGATAATTCTGCCGATAATGCTGTCAATAAATCTGAAAACAATGAAAAAAAGATACAGGGTGAGAAAAATCGGCAGGATTGTAAGCAGCCCGGTAATAAAATATCGCTTTAATTTATTCATAAAAGACCCTCTTTTTGTTTTCATCTCTTGAAATTACGAAAACTGTGGCTTATTTCGGCGCGCTTTCTTACTCATAGCCATATTTCCTGATAAACCAGCTTTTCACCCGTTGCATCATAAATAAGTACGCAGTTACAATCGCGATTAAAGCTATGAAGTATGCGGGAGGCGGGGTGACAAAACCAAAATGCCTGCCAAGCGGAATAAACGGGATAATTAATCCTATTGTCACTATGTAAATGGAGGTAAACATCAAAAACTGGCTTGGCCTGCTTTCAATAAAAGGAATTTTCCCAGTCCGGATTATGTGTATTACCAAAGTCTGCGTGCAAAGCGATTCCAAAAACCAACCGGTATGAAAAAGTTCCGGCGGGGCGTGAAATATCCATAAGAGCGCGCCAAAGGTTATAAAATCAAACAGGGAGCTTACGGGACCAAGCGTAATCATAAATTTTTTGATGTAATTTACGTTCCAGGGCCTTGACTTTAACAAATATTCTTTATCAACATCGTCGGATGGTATGGCGATCTGTGAAATATCATAGAGCAGATTATTCAAAAGTATTTGTATGGGCAGCATCGGCAGGAATGGCAAAAATAAACTAGCCCCTGTCATACTAAGCATATTTCCAAAATTGGAACTTGATCCCATCTTGATGTATTTAAGAATATTGCCGAATGTCTTTCTTCCTTCCATAACCCCATCCTCAAGAACCAAAAGACTTTTCTTTAAAAGGATAATATCGGCTGATTCTTTTGCTATATCCACGGCGTTATTTACGGAAATGCCGACATCGGCGGCCTTTAAGGCGGGGGCATCGTTAATCCCGTCTCCGAGATATCCTACGATATGTTTGTTGTAACGCAATGCGCGGATTACTCTTTCTTTTTGAAGCGGCGAAAGCCGGGCAAAAACCGTTGTTTTCTTAACCATCTCCCGCAATTCTTCATCGCTCGCTTTCTCCACCTCTTCGCCTATGGCAAGGCCTTTTACGTCCAATCCGACTTCGCCGCATATCTTTTTAGTAACCAGATCGTTGTCACCCGTCAAAACCTTAAAATCTATTCCAAGATTCTTGAGCGTTTCGATGGTCTTTTTAGCGGTTGGCTTTGGAGGATCAAGAAAAGCGATATATCCCTTAAGGGTCAGCCCATCTTCATCATCCTTTATATATTTATCTTTTGGCTGGTCAAAATCCTTATACGCAATGGCTAAAACTCTAAAACCTTCAGCGCTCAACTTGTCGCATTCTTCTTTTAACTCCTGAAGCACTAAATTACCGGCGTCTAAATCAAGCTCCTCGCCTTCAAGCTCAAACTTTATGCACCTTTTATATATCTCTTCAGGCGCGCCCTTGGCAATAAGCCTGTGCTTACCGTCATTCTCAATCACCACCGACATTAATTTTCGGGAAAAATCAAAAGGGATCTCGTCAAGCTTCTTGTAGTGTTTTACAACAAACTTCTCATGTTTAAGAATCGCCCTATCTAAAATATTTTTCAAGCCGGTCTGATAGCGACTGTTTATATACGCAAAACGCAGCACGTCGTCATCTTCTTTACGCACCACATCGCAGTGTTTTTCCATGACGATTTTGTCTAATGTCAAAGTCCCTGTCTTGTCGGTGCAAAGCATATCCATGTCGCCGAGGTTTTGAATGGCATTTAAGCGCTTTACAATAACATCCTTCTTGGACATGGCGATTGCGCCCTTCGAAAGGTTAATTGCCACCAGCATAGGAAGCATTTCGGGGGTGAGTCCAACCGCCACTGATAAAGCAAACGTTATCGCCTGAATGGTATTTCCCTTCAAGAAAGCGTTTATGGCAAAGATTACGGTCACCAGCACAAACATAGCGCGAATCATAAGCCACGTAAATTCATTTATGCCTTTATCAAAACTGCTCTCAACGGTTACGGTGGATAACTTCCGCGAGAGTTCGCCAAACTGTGTCGCAAGACCCGTTTTTACTACGACGCCGAGCCCTGTCCCGCTTATCACGTTTGATCCCATAAAAGCGACATTGGTTAAATCCGCAGGAGAGTGTTTCTGGGAATTAATGATCTCGGATGTCTTTTCAACAGGAAATGATTCTCCGGTTAAAGACGCCTGATTTATAAAAAGGTCATTGCAGGAAATAATCCTTAAATCCGCAGGAATCATATCTCCGGCAAACAAATCAACAATATCGCCGAAAACGATCTCCCGTATAGATACTTCTTTGGGCTTTCCGTTTCTGTAGACGGTCGAAGTCGCCCGCACCATTTCGCTCAAACGCTCAGCTTCTTTCCCTGCGCGGTGTTCCTGAGTAAAAGACAAAAATACGCTGATGAAAGCCATCGCAATCACTAAGACCGCGCTTACCTTCTCGCCAAAGAAAATAGAAAAACCGGCAATAATCAAAAGGACGATAACCAAAGGATTGATAAATTTTGAGAGGATTTGAAGAAGGATGGCTCGTTTCTTTCTTCTGGCGGGCTCATTGTAGCCGTACTCCTCTAACCTCTTGATAGCTTCCTGCTCATTCAGACCTCTTGAAGACGTCTTGAGCTTCTCAAAAAGCGCCTCTTGAGAACAACCAGTATAATCAAAATCCCAATTTTGAAATCTAATATTGCCATTCATAATTTATACCTTGATACTCCAACCTTATAATTGCCTTTAAGTTCGTTTTCTTTGCGCTATTATACCAAAATATACCGGCCTTGTAATGCGCTATGTAATTCGGGAACACGCCGCTGAAGAGGCGCTCCGCTATTTTAAAGGAATTCTCTTTCGGTTTAATTAAGAACGGGTGGCCTATTTCTCCCCAAATGTTCGTTTTTTAGTAACCATTAAACGCCCATTATGTAGCGCGCGAGAGTTCCTATCGCGCCGCCCAGAGCTATAACAAAAAACCTCAGCATAAACCGACGCCTCCTTTTCGATTCCTAATCGTGCTCTTTAAACGCGTTGTCCTGCGCCGGATCATTTTTCCTGATCCACTCCATAAGCATTGCCGCATGTTCTTTTTCTTCATTCATATTATGCGTAAGCAGCTTTTTAAGCGATTCATCATCCGTAGCATCTATTCTTTCCTGATAAAAATCAATTGCTTCAAGTTCTTCGCGAAGAGATTTTCTTGCCCTTTCCAAATCAACGTGCTTAGGATCCATCTTTTCTAACGGTTCGAAGAATGGCATTTTCATTTTCCTCCCTTTTTTAACTACTCTTACCCGGCATGCCGAACTTTGAACCTACGCTCGGAGCATCCGTGGGTTTATATTTACCTTTTTTATAAGCGTCAACCACCTCTTTGGGGCCGTCTCCTTTTAGCCCGCTTATGTTCAGTCTCCTACGGATAATCTCCGCAGCTCATTAAACTGCAAGGCGCCCTCTTTTTCTGTACTCTCACTTTCACCACTGTCTTTCTAACTAATTGCCGGCGCTTAAAGATAATGCCCGGAGCGTGAACATCGAAAGGATAAAAGATAGCAAGTGTCCCCGGTTTCATAACCAGAGACGCCGCGCGGGAATATTCGAAAAATTCGACATCTCTTTTTTTATCATAAGGGGTAAGAATTCTCAAGCCGTCCCTACCGGTTATCGTTTTACTGAGCCTTCGATAGATAATGGGCGCATTGGCTGAGACGATTTTGGAGCGAGACAAGGAGACGAGGAGCGTGGCGTGCCCTTTGCGGCACGTAAGCGACGAGCGACGCAGTCGCAGCCCAAAATCGGCCGGCCCCTTTGGGGAGGGTGCATCTTCGGCCTGCTGCTTCGTTGCTCCTCCTCGGCGTAGTGCGTTGACTACGCCTTCGTCGTCGCGCCTTGCATCAGGCTCAAATCTGCGCCCTCCAATGTACCCATTATCTATCGAA
Organism: Candidatus Omnitrophota bacterium; assembly: GCA_043798215.1. Classification (GTDB taxonomy): domain Bacteria; phylum Omnitrophota; class Gorgyraeia; order Pluralincolimonadales; family Pluralincolimonadaceae; genus JAZDOX01. Next base: position 3,077 of record JAZDOX010000039.1, on the reverse strand, counting down.
AGTTCAGTAACTTCCTGCCCTTCCCAGACATACTGTAAATCTATGTATTCGCGATGCGCCTCTAACCGCGCTTCTTTAGCGGGCTTCGTCTGGTTTACCTGATGCATTGCGTATATATTCCGTCCGGAAATTTCAACTTTCTCAACATAACCGACCGGCTTATCAGCTAAAAAGCCTTTCTCTACGCCGCATAAATACCGAAGTCCCTCTTTAATTCTTACGTTAGATATATCCTGCCTTAAGATATCGTCGAGTTTGCCGTAAATAGCCACTGTCTTTTGAGTCCTCTTTTTTTGTTTCCTTCACCCCAGTTAGATGTCCACTATCTAACTGGGTTCACTGCTTGAATGTCCAGTATCGGCCGTCCGGCGTCTCGGCGGACTTCAGAGAAAACCGGCCATCCGCGCGCTTTCCATCATGTATCAAGTAAAAGATATCGGACAAGACGGAGCGTGACTCGGCAAAATATGAATGCCCCAAAAAACTCGTGTCAACATTCGTGGCGTCAACCGTCTCTATGCCGGGCATAACAACCAATCCCAAACCGCTGTCGCCGGCCCTGGGATAGCCGTGAAATGTCTTTGAAGCCTGAAGCGCCTTATCCTCGGAAGAAGCGTACAGGGTAATCCCCGTCTTTTGGCCGATTATGCGAGGCGCTATCTCTCTCTTGAATACCTCGGCATCTATATCTGGAGCGGTAAGAATAACTTCGCGGAATCGTCCTATCAAATCGGGCTTTTCGGCAATAACATCAGCGAAGGCCTGGATTAGGGCGCGATTTCCCATACTGTGGGCAATCAAATAGATACATTCCGCGTCGGTGCGCGCGGAAAAATCCTCCAGGAAGCGTTTCAGGTCGGTTCGCGTCCACTCGATATTAGTTTCATCCACCGTATATCCCGTCACCGTCCCTTGAGACGGCCAGCTATAGAATACCGGCGCCCCGTCAAAGCCGAGATCATAGGACATCTGCGCGGTTCTGCGCGCGGCATTCTCGAATGTGACATTATAACCATGGACGAATATAAACGCGCTTTTCTTGGATGATTCGCGCACGCGAGAGGCCACTTCGGAAAAATAGCTATCTTTGTCTTCCGCGGAAACCTCTAATAAAACAACGTGTTTCTCGGGATCCTCGCGAAACTCCAATCTCCAAATTGAGGGAGCTTCCAATTCACCCATCCGGTGGTCACTGGGAATGCTTACTTCGCAGGTCCCATAGCTAATTTCCGCCCTGTCGTTGCCATACATCGTGGAAGGTTTGGCATCTAAAGTCCTATTCCGATCGGTGGCGTAAAAAACCTTTACTACGGCATAATCCCCCTTTGAAATAGTCGCTTTAGGCGGCATTTTATTATAAGAAGGTTTCACCATAAACATAAGGGAAACAACGATAGCGAGCGCAACGATGACCACCATAAGCTCTACGAGCACAAACCCAAAGCGGTTCATATTAAAACTCCCCCTTTTTTATTCCATCTGAATTTCAAAAAACCGGTTCATAACTTCCAAGCTACTTTTTCCGCGCCTCATTTACCGTTTTAACGACGTTTCTTACCGCTGAAGCGACAACTTTAGGATCTTTTGAAGCAACCGCAACCCCCAGTTCCATAATAGAAGTCGAGATAATGATGATATTCTTAACGGTTTTTATGTTCGCTATAGCTTTCTTCGCCTTGCCGGCAGCTTGCTGTAAACTTTTTAAACTGCCTTCGGCGTCATCTAATATAAGCCCGACGGTTTTGGTGGTAAAATCCGAGGAATAATTTAGAAGCTTCCACTCCATACCTTCGATGGTTTTGCGTTCTTTTTCGGATAGATCAGCCCAATTGCCGAATCTGAAATCTCCTAATGATACGGAAAAGTCCCTGAAAGATTTGGCCAATTGCCTTGCTTCTTCTTCCGTCAGCTTCATCTTATATCTTCCTTTCTTATCTCTTTCACGGATTTGTAGAGATTGGATATATCTTTGCTATACCCCTTTATGTTTGATAGCAACAGTCTTGAGGAGATGTCGTTCCTATCGTCATATAAGAGTTGATGGCCTTTCCCAATTTTGTCCAATATTTTAACGTACGATTCCGCGGCATTAATTTTCGCGTCAACAGCGTCTTTCTTTTCAACAAATCTATCCCGTAATAGCTCGATTGCCGCATCCTGGGGAGGATTGTTTTCCGCGGTTTTAAGGATCTTTCCGTAATACTTTTTAACCGCCTCCTCTTCATTCTTCAACGACTCGATATAGCCGCCTTCAACGCATTTCTTAAGCGCGGTTATAAGTTCCTGAAAATCGTTATTTGCCAATCCTATTATTTCTTTCAACTTATTTTGCCTGTAAGCATCCGTAGCCGCTTTGGCCAATAGCTTGGATAAGGCCCCAAAAGCGTCCATATCCTTTTTTTCGAATATAGGTTTTCCGTTTTCATCTTTTATCTTTTCCATCTTTTTATGCATCTCATCCAAAGACTTGTCGTAAGAGATAATTTCGTCGGAGGCCAGCTGCCCCAGGGCGCTCATATAATCAGACACCTCTTTATGAATCGCCAGCAATCCGGAAAGCTGCGCTTTGCGTCTTTCTATTATTTTATCGAGTTTTTCCTTCTCTTCAGCGCAGCTTTGATAGCCTTTCTGCCTTTCAAGCGACTTTACATAATCTCCGGCAAATGCCGTATAAATCGCTGATTCCGAAGAAATATCCGAAAAATCGCGGATGGATTTCAAATCGGCGCAACCGCACAATGCTAATGACAAAAATAACAGAAACAGAATCGAACCTGTTATTTTTTTGCGACTTCTTACTGAATTTTTTTTCACCACCAACCCCCCTATGTTAAATATGCCGCTCTTATTAACGGATAGGATAATTTTTAGGCCAAAATACGCTCAAGCGCATTGCAACATAAATTTTATACTATTCGAGCGAGGCCATTGGCGAGTCGAGAACTATGGATATGCCTGCCTGTCGGCTCGCCTCTCGGCGAAGCCGAGGGCAGACAGGCCTGCCTCTGCCTGTGCGTTCCGCCTGACTGCGAGCGTTCGCGCTCAGGCAGGCACGCAGACAGGTGTCGGCTTGCCTC
>JAZDOX010000043.1:0-10715 GCA_043798215.1 Candidatus Omnitrophota bacterium | reverse complement strand
TCATCATAGGTTAGGATAACCTCCGGCTATCGGATTGCATCAACCTCCTTTCCCGCCATTTGTGAAGTTATCTATGATGGTAAAGCCGTCTTCATTAAGGATTAGGTTAACTCCGTCAATGGGATTTGTCAAGGGTTTTTTGCGCCTGTGTCAAGCCGGCAAGCAAGTAGGGGCGACCGGCCGTTCGCCCCTACTTGCTCCGAAAAGAGATCTGGCACGTAAAAACTATTTCTTTCACCGCAACGCCCGCGGGAAACGCGGGAAACGGGGCCGAATCTTTTATGGCCTCAAAAGCCCGCACTCTCAATAAACCTTTCTTGGATGATCTTTCGTCAACAACGCTAAGTTGAATCAGTTTGCCGTCCGAAGCAATGATAAAGCGCATAAAGACATCTCCATCTCCATCAACATCAGAGGAGTCCAGTCTCTTTATTATCCTCGCGCGAACTGCATGGGCGTAAGAAGCCGGAACCGAATGAATGTCTCCCATATCCACTGACGTTTTCGCTTCGGATTTATTCACTACGGCCTGCTTGCTAACTGCCATAGGCGCTACCTCCGGCAAGATCTTCTCCGGCGCGACAGCCTTTTTTTTATTCTCTTGGGTATCCTGCTTCGATAAAGTTTCGTCGGCTTGCCGCGGTTGTAAATTTGAAGGCGGTCTGTTTTCGATCATCTTAAGCGGTTTAGAAAATTCCGGCTGCGCTTGAGACTTCTGCGCGGCAATCTCGGGCTCCTTCTTTAAGGCCGCCTCCGTCTTAATATCTTTCATCTTAAGATATGTTATCTCTATCTTATCTTTGGACTTATTTTTATCCATCTTTAGATGACCATAAAAAGGCCAATTAACCAATAATGCGCTATGAAAAACAAGTGACAAAAATAACGCCAGCGCGAAAGAGCGGTTCATTTCCATAGCAAAATTAAAAGTCAGCTTTTAATCCTCCTTTTACGGAAAAACCCGGCATAGGATAACCCGATATCCTTTGATATTTCTTGTTAAACATATTATCAATTGAGACAAAGCCAGTCAAATTATTATTAACCTTGTAAGAAGTGTCGAGATACATAATCAAATCCTGCTTTAGAAGTTCTGAATTTGACGTATTTACGTATCTTCTGCCTAACGATTCTCCCCATAATTTAACATTTAGCTTCTCGGCCTCATAAGTCAAGCCAAAATCTAACTTATGTTTCGCCCTATACGTTAAATACCTGTCAAGGTTAGTGTCCATAGGATTCAAGTATGTATAACCGATATCTAGCTTGAGGTCTTTTAATAAAAGAACGACTGTCTTAAATTCAGCGCCGTCTATCTTGGCGGAATTGACGTTATAAGGCCTCCAAACCCGATCATCTCCCTGCGACCAGTTTATGAGTTCTTTTAATTTATTCGTAAAATAAGTGGCGCTTATCTCCAGCTCGTTCGGATATTCGATATCAAAACCTCCCTCCCATGTCCAGCTCTTTTCCGGAGTCAAATCCGGATTGCCGCTTGAAGAACGGCTGGAAGGCCAATAAAGGTCATTAAACGTCGGGGCGCGAAATCCTTTGGCGTAATTAACCCTGAGTTTCGCCATATCATTAACTTTATAGGCAAGACCGGCGCTTTGCGTGGGCTCCTTCTTGAAATTCGAATAATCGTCCCATCTACTTCCAAAATTCAGGCTCCAATCCTTACCGATCGAAACCTCATTTTGCAAAAACGGCGAGCGAACTACATATCTATGTTTTTTCGCAGTCGAGGAATTTATCTTATTGTCTTTGCCGTCAAAACCAACGATCATTTTATAGACGTCGAAAAATTCCTGCGTATACTGAAAAACAATCCCCCTGACCCGGGACCATGCGCTATCTTTTCTCAATGGATTATACGAGTTTACAAAGTCCAGCCGATCGGTATTCTGGTAACCGTTTATATTTATCTTCGCGTCTTCGAATAACTCGGCGGACCAGCGCAAATTAAGATAATTATTCGCGTCGAATTGAAAATCATCCACTTGAGGGGCTGCTACTGTTCCGGGCGCGCCGCCTTTATCCTCAAAATATCCGGCGTCAAAGAACAACGTGTTGTCTTCGGCGACGCGGTAATTTAATCTGGTTGTCCAGTTATCGGCCCGATACTGTGAATTGTCCCTATGCCCCAAAGATGAGTCGTAAGTATAATTAAAGTAATAGCCAAAATCTTTTACGGTCGCAGAATTAGATAAAGATTCATGAAATGTCTTAAAAGCGCCAAAACTGGATTCTATAGTCGTCTTTGGCTTTTTAGACGCCACTTTCGTTATTACATTTATTACCCCTCCTATTGCGCTTGAGCCGTATATCGCAGAAGCAGGCCCCTTTATCACCTCTATTCTGTCTATAGCGTCAACGGGTATCTTGTGCAATTCCGCCTGTCCGCTCCGGGGATCATTTATCGGCCTTGAATCAATCAATACCAAAACTTGCTGAGCGCTTGAGCCGCGAATACTGACCGCCTTCGACGCCCCAAGCGAACCGTAATCGATAACCGAAACCGAAGTCAGCTTGCTAAGAGGCCTTGATATGGTCTGTGAATAAGCCGAATCAGCTCCTTTATAGTGAATTACATCCGCGGCCCTCGAAACCTCTCCATACCTTTGTTCCGTCCCAAGAGGCGTAATGATTATCTGTTCCAGCTCCACCCCTATAGGCTCTTCGCAAAAAACTAAATTTACAAACATAATAGAACAATAAATAACCGCTAAAATCAAAGAATGCGCGAACTTGACCATTTTATCTTTCTCCTTAAAATAAAATTAATCCCGAATTTTACAATAGAAACCCTATCGGGATTACCCCGACAAGCACAATTAAATCCGGATGGATTTAATTGGTCGGCCCTTCGGGCAAATTTTGCTAATGCAAAATTTGGGTTAATTGAGCATATAGGCAGGTCTTCTGGCTACCTTAGCTCTTCCGTCCGCCTTCCCGCCCTTTGACAGCATATCGAAGGACAGTGGCTTTAACAACTTGCGAAAGAGTTCCCTTTTCCTTAAAAGAAAAAGGGCAGGTTTACAGCGGAAGGAACCGCGCCTTTTTTAAGGCTTCCCTGATACCTATATACCAATATATTTTTGACTAATGCAAATGCGCTAAGTAACTTGTCATTGCGAACACTCCGACGATACGTCGGAGGACGAAGCCTGCCTTGCCGGCAGGCAGGCAATCTAAAAAATGAGATTGCTTCGCCTTCGGCTCGCAATGACACTTATTGCGTTTGCGCTAACAACCCCTTATGTTATCGTCGCGCCAAGGCCCTCCCTGCTCTCGGAGCGAGTAGAATATACGGCTTTTTCGAAAAAGGATTCTCCTGCACTATAACAACAGTCTTGTAAACATCTTCTAAAATTTCATACCTCAAAACCTCGCTGGGCCGGCCCTGAGCGTAAATCCTGCCATCTTTGACGAGCAAGAGTTTGTCGCAATATTCAGAAGCAAGATTCAAATCATGAAAAACCGATACTACGCAAATGCCGTCTTTTTCGCTCAAATCCTTTAATATATCCATAATTTGGATCTGATGCGATATATCCAAATGCGAAGTGGGCTCATCGAGCAAAATAAGCCTCGGTTCTTGGGCCAAGGCTTTAGCGATAAATATCCGCTGCCGTTCGCCGGCGCTTAATTGGTTTATATCTCTGTCTAAAAAATCTTCGCAATCCGTGATTCTCAACGCGCGGCGAACCGCGCTTAAGTCCTTCTCGGATTCGCTCTGAAAAGCCCTCAAATACGGAAATCGCCCCATCAGCGCTATCTCTAAAGCGGTAAACGCAAAAGTGACGGCTGTATCTTGACCGACAAAAGCGATTGATCTGGCAAATTCTTTGCGCGGCAGCTTGAAAATATCTTTTCCTTCAAATAAGACATCGCCTTTTTTGGGATGAATAGACCTGCTCATCGTCTTCAATAAAGTGGATTTCCCCGCGCCATTGGGGCCGATAACGCCTACGAATTCCCCTTTATCGGCAAAAAAGGAGACTCCGTCTATCACAATCTTATCCGCGTAACCGCTTACAATATTTTCTACTGTTAGAACGCCCATTTGTTATATCCTTGACTTCCTTCTTAAAAGATATATAAAAAACACTCCGCCCAAAATCGCCGTTATCGCGCCTGCCGGAATCTCGCTCGGGGCAACCGCAACCCTGGCAATCGAATCGCAAACAACAAGAAATATCCCGCCGGCAAGAAATGAAGACGGGATCAATATTTTATGATCGGGCCCGACTATTAACCTCATAAAATGCGGCACGATTAAACCGACAAAGCCTATCATTCCAACCACCGAAACTATGGCTCCCGTAACCAAAGAAGCTGTTAAAAATAAATACTTCTTCAGCCTCTCCGTATCAATCCCTAAATGAAGCGCCTCTTCTTCTCCGAGAGATATCGCGTTTAATTCCCTGTAAAACATAAAAGAGCACGCGAGGCCAAACAAAACCGCCAACCCAACCAAAGATAAAAGCCTGACATCGAATATCTGAAGGCTTCCCAGCATCCACCAAATAACGCTATGAATAGTCTCTTTCTGCGAAAATGATATTATCAAGATTACTATCGAGGACAAAACAGTCCCCATTACGACACCGGTCAGCAGTAAATTCTGCGCGGGAAGCCTTCCGTTAACCTGCGCTATTCGATAAACCAAAAATAAAGCCGCCGCCGCGCCTAAAAAAGCAAAGAGAGGCAAGGCGCCAAAATTAAGAACGGCACAATTAATACCGCTTACAATCGCCAAAACCGCCCCTAAAGATGCCCCGCTTGAAATCCCGAGCACGTAAGGCTCACATAGTGGATTTCTCAGCAAGCCTTGCAATATAACCCCTACCACCGAAAGGCCGCCGCCTGTTAAAATAGCCAAAATTATGCGCGCCAACCTCAAATTCAAGATATCTCTTTTGGATGGATCGAAAGCGCCCAAAAGAGTCAGTTTAACCGCGCCCAAATAAACAGATATAAGAGCGGAAAAAATCAGAATAACGCAAAGCGCCGTGATTATTTTAACGCTTCTGACTCTTGAATCCCTAAAAATCCGCTCTATTTCCATACTGCATCCTATCTGTGAAGCTCCACCGCCTTACAGCGGTGGTTTCTTTTTTATAGGATTTCGCTTTGGTGGAGCGAAACCCTGAACCGAAAGCCATTCATCCACGCACTTACAGGCGTGGCTTTCTGGTTCATGGGTAAAACCTTTCATACAATTCCTTCAAACCGATAACCAAGCGCGGCCCTGCGCGAAACAAAAGACTGGAATCTATATCATCATAGACCCTGCCGTCTCTTACGGCTTTTATATTCGCCCATCCCAGCCTCTTAGCGATCATCTGAGGCGCCGAGAGGCTTTCGTTCATATAACCGAGTATGATCACATCAGGATCTCTTTCCACAACCACCTCGGCGCTGAATCGCGAAAAAGGCCTCTGAGTATCATAAGCTATATTCTCTCCCCCTGCCAAGCTTATCATCTCGTCTATGAACGATCCCTTCCCCGCGGCCATAATCGGATCGTGCCAAATCTCCATATAAACCTTAGGCTTTCTCAACAACCTCAGGGAATCAACCCTGCCGCAAACATCCCGAATGTCGTTTCTCATCTTCTTAATCAAATCATCGGCTTCTTTATCTCTTCCGGCAACCCTGCCTATATCCGCAATAGAATCGAATAAATCCTTGAAGCTACCGGGATCAACCAAAAGAACATTAACATTCAAAGCCCTTAATCTTGCAGCCATCTGCGCCTGTTCCAGACCTGTAGCCAAAACAAGATCCGGCTTAAGCGAGATTATCTTTTCTATGCTCGGCTCGCTAAAGGAGCCAATCTTTTCTTTTGCTTTTACTTCCGGCGGGTAGTCGCATGTCGTGGAGACGCCGACCAAATTATCCGTCAATCCCAAAGCGCAGGCTATCTCGGTTGTGGCCGGGGTAATAGAGATTATTCTCATCTCTTTTGCAAACAGATTGTTGCTTGCCAAAATAATGAAAGAGGAAATAATTAAAATTTGTGATTTTATGTTTGAATATTTCATAATATATGTACCTAAACTATCCGTTCTTTCACGATGGTAAAATGCTTTTGAGATTTACTCTTACATTGTCATTGTCCGATTAAATCGGACAATCCAGTCACGCCGCTTTTTCTGGATTGTCCGGTCAAGAGACTGGGACACAATGTAGTTGCTCGATTTATCGAGCACGACATATCGGCCCAATAAATTGGGCAACTACAATATGTTGATCTTCTATTTAGTCAAGAAAAAGTGTTACGACCCAGTCTCCAAGCCGGGCAATGACATTTGCTAATTTAGACAACAATGATTTCATAATTTATACTCATACTGAAGATCTTCAAAAGAACCCTGACGCAGAAGATATTTTTCTTTCCCCTCAGCTATTAGTTTAAACGCATATTTAATTATTTCTTTATAAAATCCACAGAATACGGATTTTTTGTACATACTGCCAAGTGAATGCAGTTCCGCCGGACAGGGCGCGCCGCATATGTTTCTGAAATTACAAATCCGGCATTCGGTTATTTTTTCCACAATTCTTCCTCTAATTTTCTTAAAGGGCAGGGATTGCATTGCGCGCTCAATATCGGTCTTAAAGATATTTCCGCCGGAAAATCCTTTTAATCCGATAAATTCACCGCAAGGAATCATATCGCCTGCGGCTGTAACAGTCAGAAAACAACGACCTCCTCCGCAAGGAGAAATATCGCACATAAGGCGGCGGGCCGTGGGCGCAATTATACCCAATATAACATTAGAGAAATTACCGATGATAATTCTGCGACCGGAGCTTCTTGTTAATGTTATCGCCTTATCAACCGCTTTGATAAAGTGCTTGATCAAGAGCTGTTCATCCGGCTTTAAGATGCGGGTGGATCGTCGGGTAATTCTTACCGGATTAAGAAGAACACAAGACACCTTTTTCATATGAAGAAACTCTACTATCCCGGGAAGATGGCTGACATTGCGCTTTGTAATCGTAGTAATTACATTTAATCCCTCATAGCCGCCAAACCAATCAATTGCCTCGGCCGCTTTGTTAAAATTTCTTTTCCCTTGGGCAGTAGATCTTAAGCTGTTGTTTATCTTAGGATCGAAAGAATCCAGCGATATACCGACACCCACTTTATGGTTCTTCAGAAACTCCACATCGGTTTTCTCAAGCAAAATAGCATTTGTTTGAAGTCCAAAGTAAAATCTATCTTTAAACTTCTTTATCGACTCAAATAGAATATCCTTGACCAATAACGGCTCGCTGGCATGAAATACGATTACCGGCTTTCTCTTGCGGTTCTTAAAATATTTACTGATTTTTTCCAAAATAAAAGTAAGCTCATCCTCAGTCATAGAACGACCGTTTTCCCTAATCTTGGGAGGAATATAACAATAGGGGCAATTAGCGTTGCACCTATTGGTGGGGTTAATATAAATGGCGGTCAATTCCTGGCTAAATCTAAAATCTTTAAACTCGATATCTAAGCTATCTTTTACCTTCTCGTAAAGAGACAGCGCTTCTCTGGAAACAAAATAATCAGGGTCTTTATTAGCTTTGGTTGCCGCCCAGAAAACATTATCTGCGTCAAGAACTATGCTATCTTTATCGCTATTTTTCAAAAAATTTAATCCGCAAACCAATTTGGGTTACTCCTTAAAGTTCAACGAAGGGGGCAGGATTGGCGCGTTCAGTGAAATTGCCTCACAATCCTTTCTCCCTGCTAAATGTGCCAAGACATTGTAGTTTGTGGAGTTTCCCTAAGATTTTCTATCAATGTTATGGTTCTCGACTCATCCGTGCTTTTATTCTTCGAGCAGCGTCGAGAAGATAAAAGCGCGGCTTCGCTCGAACAATATCTTCTTTCTATCTCTTGTCTTACTTCATACAATCCTAAATCTATCTAATCCGTTTAACTGCAACTATTACGTAAAAACATAGTTAAATTTTGAGGGAACTGCTCATTCTAGTTGCCCAAGTTCCGCCTCAGGCATAATATCGGGCGGATATACTATGCTCGATAAATCGAGCAACTACATTTGTAGTAGACTGTCAGACAAATTTTATACTGTTCGAGCGAGGCCATTGGCCGAGTCGAGAACTATGGATATGCCTGCCTGTGCGTGGCACGCAGACAGGGACTAAAACAGGCACTTCTCGACTCACTCCCTGCCTACCGGCAGGCAGGCCTGCGGAGAGTTCGCTCGAAGAATAAGCGCTTGCTGTCTCCAAGGACTGCCATGAATTAATGTTACAGAGCAGTAGCTATATAGATATCTCGACCTATGGCCTCGATCTAAATCCGCTTATGCTAAAATATCAAGCGGATTTATGGCGCGCCTGGGGCGATTCGAACGCCCGGCCCACTGCTTAGAAGGCAGTTGCTCTATCCAACTGAGCTACAGGCGCGTACTTATTATTCCTCGCTCTAAACGCCGGGTGAATTTCTTCAAAATTCCCCTCGGCAGAACTCGGAGTGAATTTGCCTAAGTAAAATGCGGAAATTCATGGTCGGGGCGGACAGATTTGAACTGTCGACCTCTTGCTCCCAAAGCAAGCGCTCTAGCCAAACTGAGCCACGCCCCGCTATTCCCTATCTGGTGTGGCGTCTCGTCCTCCGACTTGTCCTCCGAAGCTTTAGCATAGGAGGAAGCCACACCCCGATACAAATTCCTATTATCCATTGCGAGAAGTCCGTCTTAGGCGCAGATTGCCTGCCTGCCGGCAAGGCAGGCTTCGTCGCTCACTTCGTTCACTCCTTGCAATGACGCTAATTTGAACGGCAATGATAATACATAGATTAAAAAACGCTCTCTTATCTCGAGAGCGAATAAATTTCCGTAGATAGATTTTACCAATTTAACCCTAAAAAGTCAAACCTAATCAAGCTTATTTCCCCGGACGGGTCTGCAGGGCTATCTCTTCCAGTAACGTCTTATCTTTCTTGCGGTTAAGGCAAATAAAATTCACCGAATAACTGCAGTTTAAGGGGCAGCCGATATGTTTTCGCATTAAAAGATTTCTCTTTCTGCTCAAAAAATGTATGCCGGCGGCGATACTTCCCGCGAGGGCGCTATTCTTCGACTTAAGCCATCTGGCGGTTTTATTCAACATTCCGGCTTGCCCCCATCCTTTTATTTCTTTGATCTCAAAAGAATTAAGTTCTAAAAATTTTTTAAAGTTTTTAAGGTCGAAGAGGCCGGGGTATATGTACGGGTGAAGTATCTTTTGATTTGGAATGCTGACTATGAATACGCCTCCTTCTTTCAAGACCCTCTTTATCTCCCATACACAATGGTGAGGATTCTCGATATGCTCGATAGTCTCGAGGCACAGAACGAGATCGAATGAGTCGTTATCGCAAGGGAATCTTTCGGCGCTTATATCTATTACCGCGCAGTCAACGCCTTTCTTAAGACAAGACAGCCGGCCTGTCTCGGAAGCGTCTATCCCGAAAACATTGTTATCCTTGTCTTTTAACATCTTTAAGAGCGAGCCTTCGCCGCAACCCACATCCAAAACGGCTTTCCCTGTCAAGGTCTTCAATAGAACGTCGTTAACCCACGCAAACCTCTCGTCTCCGCCGATGGCGGTATCGAGGTCCTTGTAATAATCGCTATACGCCTGTTTTGTTTTACTCATATTGCGCCTTTAGCCCTTCTTCTCGCAAAGATAGACAAACTGCTGCGCCAAATTAAACGGCGCAAGATAACGGATTAAGGTCGTAATTACGAACTTCCGTATTGATTTTACTTTGAATGTGCCTTCCTGAAAAAATTCAGGATACTTATTGTACTTGAAAATTTTCAAGACTCTTAATCCATTCCTCTCCAAAAACTCTCTCCATTGCTCTTTAGCGGCGTCGCGCTCTATGGCCTGCCATTCCTCATTGCCCTTTCCGGTAAAAAGGGCTTTTAGGATATCGCCCAACTGATACCTGTTCGGCAGGATAATTATCGCCTTTGCATCCGGTTTGAGTACCCTGCAAATTTCCGCGGCTCCCTTATCGGGATCTATATAATGTTCGAGACAGCCCAGAGAAGCCGCGTAATCAAAGTAACCATCCGGCCAGGGAAGATTCTCGCCGTCCGCGCTTATGATCTCGGAATAAGGGGCAATCTTCTTGGCGCGCTTTACGGCTTCGGATGAGATATCAAGGCCGAAGGTTTTCAAACCGCATCTCTCGGCCTCGCGAAGAAGCCATCCTCCGCCGCAGCCGACATCAAGAAATTTACTGCCTTGCAGGGGACGAAGAAGCCTCATAATCCACGCGTAAAGTTTTGTATTGTCGCGTATATCGCCGGTGGCATAGACGCCATCATAAAATTCTTTCAATTTATCTTCATTCATAACTTCATTCGGCATATCTGGTTGCCTTTCTTACCGCTAACCTATCTTAAAAAATATACCCCGTCAAGAAAAATCTGCCTCTGGAGGTAACCGGTCGGTAAACGGGGGCAAAGTATGTAGCTGCAAAACGAAGCTTTGCATTTTGTAGAGCTTGCGCTCTGCAGCTACATAAAAAACCCGAAAGTCAGCATAGTTCTTGACACTACTGCATTGTAAAATTAGTTTTCACTAATTGTCATTCCCGCAATCTTTTAGCGGGAATCCAGAAATGGGCGTGTCTGGATGCCCGATTAAAACATTCGGGCATGACAAACTGCCAAGAACTAACTTTACAATGCACT
>JAZDOX010000011.1:0-17937 GCA_043798215.1 Candidatus Omnitrophota bacterium | reverse complement strand
GGATGCGGCGATGCGTCAATCCGAACATAAAGATATAGCCCATCCCATAACCCTCGAATTCAGAGAACGCATACAAAAGAAAGTGTTGGATGCTTTCGATGTCGAGAAGAAGCGGGGACCGGTCCCGGTTTCCAGGATGGCAGAGGCAGAGGAAGAAGACTAACGGAGTTTATAGAAGCGAACCCTCGTGAATTACTAAAAAGATTTTTTGGGACGTCGTCCAGCGGTAGGACACGAGAATTTGGATCTCGTTACTCTGGTTCGAGTCCAGACGTCCCAGCCATCCTCCTTCGCCGAAGAAGACGGATGAAAGATACGCTTCGGCGGATAGGCGCTACATTATTAGGGACGAGAACCAAAGGGGTGCGGGGAGACCGTCCCCGCGCTTTCGGGGTAACAGTCCCGATGTTTTTAGTCGGGACGCCATAGGGGCAGAGCCCCTCTGGGGAGCGCAAGCGACTGGTTCTAGGCGCGAAGCGCCGGAGTCCAGACGTCCCAGCCATCCTCCTTCGCCGAAGAAGAAATTCGTAGCAGGTAGGCTACGGAGGACAGGTCTTGCTTCACAATATCAAGCGATGTAAATATATGGGTTCAGCGGATGTCACATAAACGTTAATTATTTGAGAAGGCAGTTAGCAATGTCAGAAAAATGTTCATTTTGCGGCAAAACAAGAGAAAGGGTAAGAAAATTATTCTCTGGTCAAAGCGCCTATATTTGCGAGAGCTGCGTTAAGCTTTGCAATCAAATACTGGCAAGCGACGAAGAAGAAGAGATAAAATCAAGACGCGAATCTCGCGTAAAAGAACTCTTAAGGCCCGCTGAAATTAAGCGTCAACTGGATCAGTATGTAGTGGGTCAGGAAAGGGCAAAGAGGCAGCTTTCAGTGGCGGTTTATAACCATTATAAAAGAATGGTTACGCAGGCTGCGAATAAGGATGTCGAGCTTGAGAAATCTAATGTCTTATTGATTGGTCCCACCGGCTCAGGAAAGACGCTTATGGCCAAGACTCTGGCGAAAATTCTGGATGTGCCATTTGCGCTATGCGACGCCACGCCCTTGACCGAAGCCGGATATGTTGGCGAAGATGTGGAGAATGTTCTGCTGCGGCTCTTGCAGGTTTGCAATTACGATGTCAAGCGCGCGCAATACGGAATAATTTATATAGATGAAATAGATAAGATAGGCAAGACACAGGAGAATGTCTCGATTACGCGCGATGTTTCCGGAGAGGGCGTGCAGCAGGCCTTGCTGAAAATTTTAGAGGGCACTGTTGCTAATATTCCTCCAAAAGGAGGAAGGAAACATCCTCAGCAGGAGTATATTCAGCTTGACACAACAAATATTTTATTTATTTGCGGAGGAACTTTCTCCAGCTTGGATAAGATTATAGAGCGCAGGATTGGAAAGAAGGCAATAGGATTTAGCGCTTATCTTGATGAATCCGTTTCTTGCGCAGAGGGGCAGGAGGATCCCAAATCCGTTAAAATCAAAAAACTGGGAAGTTTGCTATCTCAGGTTGAGCCGGAAGACCTGCTTAAATTCGGGATGATTCCCGAGTTTATAGGCCGGTTTTCGATCACAGCCGCGTTAAATCCTCTTGACGAAAAAGATTTAATCGAGGTGCTTCTTACGCCAAAGAACGCGCTGGTAAAACAGTATACTAAATTTTTCGAGATGGAGAACGTGAAGCTGACATTCTCGGATGAAGCCTTGCGCGTTATCGCGAGAGAAGCGATGCACAAGGGGACCGGCGCCCGGGGATTACGTTCAATATTAGAAGAGATAATGTTTGAAGTGATGTATGAGCTTCCATCGCAGGATGGCATAGCCGAATGCGTTATATCTCCTGAGTGCGTTACAAATAAAATTAAGCCGATATTGATTGCGCGAGGCGAAGAAAAAGACAAGCGCGAGATAGCGTAGTAAAGTGGTTTTTAGTTTCATATTGTCATTGCCCGATTTAATCGGGCAATCCAGACACGCAATAACATGCTACAGCGTGACTGGATTCCCCGAACGAGTCGGGGAATGACGTCTATTAATTTGACCAGTAATTATAACTATGATAAAAATGAATAAGATTGGCTGTGTAATTTTAGCCGCTGGGAAAGGCGCCCGGTTCAATTCGGACAAGCCTAAAGTGCTGCATGAATTGCATGGGAAGCCTATTCTGCAAAATGTCTTGGATGTGTCGGCGGCTGCGGGATTTAATTGTCCGACAGTTGTAATTGGGCCTAAATCGGGACAACTTAGAGATTTTTTAAAAAATAAAGCGAATATCGCGGTCCAGAAGAAACAGATTGGCACTGCCGATGCCATAAAGTCGGCAGGGAAAGAACTATTTTGTTTTGAGGACATCCTTATATTGTATGGCGATGTGCCTTTGGTCAAACCCGAGACATTAAAGTCCTTAATAAAGGAGCATAAGAGATCTGGCGCTTCTTGCACTCTTCTTACGGTGATTCTTGATGATCCAGCGGAGTACGGAAGAATTATCCGTGATAATTCAGGCGGTGTCGGTGGAATAATAGAGCATAAGGAAGCTTCCGAAGAACAAAAGAAGATACGCGAGATAAACACGGGTTTGTATTGTTTTAAACGGCGCGAATTGTTCAACGCGATAGAAAAAGTTCGCAGATCTCCGGTAAAGAAAGAATATTACTTAACCGATCTGATATCTATATTGATAGGCGATGGAAAGAAGGTAAGCGCCCTTAGAACGAATGATCCCAATGAAGTGATAGGCATAAATTCAAGAGAGGATCTTTCAAAGGCGTATTTAATTTTAAGAGATAGGGCTGTTAAGAGGCTGATAAGCGGGTCCGTTACGATATTGGACGCCTCCGCAGTGTATATTTCACCGGATGCCAAGATTGGCAGAGATACGGTTATTTATCCTTTTGTGACGATAGAAAGAGATGTGAGGATAGGCAAGCGTTGCAGTATTGGCCCTTTTTGCAGATTGAGATCGCATACGGTTTTGGGCGATGATGTTGAGATTGGCAATTTTGTCGAAGTGGTTCGAACCAAGGTTAAATCCGGCACAAAGGCCAAGCATCTAACTTATCTGGGAGATTGCCTGGTAGGCCGCGATGTTAATGTGGGTTGCGGCGCTATTACGGCTAATTTTGACGGCAAAGCCAAACATCAAACTGTGATCGAAGATAAGGTTTTTATTGGAAGCGGCACTATATTGGTTGCGCCGGTAAAGGTTGGAAAGTCCGCTTTAACAGGCGCAGGCAGCGTTGTATTAAGAAATGAAGATGTGCCGCCCAAAGCCGTTGTTGTTGGAGTCCCTGCTAAGGTTTTAAGTAAATCCCGATAGGGGAAGATTCTCTAAGTTATATGGGAGTTTTGGTTTTTGGCGATAAAATACAGAGGCTAATAAATGAGAAAAGATGATCTTTTGATATTTTCGGGAAACGCGAATTTGAGCTTGGCCGAGAAGATATGTGATTATCTTAATGTTCCGCTAAGAGATGCCAAAGTTGACAGGTTTAATGATGGAGAGATAAGAATAAAAATAGATCAGGATGTAAGGGGCAGGGACGTTTTTATAGTTCAGCCCGGCTGTCCTCCCGTAAACGAGAATTTAATGGAGTTACTGGTTTTAATAGATGCCATAAGGCGCGCGTCAGCCTGTCGCATTACAGCGGTAATTCCCTATTATGGTTATAGCAGGCAGGATAGAAAAGACAAACCGCGTGTTCCCATAACGGCTAAGCTGGTGGCTAATCTTATAACCGTGGCGGGAGCTAACAGGGTCTTGACAATGGATTTGCACGCCGGCCAAATACAGGGTTTTTTTGACATCCCTCTTGATAATTTATTTGCCGTAAACGTGTTTATGGAATATTTCGAGAAGAAAAAATTGCCGAATTTAGTTGTGGTTTCTCCCGATGTTGGAGGGATCAAGATGGCTCGCGCGTATGCCAAAAAATTCAATGCGGATTTGGCCGTGGTAGATAAGCGCAGGATAAACGATAAAGAAGCCGAGGTTATGAATATAATGGGCGAGATCAAAGGCAAGAACGTATGTTTAATAGACGATTTAGTCGCAACCGCCGGCACGTTGGTTGAAGCGGTAGCCGCGCTTAAAAACGCCGGCGCCAAAAAAGTGTTCGCAGCGGCGACGCATCCGATATTATCGGGGCCGGCCATTGAGAGGTTGAGCAAGTCGGAATTGGAAGAATTAGTGGTTACGGATACAATACCCATACCCAAGGAGAAGATGATGTCACGGATAAAAGTTCTTTCTGTGGCGCCTATTTTAGGCGAAGCCATAAAGAGGATACACGAAGAGAAATCGATAAGTACGTTATTCGATAAAGTTTATCAATAGAAAGAGAGGATTATAAATAAATGGAACAGGTAAAATTAACGGCGAAAAAAAGACAAATTAGCGGAAAAAGGGAAGTTAAGCGCCAGCGGCTTACCGGAATAATTCCGGGGATTGTGTATGGAGAAAGCGAGAAGCCTGTACCACTTTTTTTAGATACAAAAGCGGTAAATAAAATCTTACATACGGCCGCGGGAGAAAATGTTATTGTGAGTTTGAAGGTAGAAGGAGATGAGAGCAAAAAAGAGAAAACCTGCATCGTAAAAGAGGTTCAGCATAATCCTTTAAGCGGACAGATTATACATGTTGATTTTAACGAGATTTCGTTGACCGAGACTATAAAGGTGCATGTTCCGCTTATTGCCGAAGGCGAGCCCATAGGCGTTGTTCAGGATGGCGGTATTCTGGAGCATCTTTTAAGGGAAATCGAGGTAGAGTGCCTTCCTGTGAATATACCCCAGAAGTTGACAATTAATGTTGCAAATATGAAGATAGGCGACGCTATGTTTATCAGGGATATCGTCGTTTCGCCGGAGGTAAAGGTGTTAAACGACCCTGGAATAAGAATTCTTGCTGTTGAGAAGCCGGTTGAAGTTAAACCTGAGGAAGCGGCGGCAGAAGAGGCGGCGACCGAACCCGAGGTTACAAAGCAGAAGAAAGAGGAGCCAGTTGAGGAAGGACCAGCCGAGAAAGGCAAAGAGAAGGGAAAGTGATGGATATTATCACTCAAATTAACAGATGTCATTCCCCGCGAAAGCGGGGAATCCAGTCATGCTGTAAGATGTTGTTTCGTGTCTGGATTGTCCGGTCAACAGACTGGGACACAATGTAGTTGCTCGATTTATCGAGCACAACATATCGGCCCAATAAATTGGGCAGCTACAATATGTTGATCTATTTAGTCAAGAAAAAGGGTTATGACCCAGTCTGCAAGCCGGACAATGACAAATCCCCAAGAGGATCTTTAACATTTGAAGCTAATCGTTGGTCTTGGAAATCCCGGCAGTAAATACGAAAACACAAGGCATAATGCCGGATTTAAAGTTGCTTATGCCTTAGCCGAAAGATATAATATAAAACTTGACTCAAAAATTTTTAATTCGCTCATTGGAAAAGGAAAAGTTCTGGGGGAAGAGACGATAATAGCATTACCCCAGCTTTATATGAACAGGTCGGGAGCCGCGGTTAAGACGATAATTTTGCGAAAAGAGATAGAATTAGAAGATGTCCTCGTTATATGCGACGACATAAATATTACCTTAGGAACGATAAGGATAAGGGCAGGCGGCTCTTCCGGCGGACATAAAGGATTGTCTTCTATAATCGAGAATTTAGAGAGCGAGGATTTTGCGAGACTAAGGATAGGGATAGGGAAAGAAGTTATAGGGCCGCAATTAAGCGATTATGTCCTTTCGTTGTTTAAGAAGTCCGAGATTAAGATATTATATGGCGCAATAGAGATTGCTGTTGATTGTTGCGAGGTTTGGGTAAAAGAAGGACCGTCGCGCGCCGCGAATATTTTTAATCAAAAGAGGACACAGGTTATGTTGCATAAGCACCCGCCGCTTCGCGGCGAGGTCTCGCCTTAGGCGGAACATAACCTGTAGGCCAAAGGCCGTGTCCGAATTTGATCCCGCGCCCAGCAAGATAAAATGTATTACGCGTATGTTATAAAGAATTCAAAAACAGAAAAGCTTTATTACGGCTATACCAATAACTTAAAACGTCGTTTATCAGAGCATAATAAAAAAGAAGAAATGTGGAAACTTATTTATTATGAGGCTTATAGAGCGGAATCAGACGCAAGAAAAAGGAAAATAATAAGGATGAAGAATTCCGGCCAGGCAATCAGCGCGCTTAAAACAAGAATCAGGGAGTCGTTAAGCTGAATTGCTGGGTGCGGGATTTAATTCGCCCCCGCCGTTTTGATTCGCTTTGCGAATGCAAAACGAATCAGCGAGGACTCATTAAAGAAAGGATTGAAAGAAGATGAAAAAATACGAGGGTCTTTTTATACTTAAGCCTAATCTGAACGAAGAAGAACTTGGCAAGCTTTTTTCTTCGATCTTGGATGTCGTAACGAAAAACGGCGGCGCCGTGGAGAACAAAGAGGATATGGGTTTAAGGACTCTTGCCTATGAGTTAAAGAAAGAAAAACAAGGACGTTATTTTTTGGTGAACTTCACGGCGGCGGCGGATTCCGTATCTCTTATAGAGAGAGCGTATAAACTAAATGAGTTGATTTTAAGGTCGCTCATATTTAGCCAGAATAAAAAATAGGAGATTTTATGGCGAATTTAAATAAAGTATTCTTGATGGGAAATCTTACTCGCGATCCGGAATTGAGATATATCCCAAGCGGCAGCGCTGTTGCTACATTTACGGTAGCCGCGAATAGAACTTATGTTTTGCAATCGGGAGAAAAGAAGGAAGAGGTTTCTTATGTGCGCGTTGTTGTTTGGGCCAAGATGGCCGAGGTATGCGGAGAATATCTTTCTAAGGGCAGTCCTGTTTTTGTTGAAGGTAGATTACAGAGCCGGAGCTGGGAAACTCAACAGGGCGAGAAACGTTCTACGCTTGAAGTAGTGGCGCAGAGCGTCCAGTTTTTAGGAAGGGGCAAGGATACCAAGGGACAACCGGCTTTTGAACCCGCGGCGGGCGAGCAGACTGTTAATGATGCGGCGGAGGATGATTTTTCGCAGAAAGACAGAAAGAAGGAACCAAAAGATGATTTAGCAGGGGAAGAAGCGCCATTTTGATCCGGGCGCGTCGTTTTTATATTAACAAAGCGAGGTCAAATGAAGCCATAATTTATGGAGCGTAAGCGCCCGCCGGTTTGCAGTGAGGTCTCGCCTTTGGCGGAACATAAATTATAGGCCGAAGGCCGTGGCTAAATTTGATCCCGCACCCAGCAAGGGAAATAAGGATAAAGAATTCCGGCCAGACAATCAGCGTGCTTAACACAAGAGTCAAAAAGTCGTTAAGGTGAATTACTGGGCGCGGGATTTAATTCACACTTATAATTTACTCGCACTTCGTGTTCGTAAATTATGTGCTCATTAAAGGAGACGATATGGAGAGAAGAGAGAAGAGAGTTTTTAGAAAGAGGGTCTGTAAATTTTGCGTGGATAAGTTGAAAGATGTTGACTATAAAGATGTAGCCAAACTTTCAAAATTCATAACTGAGCGAGGCAAGATAATACCTTCAAGGATATCCGGTAATTGCGCAAAACATCAACGTCAGGTTGCGCGCGCCATAAAAAGGGCGCGGTTGGCGGCGTTGATATCAGTAAGTTCAGCTTGATCTTAGCATAGAATTGGCGATAAGGATTGAAATCTCGCGTCGTCGGAGCATAAAAAGAGGGTAATTTATATGGGAACTAGGGTTATCTTGATAAAAGATGTGGAAAAAGTGGGGAAAGCCGGAGATATAATTACGGTTAAAGAGGGTTATGCAAGAAATTGTTTGTTTCTGAAGAAATTAGCATTGTTGGCAAACGAGAAGAACCTTAAGATAGCGGAGGCCAATAAAAAACATATGGCTGAGGCATTCGAGAAAGAAAAACAGGAAGCTCAGAGATTGGCAGAGCTTATTTCGCGCGCTTCATGCACTATTGCGGTTGAGGCGGGCCAGGAAGATAAATTATTCGGCTCAGTCACAAATGTGGATATTCAAAAAGCGCTGGAAACCGAAGGAGTCGCCATAGACAAGAAGAAGATAGATTTAAAAGAACATATAAATCAGATAGGAATATACCAGATTCCGATAAAACTTCATCCCGAAGTTAACGCTGTATTAAAACTTTGGGTAGTAAAAAAATAAAATGGCTGTTGTTAAGGAAGGCTCCAAAGACATCTCTCTTGAAAGGCTTCCTCCGCAGAATTTAGAAGCGGAGATGGCGGTATTATGTTCTATGCTTACGGAAGAAGACGCCATAGCGAGCGCCATAGAAATTATAAACGAAGACGCTTTTTATAAACAGGCCCATAGAACAATTTTTTCCGCCATAGTCAGCCTCTACAACAAGAATCAAGCCGTTGACATTATAACCATAGTGGACGAACTTAAGAAGAGAGGGGTTTTGGAGGAAGCAGGGGGAATAAACTATCTGACAAACCTGACGAACTTTGTCCCTACCGCCGCTAATGTGCGCTTTCACGCAAAGATTGTAAAAGAAAAGAGCATGCTCAGGAGTTTAATCGCGAGCACTACTTCAATTTTGGCACAAGCCTATGAGGCAGAGGAGGATGTAAGCGATCTTCTTGATAAGACTGAGCGGGTAATTTTTGAGATAACCTCTAAAAAAGTCGAAGGAGGTTTTATTTCCCTAAGAGAAATAATCAAAAATTCCATCGAGACAATAGATTCGCTGTATCAACGCAAGACAAGCATAACAGGGCTTGGGACCGGCTATGATGATTTCGATAAATTAACCGCAGGTTTACACCCTTCGGATTTGATTATAATCGCCGGAAGGCCATCAATGGGCAAAAGCGCTTTCGCTTGTTGTATTGCCGAATATGTGGGTATTGTTCAAAAACTGCCCGTTGCTATATTTAGTCTGGAGATGTCCAAGGAGCAGCTTGCCCAGAGGATGTTGTGTTCGCACGCCAAAGTCGACGCCAGTAAAGTCAGAACCGGTTTTTTATCGCCATCGGATTGGCCGCGTCTCGTAAACTCAGCCGGTAAATTTTCCGACGCCCCTATTTTTATTGACGATTCTTCGGCTCTTTCTGTTCTTGAATTAAGAGGAAAGGCCAGAAGGCTTAAGTCGCAACACGACCTTAAGCTCATAATAGTCGATTATTTACAGTTATTGCAGAGCTCCTTCCGCGCGGAAAACAGACAACAAGAAATAGCGGATATCTCGCGTTCATTAAAGTCTTTGGCTAAAGAACTTAATGTGCCTTTAATCGCCATAAGCCAACTCTCGAGAAAACCGGAAGGAAGGGATGATAAAAAACCACAGTTAGCCGATTTAAGGGAGTCAGGGGCCATAGAGCAGGATGCTGATTTGGTTTTGCTGGTTTTTCGGGAAGAATTTTATAACCCCACAGAAGATAATAAGGGTGTCTCGGAAATGACCATTGCTAAGCAGAGAAACGGCCCTACCGGAACGATAAAATTGGCTTTTTTAAAGGAATACACCAGATTTGAAAATTTATCGGTTAGGCAGGAAGAATAACAAATTTTCTTTACAATGTATTTGCCATGTGCTAAATTAACCCTTTAACGAGGAGCGAATGAAAAACTCTTTAATTTTATTAGTAACTATGTCTCTGGTTATTTCGGTTTGTTGTGGGGTTTTGGTTTTTTCTCAAGATATTCCAGACAAATCCGTAAAGGCCATATTTGTTACCGGCAATAAAACCATATCTTCTGCTGTCATACTTTCAAAGGTAAAGAGCAAGACGCAGGAACCCTATAAGAAAACCGAGATAAACGAAGATATAAAGCGTATTTACGGTTTGGGGTTCTTTTCAGACGTGAAAGCCGACGTGAAGGAATTTCCGGATGGCGTAGAAGTTTACTTTGTAGTTACAGAGAAACCGCCGATAGGGCAGATAATTTTTGTCGGCAATAAAGCCATACGAGAGGAAAAACTCAAGAAAGAGCTTAAGATGAAACAGGATGAGATATTGGACGAAAGGCAGCTTAAAGAGGGCATAAAAGCCATAAGAGAGCTTTATTACAAGAAGGGTTTTACTCACGCAAAGGTTGATTATGGCATAAGGCTTGATCAGGATAAGGCGAAAGCGGTAATAACCTTGACTATAGATGAAGGTAAAAGAGTAAAGATAAGAAGCATAATTTTTCAGGGCAATAAAGCCTTTGATTCCGGAAGGCTGCTTAAATTGATGGCGACTAAAAAGTCTTGGTGGTTCTTTATCTCGGGCATATTCAATGAGGATGCTTTCGAGAGCGATTTGGATAAGATAAAAGCTTTTTATGAATCTAATGGTTATCTGGACGCGAAACTTGATTCTGAATTGAAATATGATGATACCGGAAAATTTTTAAAGATAAACATAAAAATTGATGAAGGCAAAAAATATCTGGCAGGAAAGATTAGTTTTTCTGGGAATTCCGTAATATCCGAAGGAGAATTAAGGAAATCACTTAAGATGCCTGCGGGAAAAGCCTTTAGTTATGATGAGTTAAGAAATGATGTTGATCTTATTCAGGGGCTTTATTTTGAGAAGGGTTATATATACGCTGCGGTAAAATCCGAAGTCTCGCTGGATCCTTCAACAACCGGCAAGATGGATATTTTATATAATATTGTGGAAAATCAGCTTACTTATGTTGAGAAAGTCGAGATAAAGGGGAACATAAGGACTAAAGACAAGGTGATAAGAAGGGAGCTTAGGCTTCGGCCTGGCGAACCTTTTGATGGCAAGAAACTTCAACGCTCAAAGGAGCGTCTTTATAATCTAGGGTATTTTGAAGATATTTCTTTTGATACGGAGAAGGGCTCCACTTCTAATAAGGCCGATTTAATAGTTGATGTCAAAGAGACCAAGACGGGAGAATTTTCATTTGGAGGCGGGTTTTCCACGGTTGATAAAATAGTCGGGTTCGCTCAAGTTACGCAGCGTAATTTTGATATTATGAATTTTCCGACTTTTACCGGAGGCGGACAGGAGTTGGTTTTGAGAGCCGAAGTGGGAACGGTTAGAAGGGATTATCAATTGAGTTTTACTGAGCCGTGGATATTTGGCTACCCGTATCTATTCGGATTCGATTTTTATCAGAATACGCATCTCAAAGATAGAAATATAGGTTATGGCTACAACGAGAGAAGGCGCGGCCGCGATTTAAGGTTTGGCAAGGAATTCGATGATTATGACCGGGCGGATTTGGCGTATAGGTTTGAGGAGGTTAAGATTTCAGACGTTGAGGACGATGCGAACTTCGATTTGAAGAAAGAGATGGGGTTAAATAGTATCTCAAGTTTAGGTCTTAGCTTAACCAGGGACACAAGCGATTCGGCTTACAGTCCTTCAAAAGGTTATAGATTAGTGGGTTCAGTGGAGGACGCCGGCGGTCTTTTTGGCGGAGATAAAGATTTTGTTAAGTGGTACGGGTCATCGGTTTTATATGTGTCTGCCTTTGAGAAGCATGTCCTGGAATTCAGGTTGCGAGTCGGCGCCATAGGCGCTTATGGAGATAGCTCCGATGTCCCTATATATGAAAGGTTCTACGCCGGCGGCGCCGATACGGTCCGTGGTTTTAAGGAAAGATCTTTGGGGCCCAGAGATTCCGCGACTAATGACCCGCTTGGCGGCGAGGCAATGATTGTCGGAAACGCCGAATACATATTTCCAGTAGTGGAATTTTTAAAAGGCGCTGTATTTTTTGATGCTGGAAATGTCTGGGCCAAGGAAGGCGATTTCGGTTCGGGAGGGTATAAATATAGCGCCGGCGCGGGCATCAGGGTAAAGACGCCTGTAGGCCCGGTTAAATTGGATTATGGTTATCCGCTCAAAGTGGATACAGGCCAGAAGAAAACCGGAAGATTTCATTTTAGCCTAACGAGGGCTTTTTAAAGTTTAGTTCATTGTAAACTTAATTCTTATACTGTTCGAGCGAGGCCATTGGCCGAGTTGAGAACTACGGATATGCCCGCCTGTGCGTGGCACGCAGACAGGGACAGCGATAGAACTTCTCGACTCATCCGCCTGAGGCGGATTCGCTCGAAGAATAAGCGCTTGCTGTTTCCAAGTGCTGCCATGAATTAATGTTACAGGGCGCTAATTGGCTATTTGTTTAGTTTATTGGGTTAATAGGGTTTGGAGCTAAAAAGGAGAGATAGCAATGAAGACGTCAGTTTTTAAAATGGTAGCGTTGGTGTTTCTGTGTTCGATATGTTTAACCGCTGTTAATTGTGTTTTTGCCGCCGGAGAAAAGATTGCTTATATGGATTTGGGCAAGATATTTGATGATTACAACAAAACAAAGGATTTCGATAAAGAGTTAGAGAAAAAAAGTGATTTCAAGCAGGCTGAAAGAGACAAGTTGGTAGCGGAGATAAAAAAGCTCAAGGACGAAATAGATCTTATGAGCGATAAAGCCAAGGAACCGAAACAGGCGGCTATAGACGATAAGATAAAAAAGCTTCAGGATTTCGACAGGGATACAAGAGACGCTCTTAGAAAAGAACGAGATGACATGGCTCGTCGGATTTTAAAAGAGATAAAAGATGTTATTGACGGTCTAGGCAAAAAAGAAGGATATAGTTTGATTCTTGACAGCCGCGCCGTGCTGTATGGGGCGGAAGGAGATGATTTAACTAATAGCGTCTCGAATGATTTAAATGATAGGTATAGTAAAGGGAAATAGCCAAAAGATGCCAGAATCTATTTTAAAAATACAAAAGACATTGCGGGAAATCGCGCAGTTGATAGATGGCGAGGTTATCGGCGATGAGAGGACTCTTATAACCGGGATCAGCGGGATAAAGGAAGCCGAAGAGGGGGATTTGACATTTCTTGCTAACCCAAGATATATTCCTCTTATGCATACTACCAGAGCCGCTGCCATTATAACATCTCGCGAGATAGAGAGGGTCTCAAAACCTATAGTACGCACTGATAACCCTTCATTGGCTTTTGCCAAGACAATTTCCCTGCTTTTTCCGCAAGAACAGCAGTATCCTTCAGGAATTCATCCTATGGCAGTAATAGGCAAGGATGTTAAAATCGGTCGCGATGTGGCATTGCAGCCTTATGTTGTTTTAGATGATGGTGTTGAGATAGGCGACAGGACAATAATCTATGCCGGGACATACATCGGCCATCATACCAGGATAGGCTGCGATTGCCTTATCTATCCTAACGTGGCTATTCGCGAGAAGATCGAGATAGGAAACAGGGTTGTGATTCATTCGGGTAGCGTTATCGGGAGCGATGGATTCGGTTTTGCGAATGTAAAAGGGGTTCATCATAAAATTCCTCAGGTTGGAACCGTTGCGATAGAAGATGATGTTGAGATCGGCGCGAATGTTACTATCGACAGGGCGCGGTTTGGAAAAACTTCGATAGGCAGAGGGACTAAAATAGATAATCTTGTCCAAATAGCGCATAATGTTGAGATAGGGGAGCACTCCATAGTAATAGCCCAAGCTGGGATTTCAGGTTCTACGATCATAGGAAATAATGTAACTTTAGCTGGGCAGGCAGGGCTTGTGGGCCATATAAAAGTAGGGGACAACGCGGTTGTTGCGGCTCAAGCCGGCGTTACCAAATCGGTTGCGCCCAATACCTGTGTTTCGGGCTATCCAGCCAAGCCTCATGATAAGGCAAAACGCGTAAACGCCTTGGTTCAAAGATTACCGGAATTATTCGAGGCTTTTAAAAGGCTTGAGAATAAAATAAACAAAGTGGAGTGAATAGCCATATGGAATCGCAGCGCACGATAAAACAGAGTTTTGAATTGGAAGGTATGGGGCTTCATACCGGAGATAAGGTTAAGATTCGGTTGCTTCCCTCGGAGCCGGATTCGGGAATAAATTTTATTCGTGTTGACCTGCCTAATAGTCCCGTGATCAAGGCCGGGATATCAAACGTTATGGAATCGAGCCGAAAACTTAGAAGGACGTCTCTGACTTGCGATGGCGTGGAGGTGCATACAATAGAGCATCTTATGGCCGCTTTATGCGGTTTGATGATAGATAACGTTAAGATCGAAATAAACGCTCTTGAAGTGCCGGGCTTAGATGGTTCTGCCTTGACTTTTGTTACAATGATACGCAATGCCGGGATTGAAGAACAAAACACCCCAAGGAGATTTTTTCAGGCGAAGGATCCGATATGGCTTGAGGAAAATGACGCTGTTCTTGCGATCTTGCCGGATTCGGAATTTAAGATATCTTATATGCTTAGCTATGATTACCCTATGTTAAGATCCCAGTACGTCTCTTTTGTGGTTACTCCCGAGTCGTTTGAGAAAGAAATAGCGCCTAGCCGCACTTTTTGCCTTGAGAGAGAGGCGGAAGAGTTAAGAAAGCTGGGCTTGGGTAAAGGCGCCGGCTGGGATAACACACTGGTAGTTGGGAAAGATGGCGTCATAAAAAATAAACTAAGATTCGAAGATGAATTTGCCCGTCATAAAGTATCCGATCTTATCGGCGACCTGTATCTTTTAGGAATGCCGATAAAGGGGCATATCATAGCTGTTAAGTCAGGGCATCCTTTGAATATTAGGTTGCTTCAAAAGATAAGGCAACAGCAGGAACGTCTGCGCGCCGGCGCCATAGAATCAAAAGCGCCGGGAATAGTGGGAACGCCTTTGGATATAAATGATATCCAAAGGATACTGCCTCATCGCTACCCATTTCTTTTGGTTGATAGGATAATAGAGCTTGAAGACGATAAGCTCGCTGTGGGAATTAAGAACGTAACTATGAATGAATTTTATTTTCCCGGCCATTTTCCGAATAAACCTATTATGCCGGGGGTTTTGATTATGGAAGCGCTGGCTCAGACGGCGGGGGTAATGATGCTGAATAAGCGCGAGAATCTGGGTAAATACGCTTTCTTTATGTCTATGGATAAGGTTAAATTCAGAAAATCCGTTATTCCCGGCGACCAGCTTATTTTAGAAACGGAAGTAATGAAGCTTAGATCCAAAACCGTGCAGGTAAAAGCGACGGCTACGGTTGAAGGAAAAGTAGTAGCTGAAGGGGAGCTTATGTTTGCCTTGGTGGGCGGGGACGAGAATCAACAATGATGTTTTTTAAAATAAAATGAACCCCGTTAGAAAATCGGTGTTTTTATCGGAGGTTAATCGGAGGTTTCTAACCGGGTGAAGATTCATCCTACAGCGATTGTGGATAAAAAGGCGCAGTTGGCCGATGATGTTGAAGTCGGCCCTTATTGTTTTATCGGGCCCAATGTTAAAATCGGGAATAAGACCTCAATTGGCGCGCATGTAGTTTTAGATGGCTATACGACTATCGGAGATAATAACAAGATTTTCGCCGGCGCGGTAATCGGCTCCATGGCTCAGGATTTGAAATATAAGGGCGATAGAAGCTATGTTGTTATTGGCGATAATAACATTATCCGTGAATATGTTACAATTAATATGGGCACCAATAAGGATTCATCTACCATAGTAGGCGATAATGTTTTATTAATGGCCTATTCTCACGTAGCTCATGATTGCGTGATTAAAGACGGCGTGGTTATAGCTAATTCAGGGACTTTTGCGGGATATGTTACGATAGAAGAAAAAGCTGTAATAGGCGGCTTAGTTGGCATTCATCAATTTGTTCGCGTGGGAAAACTTGCGATAATAGGCGGTTGTTCGAAAGTAGTTCAAGATGTTGTTCCTTACGCCAATTGTGACGGACATCCCTTGAAGGTCTACGGGTTAAATACCATTGGTTTAAAGAGAGCCGGTATTTCCGAGAATTCAAGGTCTGCCCTGAAGAAAGCCTTTAAGATTATATTCGACTCCGGCCTTGCCATTCCAAGCGTATTAAAAAAAATAAGATCCGAGGTTCCTGGTTGTCCGGAGGTTAACGAGTTGATAAAATTTATAAATTCTTCCGAACGCGGCATATCTAGATAATCTATTACTCTGTTAAATTAGTTTCCACCAGTTGTCATTCCCGCAATCTTTTAGCGGGAATCCAGAAATGGGCGTGTCTGGATGCCCGATTAAAGCATTCGGGCATGACAAACTGCCAAGAACTACTGAAGTTTCGATATTTAATGGATACGCTTCTACCGTCGGATAAGCTGTATCCATTATTTCGTGAAACTTCAGTAACTTAACAATGAGCTATTTATTTAAGAATTAAATCTCTGGAGGATAAATCCCGTTAGAGAATAGAGTTCTCTAACGGGATAAAGATAATATAAAAATGGATAAAATTGTTAGCCAGATAGGATTGATAGCCGGCAAGAGTGAATTTCCCATTATATTCGCTAAGGCCGCCAGAGCCAAAGGAATCAAGATTATCGCTGTCGCAATAGAAGGTGAGACAAAAGAAGAACTTGCGGATTTTGTTGATAAATTTTATTGGGTAAAACTGGGCGAGCTCGGAAAGTTGCTGGATATATTTAAGTCGGAAGGAATTAGCAAAGCGGTTATGGCCGGCGGGGTTACGAAATCCCGCATCTTTAAAGAAGCTCTTAAGATAGATGGAGTTATGAGCAAGATCTTAAGCTTGGCGCTGGACAAGAAGGACGAAACCCTTCTGTCTATGATAATGCTTAAATTGAAATCCGCCGGAATAGAACTTTTGAATTCATCTCTTTTTTTGGAAGATTTGTTGCCGTCCGAGGGGCAGCTGACAAGCGTAACTCCCTCTCAATCCCAGCGGGAAGATATAAAGTTTGGTTTTCCGATCGCCAAAACTATCTCTGGATTAGACGTGGGGCTTTCGATAGCAGTGAAGGATAAAGTTGTTATAGCGGTCGAAGCGATAGAGGGAACCGACGAGATGATAAGGCGCGCTGGAAAATCGGCAGGTCCGGGTATAACCGTTATAAAAGTGGCGCGTCCAAATCAGGATATGAGGTTTGATTTACCGGTTATAGGTCCAATGACCATAGATTCAATGATTGAGGCAAAGGCGGGGTGCATTGCCATTGAATCCGGAAAGACTCTAGTGCTTGAGCTTGCGGAGACGGTATCTCTGGCGAACGACAACAATATTTCAATAATTTCCCTAAAAAAATGAATTCGATCTTAATTTTAGCGATTGAGGATGAGAGCGTTATTCGTCTCAAGCGGGTTCTTAGAGACGCGGGATACCAGCTTGTTGTCGCGGAAGATCTAAAGCCGGCGCTTGAGAATGCCTTCAAAAAACGTCCCGAGTTAATCGTGCTTGATTTCACCTCACATAGAGAGCTTGACTCGCAGGTTATATTTCGCAAATTAAAGAAAGATAGATTTCTAAAGGATGCCCCGGTATTCGCGATAATTCCGGAAGACCAGTCGCACTTATTGGATTCAATCGAGGGAGTAAGCGATTTTATATTTGAGCCATTTAGGGATTCGGAGTTGAGCGCTCGCGTTAAGATTATATTGAGAGAATCAATTTCCGCCGATTCAAAAGATATTATTAAAATCGGCGACTTGGTGATTGATGTGGCCAGATATGAAGCAACTTTGTGCGGCGCCAAGATAGAGATGACTTATAAGGAGTACGAGTTGTTGAGATTTCTTGCCGGCAATAGAGGCAGGGTTTATTCACGCGATCAGCTTTTGGACAAGATATGGGGTTATGATTATTACGGAGGCACCCGCACCGTAGATGTCCACATAAGGCGCTTGCGCGCCAAGATAGAAGATGAAAAGCACGCCTTCATTGAAACCGTGCGCAATGTCGGCTATAAATTTATCCCGTTAGAGAACAGAGTTTTCTAACGGGATTTATCAGCGATTAGAAGTTATATAACCAATCATAACCTCGATTTTAACATACCCGCCTATAATTTTACACTAAAAACCTCGATTTTTGTAATACGTCAGTAAATAGGGGAAATTGATAGCGCGTTGTCCCGCAAATTTTATACTGTTCGAGCGAGGCCATTGGCCGAGTCGAGAACTATGGATATGCCTGCCTGTCGGCTCGCCTC
>JAZDOX010000124.1:0-3696 GCA_043798215.1 Candidatus Omnitrophota bacterium | reverse complement strand
CACCTGTCTGCGTGCCTGCCTGAGCGCGAACGCTCGCAGTCAGGCGGAACGCACAGGCAGAGGCAGGCCTGTCTGCCCTCGGCTTCGCCGCGAGGCGAGCCGACAGGCAGGCATATCCATAGTTCTCGACTCGGCCAATGGTCTCGCTCGAACAGTATAAATCTTTCTATTATTTATGCGTAACTAAGTAGTTTTAGCGGTTTTTCCATACCGTAATCTTGCCGCAATTGATTCTTTGACAGATTTTGTCAGGATCCTGCCGTTGTTTTTATGAGCTTTTTTCCGCGCCGTCGTATTGAATAACTCCGAACTTATGGCATACTTTAATAGAAGAGATGAAAAGAAGAAAGGTGCGGAAATGAGGCGAGATAACCATGAAAGAGATACGCGTTGTCATATGTATTTTGGTGGTTGTATTCGCTTTGATATGCGCGAGGGAAACTTACGCTATTATAGTTTATACTGTCGCCGACGCGCCGACATACACAGGTTATGCCAATACGAATTTTGATAATTATTATAACGCTTATTATAGCGATTTGGATCGCGAGTTATGGACTGGTAATTTTTGGGGTTCTTGGAATACCCGCGCTTACCTGAAATTCGTCCTATCTGGTTTGCGGAAAATTTACTCGGCCAAGCTTTGGGTTTATAACGGCGTAAGTTCAGGCAAGGGCAGTGATTACGCGCCTGCGGTTGTTTCCGCGTTTTCCACTTCTGCGATTTGGACGGAGAAGGGTATAAGTTGGAATAACCAGCCGGTTCTTGAGAAATTGGCAGATGAGAAAATAGTGGGAAATGGCGTTGGCTGGAATTGGTGGGACGTAACTTCTCTTGCTCAATTTTCAGCCGGAAAAGATTTGTCGATAGCGTTGGTTTCGGAAGGATCGGGGCATGTTTATTACGCGAGCGAGACAGCCTCCGGTTATAATCCTTATTTGGAAGTTATCATTGCCGAACCGCCTACTTTAATGTTGTTTTTGATCTCTATCCCGGCATTTTTATTAAGCGCCGCCAGAAAATTTTTTGGCGCTTGTGTTTCTTGCCTGGTTTTTATCCTTGTGGTATAATCTTACAAATATTAATGGAGGGAGTTCTTATGTTCAATATCGGAATGCCGGAGTTATTGGTTATACTTGTTATAGTTCTTCTTGTTTTCGGGGCCGCGCGCCTGCCCGAGATCGCCAAGTCGTTTGGAAAGGCGATTCAGGAATTCAAGAGGGGTATGAAGGAAGAGGAACCTAAAGATTCCAAGAAGGAATAAATTTCCTCAAAATGACCCTTGACAGGCGTATGACATTGGTGGAGCATCTCGAGGAGGTTCGCCGTCGCTTGCTTATTTGCCTGGCGGCTGTCTTTATCGCTTCATGCGCGGCTTTTTGGAAAGTAAGGCAGATAGTATCCTATTTATCCCGGCCGGTTGGCAGTTTGGTTTTCCTGTCTCCCACGGAAGCGTTTATGGCATATCTGAAGGTTGCTTTCTTCGCGGGATTGTTTATCTCGTCTCCGGTATTATTGTGTCAAATTTGGGGATTTATTTCTCCGGCCCTTGAACGCAAAGAAAAACGAACAGCGCTTTTTTTGTTTCCGGCGGCGGCAATTCTTTTTTTAGGCGGGGCGGCCTTCGCTTTTTTCCTGGTTATTCCATTCGCCTTAAAATTTCTTATAAATTTTTCCGGGCCAGAAGTAATAGCCGTTTTCTCGATCTCGGCATATTTATCTTTTGTTATAATGTTGGTTATTATGTTCGGCGTCGTATTCGAATTGCCGGTTGTGGTCATTATTTTGGCTAAGCTCGGCTTGATTACGCCGTCTTTTTTGAGCAGGAACAGAAAGTATGCCGTATTGGTTATATTCATAACGGCAGCTGTTCTTACTCCCACGCCCGACGCCTTTACGCAGACGCTTATGGCCGTGCCGATGATATTTTTGTATGAGATTTCAATATGGATGGCAAAGCTTGTTGTTAGGCCCGGCTCCCCGTTAGAGAATAAAATTATATAGAAATTTACCTCTAACGGGGCAAGTGGATATTTAGAAAGGAGCGGTTAAGATGACATTGCAAGAAAGAATAGACGCGGATTTAAGAGAAGCGCTTAAGGCCAGGCAGGATATTCGCGTGTCCACGCTGCGGATGGTCAAGGCGGAAGTAAAGAATTTGATTATAGATAAACGCGAGGAAAAAGCGGAAGATAAGGATGTGATAAGCGTTATATCCAAACAGATAAAACAGCATTATGACTCCATAGAGGCGTTCGCGAAAGGCAATAGACAGGATCTCGTGAATAAAGAGAAAGCGGAATTGGCCATATTGGAGTCTTATATGCCGAAGCGGCTTACAGCCGAAGAACTAAAAGCCGTAATAAAATCTTCAATGGAGAAGGTTGGAGCCAAGGGCAGATCCGATATGGGCAAGGTTATGAAAGCGGTTATGGATGAGGCGGCAGGTAAGGCGGATGGAAAAGAGTTAAGCCGGCTGGTTAGTGAAGAACTGGCTAAGTTGGGATAATAGGGAGGATGAAGAAGTGGACATCAAAAGTATAAAAATTGAGAAGCCTCCCGATGTTAACGTTATTATCGGCCAAGCCCATTTTATAAAGACGGTTGAGGATATCTACGAGGCTATGGTGAATTCGGTCCCGGGCATAAAATTCGGGCTTGGTTTTTGCGAATCGTCCGGAGCGTGTCTTGTCAGGTCCGAAGGCACGGATGAGGAGCTAAGAAAACTCGCTGTTGCCAACGCCTTCTCAATCGGCGCGGGGCATATCTTTATCCTATTATTGAGGGATTCTTACCCTATAAATGTTTTGCGCGCTCTTAAAGAAGTGCCTGAGGTTTGTTCTATATATTGCGCTACCGCCAATGCCGTGGAGGTCATTATCGCCGAGTCGTGTCAGGGAAGGGGAATATTGGGAGTTATAGACGGCCTGAAGCCAAAGGGCGTGGAAAGGGATTCGGATATTCAATGGCGCAAGGAGTTTTTGAGGAAGATAGGTTATAAAATTTCCTGATACTTGCGGTTTAAATGAGCGCCCTCCCCAAAAATTAAGTATATTTTTACGCAGTAGTTTGTAGTTCAAATTGGTTAGATAGATTTAGGATTGTATGAAGCAAGACAAGAGACAGAGAGAAGATATTGTTCGAGCGAAAACGCGCTTTTATCTTCTCGACGCTGCTCGAAGAATAAAAGCGCGGATGAGTCGAGAACCCCAACATTGGTAGGAAATTTTGGGGAAATTCCACGTCAAAGTTTCTTGACAAAGTTTTCGCCGCTGTTATAATTAACAGGGCTTTTTAATTTTTATCGCGGGAGGGGCAATGGGGAAATATCTGTCAGTTATAGGCGGGATAATAGCTGTAATCGCGGGGATAATCGTTTTATTTAATTGGTTTGATGATGTTTTAGTTATAGTGAGGGCCATGCTGGTTATGGCGCTTATCTTGGGCGGAATGTTAGCGTTTTTTGCGGGTTTTACCGAGATAAAAGAAGTTTCGGCGTTGAATAAAAAAGAAGACAAGCAGTAGTGCTCTGTAACATTAATTCATGGTAGTCCATGGAGACAGCAAACACTTATTCTTCGAGCGAATCCGCCTGAGGCGGATGAGTCGAGAAGTTCTGCTGCTGTCCCTGTCTGCCCTCG
The DNA here is from genome assembly GCA_043798215.1 of Candidatus Omnitrophota bacterium. Classification (GTDB taxonomy): domain Bacteria; phylum Omnitrophota; class Gorgyraeia; order Pluralincolimonadales; family Pluralincolimonadaceae; genus JAZDOX01. The sequence goes on along the minus strand of JAZDOX010000124.1, from coordinate 55 downwards.
GCTTCGCTCGCCTCGATTTGCCATCGGCGAAGCGGGCCGAGAGGCGAGCCGACAG
>JAZDOX010000089.1:0-3082 GCA_043798215.1 Candidatus Omnitrophota bacterium | reverse complement strand
GAGATATTCTATAAAGGCGAGAGCGTCGGGGTGGACCGCCCGGATTTCATAATTACCAGGATCGGCGGCTTCAGGAAGCCGGTAATACTCGAGATGAAGGTCTCGGACAAGATATCGGACAACCACCGGATGCAGCTTCGGTCCTACTGCACGTCCCTCCCCAGGAACAACAACCCGGTCCTCAAGGGCTTCGCGGGCGGGATGCTCCTTTCTTTCCCGTCGTGCGACATCGACAGCTGCGCCGCGACAAAGATATTCGTCGTGGATTCCCGCTTCAGGGTCCTCGTTGACGAGCAGGCGGAGGAGGACAAGAAGGCTAGGGAGGAGAAAGAGAAGGGGAAGAAGGAGAGGAAGTAAGAAAGGAAGCAGGGGGCAGTTCAAGGTCACAAATTGTGATTTTGAGCCGTAGCGGATATCACGGAATGTGATATCTTTATTTTTTTGAAAGAAAACCCCTCCTTTTAGCGTCTATTGTAAGAAGAAGGGGTTCGACCCCCCCTAAATATTACCCTTGACAAAATAGGCATTATATTGTATATATTAGTACAATGATATGTATAATATAATACAATATATTGTATGTATTAATACAATAATACTATGGAATATAGAATAGACAGAGACAGATTACTGGAAGTTATAGGCGGGTGGGACAACTACCTTAGAAAGAAAGTAAGGTTGATTGCCTGCGGAGGCACGGCTATGACTTTGCTGGGGGTAAAGGTTTCGACTAAGGATATAGATTTGATCGTGCCCGAAATAGCAGAATATGAATATCTTATCGATATCTTAAAAGAACTCGGATACAAGGCGGTAAGCGGCAATGGTTGGAGCAGAGCAGACGAGTTTGTATTTGATATTTTTAGGGGCAAGAAAGTGCATACTACCGAATTGCTTGAATCACCGCTGAACGCAGGCAATAATTACATGATCAAGGAATTCGCACATATATATCTGGGTGCGCTTAACCATTACGATCTGATTATCAGTAAGCTGTTTAGGGGCACAGGGGTCGATTTCGACGATTGCCTGGCGCTTATGAAAAGCAAGGGCAGTGAGATAGATATTGAACGACTAAAAACGCAGTTTCGTGAAACAGCGTCTTACGACACCTCGGAAGAAAGGATCGTTAGCAATTTAGATCGTTTTCTAGAAATAGCCGGCAAGGAGGGTTTGATCGGTGGAAAATAATAATCTCGTAAATGATTTAAGTAAACTTGGGTTTCAGCTATTGAATAATTCGAATCTACAGGATGCGAACGCTACATTGGCCGAAGTTGCCAAGAGCAACGAATTACGCTTTTGGGAAGGTTTCCCAGTTGTTTTAGCAAATTGCGCGGAGAACAACTTGTTCGATTACAATAAAGTAATGAGTTATTTACCGCAAAATCACGACAAGGCTAATTTTGACTCTCTTATGGACATGTCGTTGGCCCTCTATAAAGTATTAAATCTAAAGTTTTCCTGGGCAAACAAATATTATAAATCTCTTAATGACCAAAGGAAGAATGAATTCAATAATTTTCTTTTTACATTCAAAAATGATCAAAAATTTATGTTAAACAACAAAAACATGTCTACGGAAAGGGTTAAAACAGTATTTAATAATTATTTTAATCAATCACATTCGCGGCTTAATGATGTTGTTTCAGTCAAAAATCAATTTGACCTTGAATATGCATTATCGCAGATGTTCCCTCCTAAGCAAAAAGAATTGTTCATGAAGAAACTGCGAAACGAGAAAATGAGCAAAACAGAGAGGGAGTATTATTCCCGAGTGGTACGGAAGAAGGTGCAGGCGCTTGCGAATTCCGAATTGAACAGTTTAGCGCAGAAGTTATCACGATATTAAAGAGATCATCCCCAGGGGGATTAAATATGGATAAGTTTATGCAGGCGGCTATTAATGAGGCGAAAAAGGGCCTACGGGAAGGCGGAATCCCTATCGGGTCCGTGCTGGTTAAAGACGGCAAGATAATCGGCAGGGGCCATAACCGGCGTGTGTGGTCATCGGCGAAAACAGGACTTTTAAAGGCCCGGAGAGCCATTCCAGGAAGCAGGGGGTAAAGCTGGTCAACCTTGACCTGAAAGAATGCAAAGATCTGATGCGTGAATTCATAGAGAAGAATCCTCGGCTTTGGGATGAGGATATTGGGGAGTAGGGATCTAATGGCAAAGTCAAAGTTTGTAACCATACTTGAAACCGGAGACCGTGCCTCGATAGCGACGGCGAAATCGCTGCTTGATAGCGCAGGGATAGAGTATTATGTCAAAGGCGAGGATGTGCAGAGCTTGATCGGCCTCGGCGCCATAGACGGAGTTCCGGCGATACAGGTTGCCGAGGAGGATGCGGATGAGGCAAAGGAGATACTGAAAGATTTAACTTGAAGTCACAAATTGTGGCCTTGAGTTAACTGGTGCCGGTTTGTCACCAGTTATTTTTTTGAAAGAATTTTGCCTCCTTTTTACGTCTATTACAGTAGGGGCGGTAAAAAGACGTATTGACAATACAAGTTATAACTTGTATACTTAAGGAGGCGTAGATGGCATACGAAGTATATTATTTCCTGGATCATAGGAAAAGGAATCCGGTTAAAGAGTTTGTTATCAGCTTACCAAGAAATGAGCGGACTAAATATTTTGCGCATCTCACAGCGCTATCGCATGAAGGGCCTAATCTTAGGCGTCCGATGGCGGATTATCTGGGAAATGGTATTTATGAATTGCGCCCTAAGAGCAACCGGATATTTTATTTCTTTTTCTTGAAAGATAAAATAATCTTTCTTCATGCGATCAAGAAAAAGACAGATAAGATACCGAAGGGAGACCTGGCGATATGCCAAAGAAGAAAAGTAACAGTCGAAGTATATCAAAAATTAGAAAAAGCAGAGATAAGGGAGGACATATGAAAAAAATTATCCTAGAGAATGTTAAAATCCACTTGAGGGAAGAGCTGAAAGATGAAAAGTTCAGGAAACTTTATGAGAAAGAGCTGGTGAAGGTTGCCCTTGCCCAAAAGATCGCCGAAATGAGGGAGGAGAAGAAACTAAATCAGTCCGAGCTTGCCAAAAGGATGAACGTA
>JAZDOX010000057.1:0-4643 GCA_043798215.1 Candidatus Omnitrophota bacterium | reverse complement strand
CATAAATTTTATACTGTTCGAGCGAGGCCATTGGCCGAGTCGAGAACTATGGATATGCCTGCCTGTGCGTGGCACGCAGACAGGGACTAAAGCAGAACTTCTCGACTCATCCGCCTCAGGCGGATTCGCTCGAAGAATAAGTGTTTGCTTGTCTTCAGAAACTGCCATAAATTAATGTTACAGTGCACTATCTCTTCTTTCATTCTCTTTAATTCCTTTAACAACATTCTCTTGCGGCCATTAAAAAACATTCGAGTCTCAGCATCCTCTTTATTGAAAGATTACGTTTATCGCTACTTAACCCCTATCCCTTCATCACCGCACCGGCGCTCGCCGATGTTACAAGTTTGGCGTAACGCGCCAAATAACCTGACGAAACGTTAGGTTTAGGCGGCTTCAATTTTCTTAGTCTTTTATCTATTTCCGCTTTCGAGACCTTCAACTCCAATTTTCTATTAGTAATATCAATCTCTATCAAATCTCCATTCCTGATGGCGGCAATAGGGCCCCCTACAGCCGCTTCTGGAGATATATGCCCAATACAAGGCCCCTGCGTCCCTCCTGAAAACCTGCCGTCGGTTATCAAAGCCACCTTATCCGCCAGGCCCATTCCGACAATCGCGGCAGTCGGAGAAAGCATCTCCCGCATCCCGGGACCACCCTTCGGCCCTTCGTAGCGGATAACAACGCAATCACCCTTCTTTATCTTGCCGGACATAATGGCCTTCATAGCTTCCTCTTCGGAATCAAAGGTCTTGGCAACTCCAACAAAATGCTTCATTACGTCCTGGACAGCGGTCTGCTTAACGACCGCTCCATCGGGACAAATATTGCCTCTTAACACCGCTATGCCGCCCTCTTTATGATAAGGGTTATCGAGCGGCCTTATAACATCTTCATCGTCAATTCTTGCGGCATCGGCGATTTCATAAATAGTCTTTCCGGTAAGGGTGGAAAGATTATTTAACTTGGGCTTCAATCTTTTTAAAACCGCCGGAATCCCCCCTGCAAATTCCAAATCCTCCATAAAATATTTTCCTGCCGGCAAAATATCCGAGATATGAGGCGTATCCTTGCTTATCTTGTCGAATAATTCAAGAGGCAGTTTTATGCCAACCTCATTGGCAATAGCGGTCAGATGGAGAACGGTATTTGTCGAACCGCCCAAAGCCATATCCACGCGGATGGCATTCTCAAAAGCCTTCTTATTTAATATCTTGTTTGGCGTTATATCTTTTCTAACCAACTCGACTATACGCTCGCCGCTCTCAAAAGCTATTCTCTGGCGCTTCGCCGAGACCGCTAAAGCGGTGGCGCCGCCGGTCATAGATATGCCCAAAGCCTCAGAGATACAGCTCATCGTATTAGCCGTGTAAAGCCCCTGGCACGAACCCGGCCCGGGGCAAGCGCTGCACTCCAACTCCTCAAGTTCTTCCTTGGTGAGTTCACCGGCTCTATATCTTCCAACCGCCTCAAAGGTATCCTTTACCAAAGACAGTCTGCGCATCTTAGAACGTCCGGAGATCATAGGCCCGGCCGTAACCACAATTCCCGGGATATTAAGCCTGCACATCGCCATAATCATTCCCGGGGTTATCTTGTCGCAGTTAGTAAGCAGGATAAGTCCGTCGAGGGCATGAGCCGTTACGACCATCTCAACCATATCTGCTATCAATTCGCGCGAGGGAAGCGAACATCGCATGCCAAGATGGCCCATTGCGATTCCGTCGCATATGCCGGGTATGCCAAAGAGAAAAGCCGCCCCGCCTCCGGAATATATCCCGTGCTCTATGCTTCTCTCTAAAACGCGCATATGCGTATGTCCCGGAATAAGATCCGTAAAACTGGAAGCGATACCTATAAACGGTTTCCCGAATTCCGACTTGGAAACGCCGGTAGCGTAAATAAGCGCCCTGTTAGGCATCCTCTCCAGACCCTTCTTGACTCTCTCGCTTCTTAACATAAATATATCTCCGGTTTCAAAATGTAGTTGCCCAATTCCCGCCGGAGGCGGGTCTGCCTCAGGCATGATATTGGGCAGATATATAGTTGCTCGATAAATCGAGCAACTACAATCTGTTGACGCATTTAGCAAGGAAAAGAGATTGCGACACAGTCTGAACGCGCCTATCTTTACCCTAAGTAAACCCCGTTAGATGGTTACTATCTAAAGTACTAAAAATAACAAGACGCATTGTCCGTCATTGCGAGGAGAGACGAAGTCTCGACGAAGCCTGCCTTGCCGGCAGGCAGGCAATCTAAAGATGCGGAGATTGCCACGCTCCCTGAGCCTGCCCTGAGCGAAGTCGAAGGGGTCGCTCGCAATGACATAACGAGGATTTTGCAACACTCTCAAATTATATCATATTGAAAAGATAAGTCAAATATAAACGGGCGCGCTTTTCCGGGTGAAGTTTCCACAAGATTTTCTACCGATGTTACGGTTCTCGACTCATCCGCGCTTTTATTCTTCGAGCAGCGTCGAGAAGATAAAAGCGCCTCTTCGCTCGAACAATAATGCCGAAGCTAAAACCCCGCATTTTGTTTATAGACCCTCGGAACTCTGCTTGAGATCCAGCAAACTACTTCATAGGGAATTGTGTTCAAAAGATGGGCAATTTCCTCAACGGTTATCCTTTCATCCGCCTGACTGCCGATCAAGACCGCTTCATCTCCAACGCTAACTTTATCCAAATGGCCCACATCAATCATAGTATGATCCATACATATTCTTCCTACAATCGGGCAGCGTTTTCCTCTTATTATCACCCAGCCCCTATTGGAGAGATGGCGGTTTAGGCCGTCGGCGTAACCTATTGGAAGCGTTGCTATCAACGTCTCTCTTTCGGTAGTATAGCTTCTACCATAACTTATGTTTCTTCCCGCGGGAGTCTGTTTTAAGAAAATTATCCGCGTCTTAAGCGACATTGCCGGTTTAAGCTTTATCGCCTTGGCTGTCGTATCGTTAGGATACAGGCCGTAAAGCATTAGGCCGGGCCTCACCATATTAAAATGGGAATCTTTATATAAAATCGTTCCGGCGGAATTCGCCGCATGAACGTAGCGAACTTCGATGCCCTTTAGCCTGACGTCCTCAAGCAACTGTTTGAAATCGCTTATCTGCCGGAAAGTATACTGGGCGCACTCTTCGTCGGCGCTCGAAAAATGGGTAAATATTCCTTCGAGACTTACATTCTTTAAGTCCGACACATATTCTATCAGACTCTCGGCCTTATCATGCCATATTCCAAGCCTGCCCATTCCGGTATCAACCTTAAGATGAGCTAAAACCCGCTTATTTAACGCGCGGGCGGCTTTGTCTACGCATAAAGAAAGGCCTTTTTCACAAAGCGTCAAGGTCAGATTGTGCCTCACTGCTTCTTTTATCTCTTCCGGCAATATCGAACTTAAGATCAGAATCGGCGACTTTACCCCGGCCTCTCTTAAGATAACGGCTTCATCAACACAAGCAACGCCCAGATATGGAACTCCTTCGCTAAGCAGGCTGCGCGCCACTTCTATTATTCCAAATCCATAAGCATTAGCCTTAACAACCGCCAATACGCCTGCGCCTTCGCCGACGCGCTCTTTTATGGAGCGGTAATTGTCCGCGATAGCATCCAAATCTATCTCTGCCCAGGTAGGGCGGCTCATACGATCCGTCTCCTGCACTGGATATCTTTGGGATATAAATACATCGGAACGAATTTATCAGGATCCTCGAATTTTTTCTTTTTGATAAGCGCCAAGCCAAGCGTAACGGCTGCAGACGCCTTTGGATACCAATCTTTCTCGCCGGCAAAATACGCCTTGTATTTGAAATCACTCTCTATCGTTTTCCCGTATGGAATCAAACCGTCTCCCAAAAATACACTATCGCCTTTAATGTCTTTCAGTAATTCGCCCACGGGCAAAACCGAATATCTCATATGCCTCTTTAGTTTTTCTTTTTGGAAAGAATAGATCGAGGCATAGACATTCCCGCGCCGGGCATCAATTATTGGAACGATAAAGCTTACCTCCCGCCTGATATTGAACGCTAAAATATCCAATGAGGGGACGCCGACTATCTTTATCTTCGAGCCGAAAGTCAAACCCTTAACCGTCGCGGCGCCTATGCGCAATCCCGTGAAAGAACCCGGACCTTTCGAGAAGATAATACAGCCAATGTCTTTCAATTTAAGTTTTGCTTTCCGCAAAATCTTATCTATCTCGGGAATAAGCCTTGAGCAACGCTCTCGCTCCATATCGCGATGAAAAACAGAGATTATCTTATCGTCTTCGGCCAAAGCCAATGATAAAAATTTAGTTGAGGTGTCTATCGCGAGTATTTTCATAGTAATCAAATTAAATTCGAATCATTACTGTCTAAATTGCGGGCAAAACGATTCACCTTGAAATTTAAGTCTCGCTTAAAATGTCATTTTTCATCTTCGCCGCACCGCTCGATTTTGCCGATGTAGGCGGGGGCGACCTATTACCTTTTGATAATTACAAGCAACGGACAGGGGCAAGCTCGCCTCTCGGCGAAGCCGAGGGCCCTGTCCCTTATATGGTAACCAGTGTCAATAAAAATAATAAAACCGATAAAGAGCTAAAAAATACCGTACAACGGTTCAACCTTATATTGACGCGCTTTCATA
>JAZDOX010000041.1:0-34239 GCA_043798215.1 Candidatus Omnitrophota bacterium | reverse complement strand
ATGCGTTAAAGATCAAACATGACCCATTGGGCCGATGGAAAGTTAAATTGGACTCAAAGATGTAGTGATGAAAAATGAGGTGCCAAAAAGTTAACTCTTTGCATTGCAACAAGTTGTGAAATATCGTTGTCGAAGTTGGGTTACGATTCAATTCTAATATTGTGCGCAGATAAACATAGGTCTTACCGGTGCCAGTCTCCATTTCAATTGAAAAATCCATCCCAGAGATTGCTTCGTCATTGACAGCTAAAGGCGGAACAATCCCGTTTTTTATCCCATTTCGTTTCTGCACCTTGCGGATATTCTGCTGGATTGTTTCTTCATCAAGCGCCAGCTGATTAGGATAAATTCCTAACAGATCATGATTTGAGGCAATATGGAAATAGCCATTTTTACTCTGCCCTTCAAAAATATCAAGGACGGCGTTTATGGCGTCTATCTGGAATTGCTGATTAGCGTCAAATTTTAATTTCATTTATAACTATCTATCCCTCAGCTCTTTTTCAATCTCTTCTACCGTCGGCAGGCTGGTTTTAAGTTCTTTCGGCAAAGCGCGGGTTATCTGTGTCTGCCATTGCGCTATACCAATAGGCTTGATATATCCTCTTAAGGCATATTCTGCTATCAACTTATCCTTTTGCCGCACTAAAAGCAGGCCAATAGTAGGCTTATCATCAGGATGCCGCAAGATGTCATCCACAACATTGAGATACATATTCAACTGGCTCACATGGCCGGGATCCAGTTTGCCTGCTTTAAGTTCAATAACCACATAACAGCGAAGTTTAAGATGATAAAACAAAAGATCAATATAAAAATCGCTGTCCCCAAGCTCAAGATGCACCTGCCGCCCAACAAAGGCAAAACCCTGCCCAAGTTCCAGCAGAAAATGCTGTATATGGCCAACCAAAGCCTGCTCAACTTCCTTTTCACGGCGAGTATCGGCAGTACCCAAAAAATCAAACAGATAGGGATCTTTGAATATTTGTTTCGCCATATCCGAATCAGACGGTGGAAGAGCTAAAGTAAAATTATTGACTGCTTTACCTGCGCGTTGATGAAGGCGCGCGCCTATCTGTATTGTAAGAATATTGTGGCTCCAGCCGTGTTGCAGAGTTTTATTCGCATACCACAGCCTCTCTTCAATAGAATCAAGTTTATCCAAAAGAGCAATATTGCTTTTCCACGGTAATTGTGCAACCACCTGTTGCACAATTACCCTATCCGGCCATGCCAACGCAAATGCGCGCATATATTTCAGGTTTCTGGGAGAAAACCCCTTCATTTCAGGAAATTCCTTGCCTAAGTCAGCGGAAAGACGGTCTATTACTTTCGCGCCCCAACCTTCTTCTTTTTGTTTAATCAAAATATTACTGCCAATATCCCAATAAAGAAGAACCATAGCTGTATTCCCGGCAAACACTATGCGTGAGCGTTCACGCCTTATGCGTTCTTTCAGGCTCGAAAGCAAAGAAACGTAACTTGAAGGCATTGCTGTCGTTACAGAAGCAACAGGAAAAATCACTCCATCTTTTTCCCTGCCAAAACGCAGCCGATCATCCGTCTTGTTTTCTTTTTGATGTTTTTTAATATCTTTCATATCGTTTTCAACTTAAGATTAAGGCTAAGGTTTGCCTTATCGCTATCACCCAAAGCCCCGTCGAAGCAAATAAAGATTTTTTCTTTATACTCTTTGTCCGTAAGCGCTTCGATTGCGCTGGCGCTTAATTTTTCATCTAATGAGATATGAAGCTCCCGTTCCGTATCGCTGACTTTGTATGCCGCGCTTTTGCCGATCTTAACTTCTTCGATCTTGGCGTTAAGGCTCAGGCCCTCTTTAATGATGTTCTCATAAATAATATCCAGCTCATTTACCTTGGCAGGGAAAAGCTCCTTTTGGGCTTTGTTCAAATAATCCTTAAATGCCTTGTCATTTTCTTCAGCCGGTTTATCAGGATCATATTCAAAAAGATTATCGTAGTAATTGGACTTGCCAAGCTTAAATACCTTAAAGCCGTCATCAATCGCCTTATGTCCGCCGTAACCTTTGAGGACTCTACGAATGCGCTCTTTAGCAATATCGGCGATTGTCTTATATCCGGCTTTATAGGCTTCGCTTTTGGGATCGGTCGGCTCTGGAATTTGAACCATAATAAATTTTCGATTCCCGCCGTCTTCCTGATTCTGCGCTAAGACAGCGTGGGCAGTGGTAGAAGAACCAGAAAAAAAGTCAAGAACAGTAAATGGCTCACTTTCAAACAAAGAAATAAGTAGTTTTAGATAGCCTACATTTTTGGGCGCAGGAAAAGGCAACTCATTCATCTGAAACAAGTTTTTTAAATATGTCCCTGCACCTGTTGTTGTCAACTCCATGCTGTAGCTTTGTTTTTTGCCTCCGACTATTGCTTCGTATTCACGATTCACCAATTGACTCTTAATGCGAATAGTGTCGCTAAAATTCTTTTCATATATTTTATCTTGAGAAAATTCTAGTGCTCCTTCTTCAAACAGTTCTCGAAATTTATTTTCGGTGTATGTGTTTTCCACTAAATGACCGGCATTATACGAATAGTATTTAACATATCCTTCCGATAGTAGCCTTTGGTTAACAAGTGTAAATTTTTCTTTTATTAAGAGTAGTGATTTGTCAACTTGACGATAGTATACAGAATAATTTTTATCTGAGTTAGGATTCGCAACTGGTTTATTAAAACTGTTTTCTCCAACTAAAACACGTTTCCCGCTATTGTGAACAAAGTTACTGCTCTCATCTTCTGTCATATCGCTTGCTTTTTTCGGTACGTTTTCGATAAAATGTGACTTTTGTTTGTCTTTTGCAAATATTATGAGATATTCAGAGCTTACAGAAATGAACTCGGAATTTTTTCTGCCCTTTGGGTTGTTCTCGACCGACAAAGTACCAACGAAATTCTCCTCCCCAAAAATCTCATCCATCATCATCCGTAAATGGTGCACTTCATTATCGTCGATAGATATAAAAATAACGCCATCGTGTCTTAACAAATTCCACGCCAGTTTAAGCCGGGGATACATCATCGTAAGCCAATCGCTATGAAATCTACCGCTGGCCTGTGTATTTGTGGAAAGGCGATTACCTTCATTGTCCACTTGCCCGGACTGTTCAAGATAATTCTTTAACGGCTGGCGAAAATCGTCTTTATAGACAAAATCATTGCCGGTGTTATACGGCGGATCAATGTATATCATCTTTCCTTGTTCAAAATATGACTTTTGCAGGAGCTTAAGGACTTCCAGATTATCCCCCTCGATGAAAAGGTTTTCGCTCGTGTCAAACTTGACGCTTTCTTTTTCGGCAGGCCGTAAGGTAGCCTTGCTGGGGATCAAGACATTAGTGACAGCTCCGGCTTTGCCTGCCCACGTAAAATTAAACTTTTCCGATGAAGCGTCAAGGCGCTCTCCCAAGGCAAGCCTGACTTTATCCCAGTTAACCTTGCCCTCGGCAAATACTTCCGGCGCTGACGCTTTCAAGGCTTCCAACAATTTATCTTTGATATTGAGAGACTCTCGCTCCGCCTTCTGAATGGTTTTACCTTTTGCCATATTTATTTTTCTCCTTTCCGCCAGAGGCGGATCCGCCTCAGACAGAGGGAGCGCGCCCTGCATTGCATACCTCGTATTATATTGCTCGGGAAAGAAACAAGCAAGAATTTTTGCGGACGGGCGTTCAATATGGAAAATCAAAATTCAAACTCAAATACGTCGTTTAAGAAGCGGGAAAGCCTCTTCTTTCGCATAATGAACTTAGCGGGCACAAATCACACTTAGGCTTATTTGAACATATCTCTTTCCCAAGCTGGACAATCAATGCGTGATACTCGTTATAAAGCTTGGCGCGGCGCGGAAGATTTCTCATAAAAAGAGACTGCAGATTCTCATACGAACTATTCTCATCCGCGAGACCAATTCTTGAAAATATCCTTTTGGTATAAGCGTCCACAACGAATACGGGCTTATTAAGAGCGTAAAGCAGGATACTGTCGCAAGTTTCAGGGCCTATTCCATAAACATTAAGCAGCTTGGCTCTGGTAATCTCTGTTTCTTCCCCGCGCGCCAGACTCAACTGCCCCTTGTATTCCTCAAAGAGAAAAGCAACCCCGCTCTTTAATCGTTTTGCCTTTATATTGAAATAACCGGCCGGCCTTATAATATTAGCGAGCCCTAAAACGCTTATTTTCTTTAAACGCGCGGGCGTAAGCATTTTCTTCTTCTTTAAATTCGATATGGCCTTTTCGACATTAGTCCAAGCCGTATTCTGCGTCAATATGGCGCCCACCATTACTTCAAAATCGGATTCAGCGGGCCACCAATTCATCGGGCCGAATCTCTTATGAAGCCGGTTATATACCTCTATGATAATATCTTTTGCCATTTAATACGAACGCATTAAGTAAAGTGTCATTGCCCTCCCCCGACTCGATCGGGGGATCAACCGGGCAATCCAGACACCAAGTAACATATTTTTATAGCGTGACTGGATTCCCCGCATTCGCGGAGAATGACAGCATGTATTTGATTTCATAGAAACTTATGAGATTGCCTATAGTCGAGATAATTAATGCGTTTGCATTAGATTAAAAACTCAATGTCGTCAAATACTTCAGATTTTTCTCGATATCCTCAAAACAATGAGGCTCGGAAGTCAGGATAGGCTCGCGAGACATCTCTTTTATCTTCTTAAAAATCTCCGCGTAGTCTATGTTACCCTCGCCCAAAGCCAGATGGTCGTCAAAATAACCTTTGTTGTCGGAAAGGTGAAGTTCTCCTATCGATCTCGGAGGATACTCTTCCAGCGACTCCAGAATGGATTTTGCTCCGAAAGCGTTATAGTGTCCGGCGTCAAAACATGCCTCAAGATTCGGCGAATTAAATTCTTTAAGCAAACCGACTATTATTTCGGGAGTCGGATCTATTGAATTCTCAATGGCTATAACAATCTTCTTTTCAATGGCTATCCGCAAAATCTCTCTCCAGAAAGAAAAGCTTAAATCAAGGAAAATCGCGGAGGCGTCTTTATAAAAGATGGGGTTGAATCCGCTGTGTAAAACAATGTGGCTTACCTTCAACTTTTCACAAAATTCAAGAGCTGATATAAAACGTTGGCGGCTTACCTGCCTTATCCTTGAGTCCTTGCTGCCGGGATTTAAATCCAGAAATGGGCCGTGAACTATCTTGGAAATTCCGAATTTTTCAAAAACGAGATTAACTTTATCCGTCTCATCGTCTTTATGGGAGTCGAGCGCCTCGCCATCAACATATATCTCGCAATTTACGCGCATCCCGGAAATATCATTCAATCTTTTCAAAAGAATTCTATACGGGGCGTGAAAATACACCTTCTCCTTTGTAATCTTCATATCAAATCCCTTAGGATTAGGAAAGTATTTTATGCTTTCCTTTGCCGTAAAATAAAAAATGGCCTGAAAATACGCGTAGGCCATGAATTTTTTTTCCACCCTATCGTGGACTGTTTGTCCACTTGATCCCTTTTTACATTTGGGACCCTGTTGGATGATACAAGTATCATCCAAACTCCAAATCCCTATGTCACTTTGATGATCAGCGCACTAAACTTTACCACGCATAGGGCAGAAATCTTTTTTCTATAAAAAGTATACCTTATCTTATCCACATTGTCAACCTTCAGCTTCGTCTGGCATTAGTAGGGGCGAACGGCCGTTCGCCCCTACTCGAATAATGGAGCGCGGGCAAGATAGATAATCATAGAATAAAATCCCGTTAGAAATTCATTTCTAACGGGATAAAACAGCGTTCCTCTCGTCTCATCAAGGCCGCTTACCGCCAACGACTTTATTCCTTAACACGCCTATTTTATCTATCTTTATCTCGATTGTGTCTCCCTGCCTCATCGAACCAACGCCGACAGGAGTGCCCGTTGAAATAATATCTCCGGGAAATAAAGTCATTATGCCGGAAATAAAACTTACAAGTTCAGCGATTGGAAATATCATACTCGAAATATCTGAAGATTGTCTTAAAACTCCGTTAAGATAAGACTCCACCCTCAAACCCGATAAATCCAGATCGGTCTCGATTGCCGGGCCAATCGGACAAAAGGTATCGAATGACTTCGCGCGCGTCCATTGTCCGTCGCTTTGCTGTAAATCACGGGCGGTAACGTCATTTAAGCAAGTGTATCCAAGAATATACTTAAAAGCGTCTTGTTTCTTGACATTCTTTCCTTTCTTTTTGATAATAACAGCAAGCTCAGCCTCATAATCAAGCCTTTTTACTTTTGGCGGATAAACAATATTCTGAGAATTATATATTATCGCGGACGCAGGCTTCAGGAATATGAGGGGTGACCGTGGCGTCTTAAACCCTAATTCTTCGGCATGCTCGCGATAATTGGAACCAACGCAGATTATCTTGGTGGGCTTTATCGATTTGATTGGTAATCTCATTTGATTTCCATCAAAGATTTAATCGATGACATTATTTTATCCAAAGCGGAATTTATCTCTGTTTCCTCAGGATTATCCACTTTTCTGAATACTATGGGTTCGCCTACGAGAACTTTAACGGGATAGGGTTTCGGAAAGAGGGCATTGCGCGGATACGCTTCAAAAGCGCCGCGGACGGCGCAAGGAACCACAATGGCTCCTGTCTTAAGCGCCAATATCGCCGCCCCTTTTCTTCCGTAATGAAGTTTGCCATCTTGGCTTCTGGTCCCCTCGGGAAACATTCCTATCGTCCGGCCTTCTTCAAGAAACAGCAAAGATTTTCCAACCGCCCCATTCTCTGGAATCATTCCAGTTAGGAAAAAAAACCATTTTAGCCACCAGAGGTCATAAATGCCTTTTTGAATAAGCCATTTTATTCTTCTTGGTATGGCAGATATTATCGCCATAGAATCCAGATAACTGGAGTGATTCGCGGCAATTATAATTTTTCCGGCGGCGGGGAAATTTTGAAGTCCTTCGACCTTTAATCGAAACATAACTTTACATATAAACAGGGCCAAAAGACGTAAAATATAATATAACACGATATGACTAACTCAATATGGTATCTTTTTAGCAAGAACGGAATTAATATAAGAGGATATCTTAAGCATATCTTTCTTATTAATTTTATTAAAAAAAATAGCAACATCGCGAAAATCAGATTTGCCGGATGATTTAACCGGCTCGGACCTGACAACAATACCTTCAACATTCACCGGCGTAACCTTTATTTTCCCGCAAGAAGGCAGCAGTAAAATAACCTTTACCTTGGATAATAAAGGAAAATAGCCTTCAATTTGGCATAAGACGCCGTTACAACTGATATTTTTCGTAACGGTCGTTACGTCAAAATTTTCCTCTTTTACCTTAAGCGGAATCTTGCTCTCAACGCGAGGATGTTTCCTTCTGTCGCCCCTTGAACGTGTCATAGCTAAATTTGAGTCTCCGGCTTAGCGTTCTCCTCCATCTGACGCTCAACCCAGTCTTTATACACATAATCGAGAACGCGATTTCTATCAAAAGGAGATATCTGGGTCAGTTTAATTCCACCTAAAGCTTCGCTTTTTTCTTCCGCTTTATCAATCCAAACTAAATCGCCTTTAGCGTAAACAGGAACAATATCGCCTGGAATTTCAAGCTTGATTTCTATCTCCGTTCCGGGAACAATTTTACTGCTTAACGACGTTTGCATGCCTTCGCGGCTTAAATTTTTCGTTATTGAAATACCTTCTATCGGAGCGCCATTCCCGGGAACCATATATTCAATTTCTAAGGATGCCTCAAACCGCATAAACTTTCTCTTTTCGCTCATGCCGTTTATTCCTCCTATTTTGCCGTTATTTTCTTAGGTATGCTCGAGTCCTGTCTCTCATTATCCGATTACTAAAAAGAAAAGTCAATTACTTTATTTTCCGTGTCTCTGTAACATTAATTCATGGCAGTCCTTGGAGACAGCAAGCGCTTATTCTTCGAGCGAATCCGCCTGAGGCGGATGAGTCGAGAAGTTCTGTTGCTGCCCGTATCCATAGTTCTCGACTCGGCCAATGGCCTCGCTCGAACAGTATAAAATTTATGTTACAATGCAGCAGCGCCGATTAATCCAATCAATATTCAAGCATCTCATCGATAATATGCCTCACCCTGGTTCTGTCCTGATCCGAAATCTCAATGAATTCAATCCCCGTGTTAAACTGAAAGAGTTTCTTTCTGCTGTATTCATCCCGCTTCACTGACCATGCCACTCTTCCCTCGCACTCAACAAAAGGCAAATCGTCCGGAAGGTGAATCTCCAACACAACGTAAGCGCCTTTTAACAGCGGTTTTTCCAGAATAACGCAAATGCCGCCCATAGATATGTTTTCGGTCATTGATTCCAGGACAAGCTTCGGCCCTCTCTTTTTAACTTTTACAACGCATTCAAAAGAAACCCTAACACTTTTTCTGGCATCGATTCCGCTCCACTCCATATTAGCGCCCTCCTTTAATGAGTCCGCCTTAGGCGGACGAATTAAATTATACCGCGCAAACACAGCTTTACAAAACAATTTTTTTGACAAAACCTCTTCACGAGTGTTAGAATTACCTTAGAGTTGCTCTCTTCTGGAGGTTTATTCCGTGTATAGAAATTTTTTTAACCTAAGGGAAAAACCCTTTAACGTTACCGCCGACCCAAATTTTCTCTTCTTTAGCAAAAAACATCAGGAAGCATTCGATCACCTAATTTACGGAATTAAGGAAAAAAAAGGATTTCTTGAGATAACAGGAGAGATAGGAACGGGCAAAACCACTCTTTGCAGGGCTCTTCTCGGCCAATTGGACAAAGAAGCCAAAACAGCCTTTATCCTTAACTCAAACCTCCCCGAAATCCAACTTCTGCTGGCGATAACAGATGATTTCGGCATCTCAATTAAACCTAAGACCAAGATAAATATACTCTCCGAACTTAACAAATTCTTGATTGAACAACTCAAACTTAACCATAACGTCGTGCTCATCATAGATGAAGCTCAAAATCTGAAAGCGGCCCAGCTTGAGCAAATAAGGTTACTCTCAAATTTGGAAACCGAAAAAGAAAAATTAATCCAGATAATATTAGTGGGGCAGCCTGAATTAAAAGCTAAATTAAATTCACCCGGACTCGAACAGCTAAGGCAAAGAATAGCCGTCAGGTATCATATACTTCCTTTGGACAAAACGGAACTAAATGACTACATATGCCATCGTTTGCAAATAGCGGGTTCGGACGGCAGCGTCAAATTTGATTACGAGGCGATAAGCGAAATTTATGAATATTCGGCAGGAGTGCCAAGATTAATAAATCTGGTATGCGACAAAGCGCTTTTGCTGGGCTTCGTGATGGAGAAGAGGGCCATATCGGCAGATATGGTAAGGCGATCAGCGGAAGAAATTGAAGGATTCATAAAAATATGAGCATAATTTTAGAGGCATTGAAAAAGGTTACCGAAGATCGGCGGGTTCTTTACGCCAAAACCAAAAGACAGGTTCAGGAATCCAAGATCAAAAATGAAAAAAATAAAGACAGTGTATCCGGCAAGGCAAATCCTATATTCAACATTCCGGTTTTAGTCTTCGCGGCAATCCTTGCGGCAGGCGCTATTTTGCTGCCGTTTGCGCTTAAAATAAATGATTCGGCTGATACAAAAACCCGAAACATAACCGCTTCGCCTAAAACCACGACTGATTATGAATTAGGTGTTTCGGCTGAAGGTTATACGCCGCCCACTGGCGCGCAAGAACAAATTTGCCCAAAAAACCGCATAAACAACATATTTAAGCCAAAAAATTCTCTTCCTAAACTAACGCTTAACGGGATAATAAGCGGCATAGGAGAGCCAAATGCTATAATTGAAAATAAGATAATCGGAGAAGGGGAATCCATAAAAGGCGCTAAAATCTTAAGAATTTATCCCGATAAAGTAGAGCTATCAAATGAAATTTCCGGAGAGATCTTTACCTTAAATCTTCATTAGGGCTGCTTCAACCGCAAAAAAGAGTCTTTGAATTGCTTATCTTCTTTTAACTCTTTAATTGTTTTTTCCGCTTCTTTCTTGCCCGAAAATTCGCCCACATAAATAACGAATTTGGCTTTTCCTGAAACAAATTTAGTTTCTTTCAGATTAGTCGCAAAATTTTTTGAGGATAAAAGGCGCATCGCCTTCTCGGCATCTTCTTTCCTTGAGGAGGTATAGGCTTGAATGGTGTAATTTTTTTTAGGGACGGTGTCCGTCTTTCTTTCCATTGCGGCAACAGAGAGTTTTTTTTCCTTTAAACTCGATACTATAAACTTGAGCGAAAAAAAAGAAACAGATCCGATCGCCAAAAATATAACGGCGGAACCAACCATAACAAGATGACCGATTTTCACAAATGGCGGTTTAAACCCTACGGCTGACCGTTCAAGCGACTCCTTATCCTTCCTAAGCCTGTTTACTTCATCTTTTAAGCGCTTAAACTCGCTATTTAAGCTTTGTATCTCAGCGCTGACCTCTTTTTTTATCCTTGCGTCAAATTTATCTTCTATGATCCGCCCTTCTTTCTCTCCAGTAAAAACAGCGGAATCCATAACCTCAACCCTGTCTTCCGCCTTTCTAAGGTATTCACCATAAAGCTGTCTTTGTATATCTTTTTCTGAGAGCGCCCTTAAATTTTTTTCTTTACCATCAGGATTTATACGAAACAAATTAAGCCTGCCTCTCGATCTCAAAGAGTTAAAGAAAACTTGATTATCTTAACTCCGCCTAAATCCAGTCTTTGCTTTTCATGGAAACCTTTCTTAACGCAAAGTTCTGTCGCGGACTTCATAGCGTTAGAAACATGAAAAATCACCTCGGAATAATTCTTTTGCTTGCAAAATTCAAGAGCGCTATCGATTAAAAGACGACCGTAACCTCTGCCCCTGCAATCAGTCATTACGAAAAACCGTCTTAAGATCGCCGTCTTCTTTGACTCTTCCTTGACCGCAATGGTCCCCGATATCCGGCCATTCTCTTCGCAGACAAAAAACGATTCCCTCTCTCCGCCGTATACCCGCTCTATTGAATCCAAATCGTAATACGGATAGGCTTGCTGATCTATAAAAAACTCCTTAGATAAAATATCCGTTATTAACTCTTTAATCTGCCGTTGGTCTTTAGATTCGAATTCTCTTATGGTCACGAAGAAAACCTTTCTTTTATTGTAATCTCATAGATTTTACTTCTCTTTATCGGATTTGTCAAGCAGGCCCATATTCAAAAGCGCCTTATAAGCGGCGTCTTGCTGCGCGCTTTTTTTATTCTTACCCGCCCCTACAGCCCGCGCCTCTCCCCCAACAGAAACCGCAATCTCGAAATGTTTTTTATGGGCCGGCCCTTCTTCCAACATAACGGTATAGCGCGGCAGGTTTTTATACCTTCTAAGGGTATATTCTTGCAATATGGATTTATAGTCTCTTCTCGCGCCATTCTCCGATATCTTCTTGAATTCAACGTCAAACTGCGACTCGATAAATCTCGCCGCTCTCTTAAAGCCTCCGTCCACATAGACCGCTCCTATAATGGCTTCATAGGCTCCGCTTAGATTTCTTGGTTGCTCAGCGCCGCCGCTCGCAGTTTCACCCCTGCCAAAAAGTATCAGCTCGCCCAATTTAATTCTTTCAGCCAAATTTTCCAGAGCGCTTCTGCTGACTAACGCAGATCTCATCTGCGTCATCTTGCCTTCCTGATGATCGGGAAAACGCCTATAGATATAATCGCCGACAACCAACCCGAGTATGGCATCTCCCAAAAACTCCAAACGCTCGTTATCTAGAATTTTTTCTCTTGGGTGTTCATAGGCATAAGAACGGTGCGCCAGCGCTTGATTCAGTAATTTTTTATCTCTGAAATTATAATGGATAAGACGTTCGAGATTCTTTAAGCAGGATATTCTTTTTTTATCCAACATTGGCGGGAATGACGCGAGTAATTATCTTATTCAACTCTTCGCGTATCATGGATTCAGGTATTTGCTCTCTTATGAAAACCTTGCCTATTCTCAAAGGTAAAACAAATCTGGTTACTCCGTGAATGAATTTTTTGTCATGCGCCAATGACTTCAAAACACGGTCAACGCTAACCCTGCCTTTTATGGCGGACGGAAGACCAAAAAACTTTATTAAATCCTCTATCTGGCGTAAATCATTTTCTGAAAGAGAACCCAGGCAGTTTGATAGGCGGGCAGCGAGTATCATTCCTATGCCAACCGCTTCGCCATGTGAATAAAAACCCGAATAGCCGCAAGCGGTTTCTATCGCATGTCCTATCGTATGCCCAAGATTTAACGCCGTACGTATAGACTTTTGCTCTTTTTCATCGGCAGATACTATGCGACTTTTTATCTCAGCGCACCTGCTTATGACCTTAATAAGACATTTAAGATCGCGGTTTAAAATATCTTTCTTATTTTTCTTAAGAAACTCGAATAACTTCTTGTCTTTTATAACAGCGTATTTGATAATCTCCGCAAAGCCGGACCTGAAATCGCGATCTGAAAGATGCCTTATGAAAGACACGTCTATATAAACAATTCTTGGCTGATAAAAAGAACCTGCTAAATTTTTCCCCTCCGGAAGGTCTACTGCGACTTTCCCTCCTATCGAGGAATCAACCTGCGATAGCAAAGTGGTCGGAATCTGAATATATGGGATTCCGCGCTTATAGACAGAAGCGACAAAACCGGCTAAATCTCCCACCACTCCGCCGCCTAAAGCGATAATAAATATCTTCTTGCCCAAGCCATCCATTCTCGAGATAAACCGCAAGAGCCTGATGGCTTCTCTTAAAGATTTTGCCCTTTCAGAATCAGGAACCAGCGCCACGCTCACGTTTAAGCCGGATCTCTTAAGTATTTCTCTGACTTTTCTGGCAAATAACGCGTTGATTTTTGGATTAGTTATCAAAACAGCATCCGGCCCCAATCCAAGCCTGCGCAATTCCACAGGTAACGCCTCAAGGCCTGTCTTTACGATAACTTTGTAACTTCTATCTTTAAGATTAACTACTATCGGGCCATTATTAACCGCGCCTGCAGATTTCTCACTCATCGCCTTTTCCGTATATTTAATTATGTATAAACCGGATTCCTTAAACCTACAAAAGTTTACCATTGAAAATAAAAAATGTCAATCAAACGGGGATGCCGATAATCCCGCTTATCGCCTGGATTACCGGATTGATAAGCCAGTCGATGAAGCCAAGCCATAATAGGATAAACAATAAAATAAATCCGTATTTTTCTATCTTTATATATCTAACCGCCAATTTAGGCGGCAATAATCCGAATAGAATTCTTGAACCATCAAGCGGAGGAATCGGTATTAAATTAAATAGGGCCAATATCGAATTTGCCAAAATAGAATAAAAAATTATCTGATCAAAAAGCAGGCAGTGAGTTCCCTGAAAAAGAAAATACAAAACCGCTAGAATAAAAGCTAAAATAAGATTCGCCGCGGGGCCGGCTAAACCTACCAATATTATGCCACTCTTTGGATTGCGCAAGTTAAAAAAATTTATCGGCACCGGTTTTGCCCATCCAAAGACAACCGGCGAATTAAAAAATACGAGCGAAAGAGGCAAGATTATCGTTCCAACAGGGTCTATGTGAACAAATGGATTTAGGCTGATTCGTCCGCGATCTTTCGCGGTTGAATCACCCAATTTATACGCGGCCCAGCCATGAGCAACCTCATGAATCATCACCGCAAGAATAAATAAAGGAAATGTAAAAACAATGCTTACAAAAGAAATATCCATCACGAAACTCTGCTGCCTTCGCTAATCCCTTTATCAGGCGCCAATATAGCAAGCGTTTTGTCGTCCTTTGCGGCGAGCAGCATCCCGCAAGACTCGACTCCCCGTATGTTAGCCGGCTCCAGATTGTCGATTATTATTACCATCCTGCCGAAAAGCTCCTCCGGCTTATAGTAAGGTTTTATTCCAGCGACTATCTTCTTCTCGGAATCGCCAACACCTACAGTCAAAACATAGAGTTTATCCGCATTCGGATGGTCATCAACCTTCAAAACCTTCGCCGTTTTCAAATCAAGCTTCTTGAAATCTTCAAATTTTATAAGCGGCATCATATACCCCCTTTAATAATCTCGATAGCGTCAATCTCAAGAATAGGCGTATTCTTAATCTCTTTCTTAATGCCCCATATCTTAACTCTTAAATTAATGTATTTATCCAAATCGACGGTATCGCTCGCGAGATAGCCAATAAATTCGCCGCTATCGGTTAGCTTAAACCGACTAAGCCTCCCCGAAACCTTGCCCACATTCTCAATCATTCCAAAAGCCAAAGGGTCTTCGCCCGGCCTTGGCGAAGAGATATTCCTAATCTTGGCGTCATATTCTTCTTTTGCTTTTAAATGCTCGATTTCCGCGATCTTTAGGCGAATCTCGTTTATTCTATTAAGCGCCGTTTCTAACTCCGCGGCGGCTTTATTTTCAATAGAAAAATTCAGATACTCATCCAATATCCACTTAAACTCGATCTCGCGCAATGGTTTCTTTAGCTCAGCCTCGTATAACTTATCCAATTCCGCCATCCTGAAAGCGGCAACATTCTGCTTCCGAACCTCAGGGTCTTTGTCTCTACCCACAAATTCTGAATAAATCCACCCGAAGGTATTGCTTGAGGCTTCTATTTCGCACCAATCAAGATAATCTTTTTTTATCTTTATTGGATCTCCCTTATTCAACCGGCCTACAACGGTCGAGGAAGAAGTTGCCGCCGCGCGGACGTTCGCCTTATCTTCGCCGACTACTCCAACAGCGCCATCCCGCTTGGAAACATTTGTTTTGTTAATATACACCGGGGCACTAAGGGGCAATACTATCTTGCGCCATTTATCTTTACAGTCGACCACATTTATCTCTTCTCCTTTAGTCAATTGGCAAATGACTTCAGAAGAAACACTATTGCCCGCCCTGACGTTGACACGATCGCCGGTTATAAAACCCGTAAAATGGTTGTCATTCGCTGCTTTAATGACCGCGCCTGGCCTAAATAAAAAAATCAGGCAGATTAAGAAAAAAATAATCTGCCTAAGTAAAGAATAAAATTTCACTTAATTTCCTTTATTTAGTAATAGCTCAACTCTTGGAAGCGTCTCGTCATCATTGCGAGCAAGCCGACTTGTCCTCTGAAGCCTTGGCGAAAGAGGAAGGGAGCGCGGCAATCTCTGCATCTTTAGATTGCCTGCCTGCCGGCAAGGCAGGCTTCGTCGTCCGCCTAAGGCGGACTCCTCCATTAGACAAACTACTTCAGGGAGTTGAACCGTTACTTTATTTGTCACTTCTTAGCCGGCGCGCCCTGAGGCTTTGCCGATGTCGCAGCAGCAGCTGGAGCCGCCGCTGTCTCGGCCGTCTTTTTGGCTTCCGCCGATTTTTCTTTCTTTATCTTTACCTTTACGGATTTGACTTTAGGCAACCCAAAAATAGAATCGCTTTCCTTCCATTTGTTATTCTCAAAAAGTATCTTTATCCGCTCAAGCCGGGTAAACACAGACTTATGGGTTTGGCCTTTTGACGGCCGCAAACTCGAATGAATAGACATTATCTTCTCTCCTTTAATGAGCGCATAATTTACGAACACGAAGTGCGAGTAAATTATAAGCGCTTGCTTTTAATTTCAACGTTTTCTTAAATAACAATCCTTGTATGTCCGTTTTAAATCGCTTAGTTTCTTTTGCGCGGATGCCTTATCCGCATAAGAGCCTACGCATACAATAAAAAAACTGCCTTTTTTGAGTATCTCCGCGTCCTCGCCAAGTTTCTTCAGGCGCGCGGCGCTTACTTCCGCGGAATTCCGCGTCTTATAAGAAGCCACCTGAATAATAAAATCGCCTTTAGGAAAAACAACCTTTTCGGGTTCCTTTTTTTCCGGTTTAACATCCATCTGCTGTTTAGACTCAGGGGCTTCTTTGGAAATCATAGCCGCTGGAGCTTTTTCTGCTTGTTCAGTAAACCCCGTTAGATGTTTACTATCTAACGGGGTAAAGGGAACTCCTAAATCCGTTTTTACCGCTTTCTCAATATCTCCAGAGGAAAGTTTTAGATTTCTGCCTCTCTCGACCCCGAGAGAGAATATCACGCTAGCGGCCAATACCGCGCCTATCAATGATATTATCAAGGTTTCGTAGGATAGAGAAAAAATCACGCTGCGCTGGGGAAAAACAGACCTTTTAAACTTAAACGCCCCGAAAAACCGGCCTTTCCTCTTTTCTTTTATTACGAACTCCTCGAACAATTCCTGTTGTCTTTGCATATTTACCGGCGCCATAATACTCTCCGAGGAAAAATTATTTTAACACAAATGTGGTTTAAGCACAATCTTATTCATCATTTTATTCATCATTACATTACATACTGTCAAGAACTATGCTGACTTTTAAATTTATCGCGTAGCTGCAGAGCGCAAGCTCTGCAAAACGCAAAGCTTTGCTTTGCAGCTACAGTATGATGGCAAAACTGACGCCCGCCGCAACGCATTGGCGGACCGAAAGTCAGCAAGATATTTTACGGTATCCGTCGTTAGCGGCCAACTGCAGGGCGAAGCTCTAACTTTATTCCACCCGCGGAAAAAGAGACATTTGAGGGCCTGCGCGGATCGCCTTTTAGCGCCAGCCTGACCAAATACCATCCATCTTCGCTTTCATCGCCAAGCAATAAATTGTCCTTGGCGCTTTTGGAATCAATAACGCTTTTATTTATTCTGCATTCAATATCATAATCCACTTTCTTTCCATTGAACATATTTAACCGCCCAAAAAATTTAAACTCCGGACCGTCCGCGCGCAAATCTCTTACAGAAAAAAATCCTTTTCTTAAGATTATTGCTCCTGTAACACTGTCAAAATTATAACTATCCCTAAAAGGAACTCCCAGAGACCCTAAGGCCGAATTAAGCATATTGCCGAGCTCCGACTTAACGCTCACATCCTGAAAAGAACAATTTAGCTTGATCTCCGCCAAAAAAATTTTCGCCATATCCAGCTGAAATGCCGCGTATCTGGATATAAAAGCCAACCCCTTTTTATCTACGGCTTTGGCTTCGGATATAATCAACCGCGCGGGAAACTCAAAACGCGCCTTATCAAATACGATGTTCATACCGATATTCTTTTCCAGCTTGGAGATTACAAGATCTTTAAGTAAATACGAGGTAACGGGCGAATATAATGTAACAACGAGTATGGCCAGTAAAATAAATACATACATTGCGTGAATTCTCATTGCATCCTTTCGTAAGGATTAAACAGCTTTATATACTCATCTAGTGCGTATCTGTCCGTCATGCCGGATATATAATCGCAAACTACCCGATGCGGCCGATCTTCTGCCAGGCGGCGCCTGCTGGTATCAGGCAATAAATCGGGATTAGCCAAATAGGCGTTAAAAAGCTCCCGCACGAACCTGCGAGACTTATCAGCCATTCTAACAACCTTGTGATGCATATATAAATTCTCAAAGAGGAATTTCTTAAGCGGTTTTCTTTCTTCCAGCAATCCGCCCGAAAAAATAATTATTCTTTCGGGCGTCTTCCGCGCGTCGTCGGACGTCTTAATATTGAAATTCGAGATTCTCTTCTCGGACTCGAAGACGAGATCGGTTACTTCCATATTTATCAACTCTCTTATTATCTGATATTTTCTTATCTCGTCTTTTAAACCCGGATAAACTCTGGATATCTTGTCATGGATACCGCCCCATAACGATACCTTATTTAGTTCTTTCTCATTAAGCAATCCTGATGTTAACCCGTCATCTAAATCATGACTGTCATAAGCTATCTCATCCGATAGATCAACAACCTGAGCTTCAAGCAACGGCGATCTCTCTGGTTCTAACTGAGTCACTCCCTCGGAATTTTTGTATTCGGCCGCATGTTTATTAATTCCCTCTCTCACTTCCCGAGTCAGATTCAACCCCTTGAAATCAGGATATCTCTCCTCCAGAATATCAACGACTCTTAGCCCTTGAAGATTATGGTCAAAGCCGCCGTAATCCTTCATCAACTCCCTAAGTTCTTCTTCCCCTGGATGACCAAATGGCGGATGCCCTATGTCATGAGCGAGCGCTATGGCCTCCACAAGATCCGCGTTTAAGCCCAAATTACGGGCTATCGAAGAGGCAATTTGCGCAACCTCAAGAGTATGTGTCAAGCGAGTGCGATAATAATCGCCTTCATGATTGACGAAAACCTGCGTTTTGTACTCAAGGCGGCGAAAAGCAGTCGAGTGAATAATCCTGTCCCTGTCCCTTTGATAAGGACTCCTGCAAGGATGTTCTTCCTCGGGATATGCCCTGCCCCTCGAGCGCCCAGCCTTCATCGCAAATGGAGCTAAGGCCTTTAGCTCAAGCTCTTCTATTTCTTTCCGCGTAAACATTTGGTTAGTCTATCGTATAAGGCATCAAGCGATTCAGAGATCACTTTAGTGGAAGTAAAAACAGGCATAAAATTCACATCCCCAACCCATCTTGGAACAATATGAATATGTATATGGTCCTTAACGCCCGCCCCGGCCGCCCTGCCGACATTAATTCCTATATTGAAGCCATCGGGTTTCATCGTCTTAACGAGAAGCGACTGCATCTTTCTTGTTAAATCAAATATCTCAAATAATTCCGCGGCGCTTAATCCGATCATATCTTTCACATGCCTGTAAGGGGCAACCATAACATGGCCATTGCTGTAAGGAAAAATATTCAGCATGGAAAGGGAGCTTTTGCCGCGCGATATTATATAATTAGCCTCGTCATTTCCGGCTTTCGGCTTAGAGCAAAATATGCACCCCTTAATGGAATTTACCCTAGTTACGTACTTCGACCTCCAGGGAGCCCACAGCTTATCCATTTGCGCTCCTATAATTTTATGATACTTCCCGTTATTTTACCGCCTATCTCTAGTAGGCCGTATGAATTAAACGGGGCAAAAACTTTGTCGGTAGGGCTTCCGGGATTAAAGAATAAAATCCCATCTTTTGCCTCATTAACAGGCCGATGTGAATGCCCAAATACAAGACAATCTATTTTATGGTCCTTAAATTCTACCATTAAGCGTTCGGCAAGCCCTTCGGGAGATCCCCACCCATGGATAAGGCCTATTTTAAATTTTCCCGCTTCAACTATTTCCTTGGGCTTTAAAACGGCGGACACCTCCCTTGAATCCATATTCCCGGATACTGCAATCGTCTTATTAAACTTCATCAATTTATTAAGAAAATTTACTCCGACAAGATCGCCCGCGTGAAGTATGAGATCGACTTTACTTAACTCATCATAGACAACCTTGGGTAAATCCTTAGCCATCCTGGGGATATGAGTATCCGAAATTACTCCGATTCTCATCTTAAGCTATCTCCAAAGCGGAAAGATCCGCCGGAACCTGCGACAGATTATATCCCTTCAGGCCAAATAAAACAATTCTTTGCCTGCCGGATATATCAAGCAACTCGTTAATTTCTTTTAGCGTCCAAATCCAGATCTTTGACTGTTTTGCCGCCAACAAAGTGTTCGCGTCCATTCTTTCTGTTGACACAATTATCTTGCGCTTAACATCTTTTTTGTAACTCCGGCAATAATCAACAAATTCCGCGATATCGTTATCCGTTAAAGGTTCGAGGCTTACCAATAAAATCCACAGGCATTTTTCCCCAGCCAAAACCAGGTAATGAATCAGCCCTGTTTTTACGCTCTGAATGCGCTTAAGTTTAAGTTTGGGAAACCTAAAACTTCTTTTGTCGATCTCTATCAGCTCACCGTCAAAAGAAGAAAATAAACCGGGCAGAAAATCCAGGTAATTATCCCTATTCACGTTTGAGAAACCGTTAATATAGGCTTTTATCTCGGAATAAAACCTGTCTATCTTATGGCTGTAACCGGAATCCAGAAAATATTCCTTGCTTTGATAAACATTTTTTAACCAAAACTCGAAAACCTTGTCTGCAATCGAATAGAAAACGCCATATTTTTTTATCCATCCAAGATCGACCAGCTTGCTCAATAATAACCTTGCCTCGTCAGACTTTAGGATAGGCACGGACAAAATAGACTGAATCTTATTATTGCCATTTGAGATCGAAACCAAGATTGAAGCGTAGCGCAAATTAAGCTTATCCAGATCGGAGACAATGCTGACAAAATGCTGGTTTAATATCCCTTTCGAGTCAAATAAAAGATCGTTAAAGACTTTTATAACGGCTCCCGAATGATCGCTTTGCGGATTCGCGTTAAGATAATTACTCAGGTTAACCAATACGCAATCCAAATAAAACGGATGACCGTTTGTAAACGCCGTCAAAAAATTACAGAGATCATCCCTAAGATTTTTTCCATCAAGCCTAAAACCGATAAAATCGATTGCTGTCGAAAAATCAAATGTTTCCAACTCATAAATCTCGAAATTCCCGAATAATAAGGATAGCTTCTCGGAAAGAATCTCTTTGGCCTGATTTATTTTCGAGGAGGCCATAATATACATAACGTCCTTCTGAAGCATTATGGATTTTCCCAGCAAGACAAAGGCATCTTTAATTCCAAAATCTTCTATCCTGTGAAATTCATCGAATATTATCACAGGGTGCAAAGAAGTTTCTGCGTAGGCTATCGCGGATAATTCCAAAACGGCCGAATACGCCTTAAGAAGTTTTCCACTTTTAATTAAGGTCTCAACGTCGTTAGCGGCTTTTGCCGTTTTAGGCATTTTCTCGGAAGCAGCAAGCATTAACTCCCCAGAATCCCTGATATCGCTTCCTAAAGCGCGTAAATACTTGAATAACAGCGTTGAAATAAACCTTTCGGCAAAATTCAAGAAATCGCAAGTCTTTACCCCGTTAGAGAAAACCGCCGATTTCAATCGGCGGCCATTACCGCTTGAAACCGATGGTAATCTAAAACCGCTTTCAGCGCAGACCGTTAGAGAATGAAGTTCTCTAACGGGGTTTACATCCACGTATACCGCTACTTGCCGACGTAAGGATACATCATCTACCAAACGGTAAATTATTGAGGTCTTGCCGTAATAAGGCGGGCCTATTATGGCTATATTTTGTCTATATCCATAACATAGGTCGTCGACGCGCTTCTTCAATAGCTCAAGTATATCGCGCCTTCCGAAAAAATTATCTCTTGTCGCCGGATCCAGTAGCATTTCGCAGAAAAAAATTCCTAAAATTTTTACTACAAGCGGTTTCATAAGCTCTTTTGCTTCAAGTTGCAAGACGTCATTCCCCGATTTATTCGGGGAATCCAGTCATGCTATAAAATGTAATTCCGTGTCTGGATTACCCGCACAAGGCGGGTAATGACTTATGAAACTTCTTATAGTAACCCAGTTATTAACAACACGTGTTCAAATAAAAATCTCTAACGGGGTAAATAACGAAACGGATTTTGAGGGCTATGGCCTTTTCTAATCTCAAAATGTAAATACGGCGCCTTATTTCTGCCCGTTGAGCCGACTTTGGCAATGGGAACGGATTGCTTTACGTCCTCTCCCACCCCAACCAAAATTTTCGAATTATGAGCATACACCGTCTGGAGCCCGTCGCCATGATCAATTATAACGGTCTTGCCGTATCCTTTAAGCTTATCTTCGCAAAATATAACTTTTCCGCTTCTTGAGGCGGCAACCAAAGCTCCTTCTTTAGCTTGGATATCCACGCCTTTACTTGGAGAAGCGGCTTTCTTTTCGCCAAAAGAAACGATTATCCTTCCCTTAAGAGGCCAGATAAAATCTTCTTTTGAATAAGCGAGTTCAATCGCCTGTTTTTCTTTCAAGGGTTTTTCTGCCGAAGGAATAAAGATGTCCTGTCCCACCTCAATATATTCAATATCCTTAAGGTCGTTGGCCGCGGCTATCTTTTCCATATCCACCCCATAAATTTTTGAGATCCTCCATAGTGTTTGGCCCTTCAAAACTTTATGGTATGATCCTTCCTGCGTCTTCAAAGAAGAAACCGTTTGCTTTGGCGGCAAGATTATGGGAACTCTCGCGCATCCGCCCAATAATAAAACAACAACAAGCAATCTAATTAATCTTGAGTAAGGCATCTTCCCTTCGAGTCCTAAACCGCTCGCATATTTCAAACCTGGAGCGGGTGATGGGACTCGAACCCACGATATTCAGCTTGGGAAGCTGACGTTCTACCAACTGAACTACACCCGCTTATCTATTACGCTATAATATTAGCTTTTGAATCCATCTGCTTGTCATTCCCCGACTTACAGACTGGGACACAATGTAGTTGCTCGATTTATCGAGCACAACATATCGGCCCAATAAATTGGGCAACTACAATATGTTGATCTATTTAGTCGAGAAAAAGGGTTATGTCCCAGTCTGTTATTCGGGGAATCCAGACACGCTGCTTTTTCTGGATTACCCAATTAAATCTGGCAATCGGGCAATGACAATAATTTATGTAACAGTCCGGCAGCGCGTAATATTAATTCATAGTAGTCCATGGAGACAGCAAGCGCTTATTCTTCGAGCGAATCCGCCTGAGGCGGATGAGTCGAGAAGTTCTTTCGCTGTCCCTATCTGCGTGCCACACACAGGCAGGCATACCCATAGTTCTCGACTCGGCCAATGGCCTCGCTCGAACAGTATGAAATTTATATTACAATGTACTGGTTGACGGTTAACAGCCCACAGATTTAAATTACCATAAAGCCACTGCAACAAATTTAAACTTCGGTTTGGCGTTAGCCCTATTCTTCCTAACAATACATAAGCTCTTTAAATTTCTTATACCTGTTAGCTATTTCTACCGGTTTTAACCGCAAGAGGCGATTAACGCTAAAATCTTCCACCGTATAGGATGCTAAAATTGTACCGTAAGCAACGGCTTTACGCAATACAAATTCGCTTAATTTTCCGGTTTTGCTCAGATACCCTATAAACCCTCCGGCAAAAGTGTCTCCCGCGCCGGTAGGATCAAGTGGGTCTTCCAATATATAGGCTGGATAAGAAAATATAAAATCTTTGGAGACGCAAAGAGCTCCATGCTCGCCCTTCTTTACTAAAACAACTTTGGGGCCGCAGGAAAGCATATACCTTGCCGCTTTCAAGAGATTGTGCTCTCCTGAAAACTGCCGCGCCTCATTGTCGTTAGCAAAAAATATATGGACGCGCCTTAAAAGCTTCCTGAGATGCTCGCGTTTATTCTCAATCCAGAAGTTCATAGAATCGCACGCGATTAGCCGCGGGCTTGTTACCTGACTTAAGACTTCCCTTTGAAGTTCAGGGTCTATATTGGCGAGAAAGACATTTTGCGAGTCGCGGTATTCAACCGGAATTGACGGTTTAAAATTAGCGAAAACATTAAGATGTGTATAAATTGTATGCGCAACATTCAGGTCGTAGTCGTAATTTCCTTTCCACCTGAAAGTCTTGCCCCCGTCAACTAAAAGCCCCTTTATGTCCACGCCTATCTTGTCAAGCAAGTCTATATGCGAGCGCGGAAAATCAGAACCAACAACACCTACCAGCCTTACTGCGGAAAAAAAACTCGCGGCGCATGAAAAATATACCGCGGAACCGCCAAGAGCTTCATTTACCTCTCCAAAAGGCGTCTTAACGGAATCCAAAGCTATTGAGCCTACCACTAATAACGACATATCTGCCGCCTCCGCGTCTTTAAATTTTAAACCGTTGTAAAACTGTAAGACCTTTATCGTGTCATTGCGCCTGCCCGCCAACGCTTTGTGGCGGGAGCGACCCCTTCGACTTCGCTCAGGGCAAGCTCCGGGAGCGCGGCAATCTCTGCATCTTTAGATTGCCTGCCTGCCGGCAAGGCAGGCTTCGTCGTCCCGAAACTTCGGGACTCCTCCATTTTGAAATCAAATCTCAAAAGCAATAAATCCCGTTAGAGAACTCTGTTCTTTAACGGGATTTATTTATATACTTATCCGATATCTTCATCGAGCAAAATTGACCGCACATCGTGCAAACATCTTTCGAAACCGGCCTCAAGCGACTCCTGTATTCCTTGGCAACTGCCGGATCTATCGCAAGCTCAAACTGTTTTTTCCAATCTCTCTTCTTTCGGGCAATTGACATCGAGATATCCCAGTCTAAGGCCCCTTTTATCCCTTTAGCTATATCGGCGGCGTGAGCAGCAATCCGCGCAGATATAACTCCGGTCTTTACGTCGGCAATCGAAGGAAGCCCTAGATGCTCGGAAGGTGTAACATAACAAATAAAATCCGCGCCATAAGCGGCAGCAAGAGCGCCTCCGATGGCAGAAGTGATGTGATCATAACCGGGGGCCACATCAGTAACTAACGGGCCTAAAACATAAAACGGCGCGCCATGGCAAATTTCTTTCTCCAGCAATACATTCATCTCTATTTGATTCAAAGGGACGTGTCCCGGGCCTTCAATGATTACCTGAACGCCTCTGTCCCAAGCTCTTTTTGTAAGTTCTCCCAGAATAATCAATTCCTGCACTTGCGCCCTGTCGGTGGCGTCCGCGAGCGAACCCGGCCTCATCCCATCGCCCAAACTTAAAGTGACGTCGTAATCTTTCGCAATATCCAAAATCTCGTCAAATCTATCATAAAAAGGATTTTCATGCCCATTGCTCATCATCCATTCAACTAAAATCGCCCCGCCCCTGCTTACGATATCGGCGATTCTTGTTTCCTTCCTTAACCTTTCTACCGTCTCCATAGTAACGCCACAATGGATAGTGAAAAAATCCACTCCTTCTCTGGCCTGCGCCTCCAAAGTCGACAAGATCTCATCTTCGCTTAGAGTTGATATGGCCCTGCCCTCTATCGCCGCTCTTACAGCTAACTCATAAATCGGAACGGTTCCCACAGGGATGCAGGAAGATCTTAAAATTGCCTGCCGGATTTTCTTCAGATCTCCGCCCGTCGAAAGATCCATAACCGTGTCCGCCCGGTTATCAACGGCAATATTCAATTTCCTGATCTCAGTCCTTAAATCCGGTGAATCGCCGGAAGTGCCTATATTCGCGTTTACCTTGGTTTTGAGACCGCTACCGATTCCGCAAATACGAGATTTTTTCCTTAAACGATTAGACGGTATTACAACCTTGCCCGCCGCTATTTTTTTGATAAGCTCGCCGGCAGACAATCCCTCGGCATTAGCGACCGCTCTCGCCTCAGGAGTAATTTTTCCTTTTCTGGCATATTCTAATTGTGTCATATTTTTTTAAGTCTTTCCTTTAGGCTTCTCGCCGCTGCTTCAACATCCTTGGCGCGGCAAACCGCTCTGACAACGGCAACGCGGCAAGCGCCCGCATCGACAACTTCATCAATATTCGTTTCGTCTATCCCCCCTATGGCGACAAACGGGATATTAACTTTATTTTTAACCTGTTTTACCAAATTTAATCCTACGGGTTTGTAATCCGGTTTGGTGGGTGTCGAAAAAATCGGCCCCACTCCTATATAATCCGCGCCGCGCTTTTGAGCCTCCAGCGCCTGCGCTATCGAATGCGTAGATAAACCTATTATTTTGTCTTTGCCCAATATCAAACGCGCCGCCTCTACCGGCAAATCATCCTGGCCTAAATGAACGCCGTCCGCGCCAACGGCCAAAGCGATATCCGGCCTGTCATTGATTATAAACAACGCTTTGGTATCCTGAATCGCTTTCTTCACAACCAAGCCAAGCCTCACAATATCTCTCGCGCTCGCTTGTTTCTCGCGCAACTGTATTACGTCAGCGCCGCCTCGAACCGCTCTTTTCGCAATATCGGCAAGATCGCCGCCCGCGAGATCTTTACCGCCAATAATAACATAAAGATTAAAATCCTTCACATCTAAAACCTTGAGATTAATTTCTTTTCTATTCCGTATGTCCTGAATCTAAGCTTCTTGAATCTGACGGCAATTTTAATATCAATAAGCTTCGAGAACTCCTCCAGGACGCGCAATGATTCTTTAACGCGCTCCATATTCGCCAGGCAAACTTCTTTCCAGTCGCCCCTCTCGCGCTCAAACGCGTGCTCTCCACTCCCAACATCCCGATTTGAATCACGGCTTAAAATAATATTCTGGAATTTTTCCGGATAGCGTTTAATGCAACCGGTTATCCCGTGGCGCAGCCTCCTGAATTCATCTGTCATCGGCTTATCGTTTAAAACAAGCCGCGCGGCTTCTTCACAAACCCTCAAACCTTCCCGGGATCTATTAAGGTTAGCATCTATTATCCTGTATATCTGCGGTTTCATTTAAATCTTTTTACGATTTCGCGAATTATATTTGAAGTAGACCGGCCTTTTACCAGGGAAACGGCCCTGACTGCGCCACCATAAGATTTTACAAAATCCCCGCCAACAACATTCTCTATGCTCCAATCAGCGCCCTTAACCAAAACATCGGGCTTTATTGCTTTTATAAGTTTAATGGGCGTAGCCTCATTAAATAGCAACACGTAATCAACAGCCTCCAAGGCGGCAATAATCCCTGCCCTGTCACCCTCTCTCGTGATCGGCCGCTTATCGCCTTTCATCTTCCTTACCGAGGAATCGCTATTTATCCCGACGATAAGAATATCTCCAAGTTTTTTGGCCTTCTGAAGATATTTTATATGGCCAAAATGAATCAGGTCAAAGCAACCATTTGTGAAAACAATCCGCTTGCCTTCCGCCTTTAAGTTTAAAACCAACGTCTTGATCTTAGAAAAACTAAGGATCTTTTGTCTATGGCTGGTTTTATAAGTCACTATAGTAACCTGTCATTACCCGACTTGATCGGGTAATCCAGACTCGCGTGACTGGATTCCCCGCATAAAGCGGGGAATGACGTCTTGTAGTTTGAGACAATGGCGCTTATGAAACCGTTTGTGGTCATTTATTATCTTTTGGTTAAAATAAAGCTTCTTCCGCCAGCTGGCAGATTATATGGCCTATCATAATATGAGCTTCCTGTATCCTTGGAGTAGCTCTGGAAGGGACTATAACCGAGATATCGGCAATCTTAGCGAGATCTCCGCCGTCGCAACCAGTGAGGGCGATTGTTGTCAGTCCCTTTTTACGCGCGAGACTAACCGCCTCATTCACGTTCAAAGCCTTGCCGCTGGTAGAAATCCCGATCACCGTGTCATTCTTTCCGGCAATCGCGTCCAATTGCCTGGAGAAAACCTGGTTATACGAATAATCGTTGGAAATGGCAGTCAGTATAGAGCTATTCGTCGTAAGAGCAATCGCGGGAAGAGCTCTGCGTTCTTTTAAGAACCTGCCGACCAATTCAGCCGCTATATGCTGGCTGTCGGCCGCGCTTCCGCCGTTGCCGAAAATAATTACCTTCCCGCCTTCTCTAAGGGTCTCGATAACCGCTTCCGACGCGGCCGCCACAGCATCTAACTGCGACATAGCAAGCGCGCTCTTAACCTCAATGCTTTCTTTGATTATGCTTCTTATCTTTTCTTTCACTTAAATTAACCAAAAAAAACTTTAGCGATATTGTATAGTCCCTCATCAACCGTCTTCAGCTTCCCAACAGCATTTTCTATCGGAACGGAGACGATCTTAGTTCCCTGAAGACTGGTCATATAGCCAAATTTACCTTCTTCCACCAACTCAACCGCCTTTACGCCGAATCTTGTGCCCAAAACTCTGTCAAAAGCAGTCGGAGAGCCGCCGCGCTGTATGTGGCCTAAAACGGTTATCCTTGTCTCAAAACCTGTCTTTTTCTCTATTAAACCGGCTAAAGTCTGTCCGATTCCTCCCAGTCTAACATGCCCAAATTCATCTAATTTCTCCGTAGAAAGAACTTCGTCTCCTTCTTTAAACCTCGCGCCTTCAGCTACTACCACTATCGAAAAATTCTTGCCTTTGGCATGGCGTTTCTGTATAATGTTGCATACTTCCTGAATATCTATAGGCACCTCCGGAATCAATATAACGTCTGCGCCGCCGGCAATACCCGCGTGAACGGCAATCCAGCCCGCGTGACGGCCCATAACCTCGGTAACCATAATTCTATTATGGCTCTCGGCGGTCGTATGCAATCTGTCTATGCACTCGGTAACAATGTTTACCGCGGTATCAAAACCAAAAGTGTAATCGGTGTCGCTAAGATCATTATCTATGGTCTTCGGAACGCCAACAACCTTAAGTCCTTCCTTAAAAATTTTATTCGCCACTCCAAGCGTATCTTCGCCGCCTACAGCGATAAGCGCCTCAAGTCCGTATCTCTTGAAATTTTCTTTTAATTTAGCTAAATCGCCTTCTTTTTTATAAGGGTTGGTGCGCGAAGTGCCAAGTATTGTTCCTCCCTTCGGCAATATTCCCGACACGGAATTTAAATCCAAAAGCATAGTTTCGCCGTCTATTAAGCCTTTCCATCCATATTTTATGCCAAGCGCCTCATAGCCATCCTGAATAGCTTTTCTGACAACCGCCCTGATTACCGGATTTAATCCGGGGCAATCTCCCCCGCCGGTTAAAATCCCAATTCTCTTCATTCAACCATCCCCCTTTGTTGTTGATTGATTTCAGTGAAGTTTACCCATTTTTACCCATGTCATTCTAAGGCGAGTAGACTGGGACATAACCCTTTTTCTTGACTAAATAGATCAACATATTGTAGTTGCCCAATTTATTGGGCCGATATCAATTGCCGATGAATCGGCAGGCTACATTATTTTCCATTGTAGTTGCCCAATTTATTGGGCCGATATGTTGTGCTCGATAAATCGAGCAACTACATTGTGTCCCAGTCTCGAGGCCAAAGAATCTCTGTTTTAAGATTCTTCGCTGCGCCCGGAGTGACACTCCCCGCCCTAAAGGGCGGGGCTTCTTTTCTGCTTCAAGACTATGCTTCCTCCCCGCACTAAAGTGCGTGGTTTCAAATTTTATAATGACTCTCATTAGGAATTTTAAAACAAGTTCTTCGAACTTTATTCCATACCCCCGAAAGGCATGCTAACATCATCAGGCTGTCTTTCCTTGTTGCGAGGCTTATCTTCCTGACGCGCCACTATCTTCGTAACATGAACCTTGATTATAATAGGCTCGTCTACACCCAGCATCTCCTGGACACGGGTTTTAATCATACTTTGAATCTTCTCGGTAATTTCCGGGATATTCGCATCTGACCAAAACACAACCTTTGTGGTAATATCTATCCCTTTCTTTGTGGCTATACAATCCGATTTCATCTCCTTGACTTCGAGAAGAGAGGAGCCTATGCGCCTTATAAACTCTTCTATAGCCGACAAAGAAATCGTAACCTGTCCGTCTGGGTTGTTAAAGGCTATGTTCTTCTGGCGCTGTATGCGCGATATCGTAAATTGATATGAAGCGAACGACACCAGAATAAGTAAAAGTCCTATCACCGCCAAAGCTATTCTTAAGTTCATAGAGACATAGATATAATCGAGGGCATTGAGTATCGGTTCGCTCTGTATCAACCTAAAAGAAACAGCTATCAAAAAAACTCCTATACTCACAAAAACTATCAAAAAAAACAGTATGCTTATCCTATTTAATATATTCATAGCAGGCCCTCCTCCTGTATCTGTATGCTTCTTGGCGATATTGTAAAATATTTTGCTGACTTTAAGATAGTTTGTAGCCGCAAAGCGAAGCTTTGCATTTTTGCCATTAGCAGAGCTACGCTCTGCGGCTACAGCATTTCTCGTATTGCGCATTGCTCTGCAGCTACGCAAATAGATTTGAAAGTCGGCATTACAACTCAAATCTAACGGGATTCATTCTGCGAAGAACCGCCGCCCAACGTCTTCTCGATAAACTCTGTTGTTACTTGCCCGCGCAAAAACTCTGGATTCGAGATAAGGCGTTTATGGAATTCAATTGTTGTTTTTATCGGTTCGATGACAAACTCAGACAGGGCCCGTTGCATAACTTGTATCGCCTCGGCGCGATTCTTGCCGTATG
The DNA here is from genome assembly GCA_043798215.1 of Candidatus Omnitrophota bacterium. Taxonomy (GTDB): domain Bacteria; phylum Omnitrophota; class Gorgyraeia; order Pluralincolimonadales; family Pluralincolimonadaceae; genus JAZDOX01. The sequence continues at coordinate 4,312 of JAZDOX010000041.1, read as the reverse complement.
TTATTAATTTAGCTATCATAGAATCGTAATAAGGGGATATTTCGTAACCCTGATAAACATGAGAATCTACGCGAACGCCCGGGCCTCCCGGAGCATGAAAAAAAACAACTTTTCCAGGACAAGGCATAAATCCATTATCGGGATCCTCGGCGTTAATCCTGCATTCTATGGCGCTGCCGTTAATCTTTATGTCTTCCTGATTAAAAGACAGCCTTTCGCCTGCAGCTATTTTAATCTGCTCCTTAATAAGGTCTATTCCTGTTACCATCTCGGTAACAGGATGCTCAACCTGAATTCTCGTGTTCATCTCCATAAAATAAAAATTCCCGTCTTCATCCAAAAGAAACTCTATAGTCCCAACATTTGAATAATTCGCCGCTTTAGCGCCTTTTATAGCGGCCTCGCCCATCTTCCTTCTTAGTTTGGAATCTATCGCCGGAGAAGGAGACTCCTCCAGCAGTTTCTGATGCCTGCGCTGAATGGTGCAATCTCGCTCTCCCAGATGAATCACATGCCCGTATTTATCCGCCACTATCTGAAATTCGACATGCTTGGGATTGCCGATATACTTCTCGATATAAACATTCGGATTTCCGAATGCCGCTTCAGCTTCCGCCTGGCAAGTCATAAGAACACTAATAAGTCTTACATCATTATGCGCTACCCGCATACCGCGTCCGCCGCCTCCTGCCGCCGCTTTCACGATAACGGGGTATTGCAATTTATGCGCAATCTTAAGCGCTTCATCCTTATCTTTAACAACGGAGCTGCTGCCGGGTATTACCGGAAGGCCCACCTTTCTCATTGTGTCCTTGGCAGCCATCTTATCTCCCATCAGGCGCATCGCTTCGGGAGGAGGGCCTATAAATTTAATCTGGCAGGATTCGCAGACTTCAACAAAATGGGCGTTCTCGGACAAAAAACCGTATCCAGGATGTATCGCCTCAACATCGGTTATTTCCGCCGCGCTTATTATGCTTGGAATATTTAGATAGCTGCTCTGTGGCGATGCCGCGCCTATGCAAACAGCTTCATCAGCAAGTTTAACATGCAAAGAGCTTTTATCGGCCTCCGAATAGACGGCGACTGATTTTATGCCAAGCTCCCTGCAAGCTCTTATGATCCTTAACGCAATTTCGCCCCGGTTTGCGATTAATATTTTAGAGAACATACTTATTCCAAAGGCTCAACTAAGAACAAAGCCTGCCCAAATTCTATTGGTTGCGCGTTTTCAGCAAGTATTTCAACGATCTTTCCTTTTACTTCTGACTTTATCTCATTCATAAGCTTCATCGCTTCGATAATGCATAAAACCTGACCCGGCTCTATATCGTGTCCTATTTCCACAAAAGAGGGAGCATCAGGAGCCAGAGATCTATAAAATGTGCCGACCATCGGAGCCTTTACTTCTATATACTTAGAGATTTTCGTATTGGCCTCTTTAGGCAAAACATCAGCTGAAGCGGCGCTTGGCTGCGCGATATACCTCTCCTGAAAAACCTCAGAGGCGCCGGAAACGCCCTTTTTAATCTTTATCCTTAATCCTTCTTTCTCTATCTCCAGCTCCACGAGGCCGTTTTCATTCATCAGAGATATCATATCTTTGAGTTCCTTAACATTCATATCAACCTCCATTTATAACGCAAATTCGTTTGTTAGTTGGTTGGTTTGTTCGTTAGTTAAACGCTGCGGATTAACTAACCGACAAACAAACAATCAAGTTTGCGCTTTACGCCTACATTTACTTAGACTCGTTCGACGTATCCTCCGGTTCGGGTATCTATCTTCAAAACATTGCCTATCTCTACGAATAACGGAACCTGTATCACATAACCGGTCTCTAATTTTACCGGCTTGGTTCCGCTCTTCGCGGTATCACCCTTCATACCCGGCTCGGCTTCGATAACCTTAAGTTCCACAAATATAGGCGCCTCGATATTAAGCAATTTGACTTCGTAGAATGACGCGTTGACTATCATATGCTCTTTAAGATAATGAATAACGTCCCCCAGTTGCTCCGCGCTCAATTGGAATTGCTCAAAAGTATTTTGTTCCATAAAATGATACTCATCTCCGGAAGCATAAAGAAATTGCAGTTTCTTATACTCTATGAACGCGTCCTCTACCTTATCTCCGGCGCGAAAAGTCCTCTCCAAAACATTGCCCGTCATTAAACCGCGAATCTTAGTCCGGACAAAAGCTCCTCCCTTGCCGGGCTTTACATGCTGAAATTCCACAATTTGAAAAAGTTGTCCATCCAGTTTAATAGTTAGGCCATTCTTAAAATCACTTGTCGATATCATCTGTTAATACCTCGTATCCTTTCTTTTTGACCAAAATCATATCTTCGATCCTTATGCCGCCCCAGCCGGGCAAATATATAGCTGGTTCAACCGTAAAAATCATCCCTTGCTTTAAAATAGCCTGGTTACTGCCTGATAATGAAGGATTTTCATGAATCTCAAGACCGATACCATGTCCTAAGGCATGATTAAAACAACCTCCAAAGCCCTCTTGACGAATAAAATCCCTGGCGGCCGCGTCAATTTCGAATATCTTTGTTCCACCGGCAATAAGTTCAATTGCGCGCTTCTGGGCCTGTTTGACTATATCGTAAATCTTCTTTCTCTTTGAAGTAATTTTACCCAAAAAGAATACACGTGTCAAGTCAGAATTATACCCCCTGTAATTAACGCCCAAGTCCAACAAAACCATATCGTTAGCTTTAACTGCCCTGCCCTGAGGCTTCGCATGAGGAAAAGCGGAATTGCCGCCTGAAGCAACGATAATATCAAACGAAGCTCCCTCGCCGCCGGAATGTCTAATGAAATATTCAGTCCTCGCGGCCAATTCATTCTCGGTTATGCCGGGTTTTAATATCGATTTAAAATAATCTACGGCGCTCTTTAGAATAGAGACCGATTTTCTTACCAATTGTATCTCCATGGAATCCTTGCGCTCTCTCAATTCTTCCACAGCGCCGGCAAAAGGCCTTAATGCTGACTGGCCAAAACCTTTACTTATTCGTTCATAACGGCTATAAGTAAGGCTGTCCGGCTCAAATCCTACGATTTTAATACCTAAATCTTTCACCAAATCCGCTATCGAGTCCGGTAAAGAACGCTTTAAAATAATAATATCAAAACCCGCCGTATCCTTCTTGGCCTGAAGCTCATATCTGGAATCGGTAATAAAAAAACGCTTGCCTTTCGAGATAAAAAGGCATGCCGCGCCGCCTGAAAATCCGCTTAAATATCGGACATTGGCAGCCGAGGTGATTAAAATTGAATCCAGTCCATCTTTAGATAAGATAGCGGAAAGTTTTTTAACTCGCTCAATCCCGTTAAATTCTTTATCCATATCTTTTAATTGCTGTCTAAATTAGCATTTGTAATTGCGGGCAAAGCGATCTACCTTGAAATTTAAGTCTCGCTTGGCCTTGCTTTATTACTCGCTTAAAGTAAAAACCAGCTGCGTCATAAATCGGCTCTGCGCTCAACATTAAATTTCAAGATAAACAGCTTACTTAATGACAGCGCCTGAAATTTCCGAGTCAGAATGACCCTCAATGGAGGTTTTGAAATGGGCTTTAAACTACTTCATTTTTGTTTTAATTATATCGATAGCGGCCATCAAGCCGAGTTTATAGCTATTTACTCCGAAACCGCTTATCTGCCCAACCGCCACCGGAGCGATCAGGGAAATATGCCTAAATTCCTCTCTGGCATATATATTTGACAAATGAATCTCCACAGCAGGAATCCCAACCGCTGATATCGCGTCCCTGATGGCTACCGACGTATGGGTGTAAGCGGCCGGATTTATCAGAAGGCAATCAAAATTGCCCTTAGAAGATCCTATCTTTTCGACAATCTCGCCTTCATGATTGGATTGGAACGTATCCAACTGTATTTTTTCCGCCCGCGCAATCTTGCTAAGTTCGTCGTTTATTTCCTTTAAAGTAACTTTGCCGTAAATACCCACCTCTCGTTCGCCTAAAAGATTCAGGTTTGGCCCATGTATTACCAATATCTTTGCCATTTTATTCTCCGACTTCGTTGGTTAACATAACAGGTATATTGTCTTTGATAAAATATTTTAACCCACAATCGGGATTTTTGCAAATAATCTTATCGGCTTGAATCCCGACTTCAAATTTGCATTTGGGGCATACTAGTGCATTGTAACACAAATTGATGAATTGATTGTAAAAAAATCTAGCTGTGATAAACTAATCTCTAAGGAGGAGATACCCATGGCTAGAGCCAAAAAGTTAAAACTTACAAAAAAAGATCAAAAGGAGCTTCAAGAA
>JAZDOX010000030.1:0-16442 GCA_043798215.1 Candidatus Omnitrophota bacterium | reverse complement strand
TTGGGCTCGGGCTCACTCCAAGCTCGCTGGGCCGCTCGTTTAGTGCTAATGCGGTGGTACGATTCGGCTTTGTGTTTGGCGCATTTTGGGTGGGGCAAAATGCGCCAAACACCTTGCGTCCTCTTCCTCGCAAAAATCCTGAATATAAAAGTCTTTATATATTGCGTCGGCGGCCAAAAAATTTTTAAAAGGTGTTTGATTTTTGCTCAGTCGAGTCCGCCCCCGCCTGTAGCATAACAGGGAAGAGAAGCATTCGGCGGGGAAGCCGAATCTTTCTTGGTATCGTGCGTAGTTGAACGTGTCGTCCCCCAGCAGTCACAGCTGATTTCAAAGATAACCCTTGTTTTTTCGTCTCTTGTGCAATATAATGCAAGATATGCAAGTTAAATCAAAAAGTGTAACCTTACCGGAGCAAAATCCTATGGACATCGTCAGACAATTAGAGCTTTACCGCTTGGAGAACAGAATTACCCAAGAGAAGCTTGCTAAGGAGATTGGCGTTAATTTCTCCACAGTGAGCCGGTGGCTTAACAGGAAGACCAAACCGAATAAAATTCAGCAGTATCATATTGAGAAGTATTTGAAGGAGAAAATTAAATATGGCAAAAAGTAAGAATATTCAGAAGGCAGAGCGGGAATCGCTCAACATCAAGGATAAGCTACTTGAAGCGTTAAAGACGTCTACGCCGGAAGTATTTGCCGAAGGCAAGGTTAATTGGGATAAGATAAGGCTTGCTTTGGGAGAACATCTCGATACTTCATCCGAGAAGTTTAACTTCTCGTGGGCCGGTAAAGCCGGAGCAGTTACCAATGTTGTAATTCCAAGCAAAGCTACCTTACGGCCTGCCGAGAAAGAAAGCGTCAAATTTGACAAAAGCGAAAATATCTTTATTGAAGGAGATAATCTCGAAGTCCTTAAGCTCCTGCAAAAGTCATACTTTGAACAGGTCAAGATGATCTACATTGATCCGCCGTATAACACCGGCAATGACTTTGTCTATAAAGATGACTTCCGCCAACCGTTAAAGAATTATCTTGAACAGTCCGGGCAGGTTGACAGCGAGGGCAATCGTCTTTCCACAAACACACAGGCCAGCGGTAGATTCCATAGCGATTGGCTTACGATGATGTATCCCCGGCTTAAGCTGGCGTGGAATTTATTAAGGCATGATGGAGTCATTTTTGTTTCAATAGACGATAACGAGGCGCATCATTTGCGAGCACTAATGGACGAAGTGTTCGGAGAAGAAAATTTTATCGGTTCTATGGTATGGAAAAAACGTTATCAGGGGGCCAAAGAAAAACACTTGGTTGTTATACATGAATATATTTATTTTTATGCAAAAGATAAGGAGTCAATAGCCCCCATATTTATTCCGAGCGACGAAGAGTATATCAGTCAATATTATAAATATGAAGATAAATTGTCTAAAATTAGAGGCCCATATAGAACACAGCCCTTAGAAGCTGGCAAGAGTATGGGAGATCGAGATAACTTACGTTTTGCTATCACAGCTCCTGATGGTAAAAAAATTTATCCAAAACGGCAGTGGATTTGGGCAAAGGAACGTGTGGATAATGCAATAAAACAAGGTGAGATTGGATTCCAGAAAAACAAAAAAGGCGGATGGAATATTTTCATAAAACAATATCTAAAAGACGAAGACGGGAATGTCCGAGAAACTAAAGCCTTTTCATTGATCGATGATGTATATACACAAGATGGGACACGTGAAATGGAAGATTTATTTGGTTCCGGTAATATTTTCCCCTTTCCCAAGCCATCGATTTTGATTAAAAAGCTCCTTTTGTTAGGAACGGCTTCTTCCAGTCAAGATACAATCATTGATTTTTTTGCCGGTTCTGCTACTACCGCCCATGCGGTTTTGGCTCAAAATCAGGAAGACGGCGGGAATCGTAAATTTATAATGGTGCAGATGCCAGAGCCGACCGATTCAATAAGTGAGGCGTATAAGGCAGGTTTTAAGACTATCGCCGACATCGCTAAAGAGCGCATCCGACGGGTGATAAAAGGTTATGGTGATCATAAGCCAATTGATTCCGGCTTCAAGGTATTTAAGCTCGGCAAGTCAAATTACTACGATAATCTTTTTGAATATGATCCCGAAAAGTCGGCGGAAGAAAACGACAAGGCATTTAAGGATTATTTGAATAAAACACAAAAGGAGCTTTTCCCTGCCAAGATAAATGAGCTGGATATTATTTATGAGAATATCATCAAAGAGGGCTTAAGCCTTAATGCCAAGATTGAAGAAGTCAAGATCGGCAGGCCAGAAAGCCGTGGTTTGCCTTCCAATAGGCAAAGCCACAAAAGCACGGCATACAAAGTCAGCGATACGGAACGGGAGATTTATATTTCTCTTGATGAAAAATTAAGCGCCAGCGCAATTGAAGCCCTAAAAGACAAGGAATATAAAGAGAAAATCTTTATTTGTTTTGACGGGGCTTTGGGCGATAGCGATAAAGCTAACCTTTCTCTTAATGTGACATTAAAGACGATATGAAATTAAAGTTTGACGCTAATCAACAATTCCAGAAAGATGCCGTAAATGCTGTCCTTGATATTTTTGAAGGACAGGGCAAAAACGGTTACGCTCACGTTGCGTCTTCACACGACCTCTTGGGGATATATCCAAATCAATTGACGCTTGGCCAAGATACAATCAGCCAGAATGTCCGCAAGATTCAGGAGCGACAAGGAATAAGTAGCCAAGAAGCCGTGCCGGAGATGGACTTTTCAATTGAAATGGAAACCGGCACCGGCAAGACGTATGTGTATCTTCGCACAATTTTGGAATTAAATCGTAAGTATAACTTCAAGAAATTTATCATCCTTGTGCCGTCAGTAGCTATCCGGGAAGGCGTTATTAAGACGCTCAATATTACAAAAGACCATTTTAGGGCGCTCTACGATAATATTCCCTATCGTTTTTACGAGTATATCTCCCGCAATCTCTCGCAGGTCAAAGCCTTTGCTCAGAGCAGTAATGTTGAAATAATGGTTATGACAATGGGAGCGTTTAATAAGGACGCCAATATCCTTTACAGTAGCCGGGATCAGATGCAGGGTGAACGGCCGATCAGCTTTATTCAAAAGACCAACCCGATACTAATTCTCGACGAACCGCAGAACATGGAAGGCGAAGCGACGCAGGAAAAGTTAAAGAATTTTAATTCGCTATTACGCCTCAGATATTCGGCAACGCATAAGAATCTTTATAATCTTGTGCATCAGCTGGCCCCTTACGACGCCTATCAGCTTGGCTTGGTGAAAAAGATCGAGGTTTATTCTGTTGTGGATACGGATGACGAGGAAGAAGCGAGAGCATTTATAAATCTTATAAGCGTAACTTCTGCCAAGACGATCTTCAGGGCCAAAGTGGAAGCGCTTGTCAAAGACAGCAAGAATAATCTTAAGAAGAAAGCCGTTACTATAAAACAGAATGACGATCTGGCGCAAAAGACAAATAACAGCATTTATGATGGTTATATTGTAGATGAAATGACCGCCGATGCTCCGGATTACGGGTTGGTAAGCTCGATTGAGTTTAAGAACGGCATCGAGGTTAAGCGTGGCGAGGATGTTGGCAGAGATAAAAAAGACGTTATGCGCGCCCAGATCAGAAATACGATTGAACGGCATATTGAAAAACGTCAGGAGTTAAAGAAGAAAGGCATTAAGACCCTCTCCCTCTTTTTTATCGACAGGGTTGATAACTACATCAAAGAGGATGGTTTTATCCGTAAAACGTTCGATGCGGTGTTTAACGAGCTTAAGAAGAACGACAAGGAATTTGCGAAGTTAAAAGCCAGCGATGTCCGTAAAGGCTATTTTGCCGAGAAGAATGGCGAGTTTTTAGAGCGTGAAAGAGCGATTGCCGAAAATAAAGAAGCGTATGACCTTATTATGAAAGACAAAGAGCGCCTCTTATCTTTCGATGAGCCCACGGAGTTTATCTTTACCCACTCCGCCCTTAAAGAGGGCTGGGATAATCCGAACGTCTTTAATATTTGTACTCTTAATGCTACCGTTTCTACGATGAAGAAGCGCCAAGAGATTGGCAGGGGGATGAGATTGTGTGTTAATCAAAACGGTGAAAGGGGTTTTGACAGGAATATCAATCTACTATCCGTTATCGCTAACGAGCATTATTCTGATTACGTTTCGAGGCTCCAGACTGAGTTTGTAGAAGACGGTATTTATAATGCTCCGCCCCCGCCTTCTAACGCACGCAGAAAGAGGGTTGTCAAATTACGCAAAGGTTTTGATAAAGACCCCAATTTCACCGCAATATGGAGCCGGATTGCCAAGAAGACGCACTATTCAGTCAGGGTTGATTCAGATAAGCTTGTTAAAGAGTGTATTGAAAATATTAACAAGCTTTCCATACTCAAGAGGCAGATTACCGTTACCAGAGTCGGCGTTGACATTGGCAAGAAGCAAGTTGATTTTCGGACACTTCAATCGGCCTCACAAGATGCGGTTATTCCCAAGACGCCAATGGATTACGTGAATTTTATCAAGGATGAAACAAAGTTGACACGGGAAACTGTTATAAAGATTCTGAAAGGAATAAATTCACAGCTTTTATTTAATAACCCGGAGCGTTTTATTTTTGAGTCAATACAGGTTATTAACGAATCTCTGGTCAAAGATTACGTCAAACAGATTAGCTATCGGCTTTCGGATGATAAATACTGTGTTTCGCAGTTTGAAAAGATAGTCAGCCATAAGGACAGCGTGCAGGATATGGTGAATAAGAAGAAGTCAATTTATGACGCTGTTGTTTACAGCTCTGATGTAGAAAAGAATTTTGCCATTGATTTAGACCGTGCCGAGAGAATTAAATTATTTGTTAAGCTCCCGGCGTGGTTCTCGGTAAAAACGCCTCTTGGCGGTTATACGCCGGACTGGGCGATTGTAACGGTTAAGATGGATAATAAGGGCAAGGAAATGGACGAAAAGATTTATTTTGTCATCGAGACAAAAGGTTCTGCGTCTGAATTTCAGCGCCGGGTGTCGGAAAATTTGAAGATTGATTGCGCCAAGAAACATTTTGAAGTCATAAGCGTGCGGTATAAAGACGTCGCAAGTTACAGCCAGTTTGAAGAATTGATGAGGTCATAAAAATGGCATTTAACCCGAAATACTCTTAAAGGACGATAAGGAGGTCATCTTAATATGGAGAAAATTCAAGTTAAGCCGGAGACGGCGCTTTTTCCTTTGCCGGTGGTTCTTGTTACTTCTATCGATAAAACCGGAAGGCCCAATATCATAACTTTAGCGTGGACCGGAATTATTTGTTCGGAGCCGCCGATGCTTTCAATATCCATCCGCCCTCATAGATATTCATACGGCCTCATAAAAGAGCAAGGAGAATTTACGGTCAATGTTCCTTCCGAAAATTTAATGAAAGAGACGGATATTTGCGGCGTTGTTTCGGGCAGAGACAGGGATAAATTCGAATTGACAAAACTGACGGCTGAAAAGGCAAGTTTGATAAAACCGCCATTGATTAAAGAGTGTTTAGCCGCTTTGGAATGCCGGTTGAAAAGTTCAATTTTATTAGGCACGCACGAAATTTTTATGGCGGAGATTTTGGCGGTGCACTTTGATAAGTCGGCAATGAAACCGGGCAGCCGTGATATAGATTACGCCAAGGCGAGACCTTTTACGTACAATCGGGGCGAATATTGGAGTTTAAGAGAAAAGATAGGTTTCTATGGATGCAGCAAAGAATGAGAGGTTTTGCCCGAAAGAGCGCTCTCCGAAGATAAATCCTGTTAGAAATAAGACACCAAAGATGTCTGCCTTGTCCTTGACAAGGATTTCTAACGGGATAAACAATGAATGCTTTTAGGCTGGGCGGATAACGTAAAATAGTATGCTGACTTTCGGGTTTTTTATGTAGCCGCAGAGCGCAAGCTCTGCAATATGCATACAGGACAATAATAAGCAAAGCTTCGCTTTGCAGCTACTCTTGTAGTTTCAAACCATCTTAAAGTCAGCATAGTTCTTGACAGTATGGGGCGGTTCGAGAGTTTGACATTTTTCATAAATAATGCAATAATTATAAAAGTAGCGCTCTGTAACGTTAATTCATGGTAGTCCTTGAAGACAGCAAGCGCTTATTCTTCGAGCGAATCCGCCTGAGGCGGATGAGTCGAGAAGTTCTGTTGCTGCCCCTGTCTGCCCTCGGCTTCGCTCGCCTCGATTTGCCATCGGCGAAGCGGGCCGCGAGGCGAGCCGACAGGCAGGCGTATCCATAGTTCTCGACTCGGCCAATGGCCTTGCTCGAACAGTATAAAATTTATGTTACAATGCAGTAGTACACTGTAAAATTAGTTCTTGGCAGTTTGTCATGCCCGAATGTTTTAATCGGGCATCCAGACACGCCCATTTCTGGATTCCCGCTAAAAGATTGCGGGAATGACAACTGGTGGAAACTAATTTTACAGTGCAGTAGTTTGTTCGCGCAGTTCATAAAATTTTTTAAAAATGGAGCAGAAAAAAGACGGAAGATCTCTTAAAAAATTTTAATGAAATAACGGGCCGTTGGCTTATCGAGGTTTCTTCCGATCCGGTTGTGATAACCGACGGCAACGGTTTTATTGTTAAAAATAACCGCCGGGCCGCGGAGTTATTTCGATTTAAAGAAGCTGAAGAAATGGCGGCAATAAGCTTATTCGACCTTGTGGCTCCGGAACACAGGCAAGGTTTTAAGGAATTCTTTGATTCTGTATTGAAATGCGAATCCGCGAATAAGGGTGTCCACGTATTTATGGGCAGGGATGGCGTTACTTTCGAAGCGGAGGTATATATAGCGGGTTTTCCGGAGAAAGATGCCGGTTCCGGGATATTTATAAACGTTATCCGAAAAAAAGATTCTCAAAAACCTCTCAAAGCCGCGTCTTTATCAGACCACAAACTTTTTCTTTCCTTGTTCGATAGCATTGACATACCCATACACATCTGCGATCCCGAGGTTTACGAAATACTTTATCTTAATAAAGCCGCTAAAGACGCTTTTGCTTCAGCGCGCGGCGGAAAGTGCTATAAAATTTTCAGAGGGATTCAGTCGCCCTGTCCTTTTTGCGTTAATAAGCGCGTCTTTGGCGAAAAAAGCGATGAGCCATATATATGGGAGACGCAAAATCCCAAGAATAAGCGTTGGTATCATTGCGTGAATAAATCCATCCCTTGGTTTGGCGATAGGGCGGCTCGTTTCGATATGTCTGTGGATATAACGGAACAGAAACTTGCGCAGGAAAAATTGGAAAAGCTGAATAAGGAACTGTTAAAGACCAACAGGATATTTAAGCAGCTGGCATTGAGAGATTCCCATACAGGGCTTTCAAATCATCGCCGGCTGAAAGAATCTGTTGAATCTGAGTTTATCCGCGCTAAAAAATGCGGACATAATCTATCGGTAATAATGCTCGATATAGATTATTTTAAGTCTATAAATGATGTTTACAGTCATGAATTTGGCGATCTAATAATAAAGCAGCTGGCAAGACAACTAAAGAAGCTTGTGAAAAAATATGATATAGCAGGCAGATTTGGGGGAGAAGAGTTTGTGATCATATGCCCCGAGACGGACAGATCCGACGCCTTAAATCTTGCTCAACGGATTCTGGGCCACATTAATATGTATAGTTTTGGCGATAAGATTCACTCGGTTAAGCTCAAATTAAGCCTTGCCGTCGCTTCATATCCGGAAGATAAGATAGCAGCGGGCATGGAGTTGATTAATTTGGCCGATCGAATCTTAAATAAGGTTAAAGAATACGGCGGCAATAGCGCTTATTCCAGTGTCGAATTTAAAAATACGAGAGACAGGCCGCTATCTAAAGATAAGAATGACATAAGGATATTAAGAGCGAAGATAGAGAAGCTGACCAAAGAAGCCAATCAAGGGCTTGTCGAGTCTATTTTCGCTTTCGCGAAAACGCTTCAGCTAAAAGATCACTATACCGGAGAGCATGTCGAAAAGACAGTTCATTACGCCACTGAAATAGCCTGCGCGCTGCAATTGCCCCAGGAAGAACTAAAGAGAATCAGGCAAGCGGCGATTTTACATGACTTAGGGAAAATCGGCATAAAAGAAAGTATTTTACTCAAAAATAAAAGACTTACCGATAAGGAGTTCGAGGAGCTTAAGAAACATCCGCAGATTGGCGTTGATATCATCAGGCCGATACAATCGTTACGAAAAGTGGTGCCGTTAATTTTATATCATCATGAGAGATGGGACGGCAAGGGCTACTTAAGCGGATTAAAAAGAGAGGAGATACCGCTTGGAGCGCGGATAATAGCGATATCGGATGTTTACGAGGCTTTAACCTCCGATCGTCCATACCGGAAAGCGTATTCCAAAGAGAACGCGGTGAAGATAATCAAGAATTCCGGCGGAACTCAATTCGACCCTAAAATAGTAAACGCGTTTTTAAAGATTTTACAAGAGGAAGAATAGTCTTTGGACAGAGCAAGGAAGATCCTCATTATCTCTTCGGATAGTAACCTTAGGGAAGTTCTTAGCTTTTGTTTTGACGGTTGGGGATATGAGGTTTTTCTTCATAACTCGCCTTTTCATGATATTGTTCCGATAAAAAAGATCTCCCCTGATGTCATAGTAGTGGATGTCCATTCCGCCAATAAAGCTCATCTTGAGATATGCCGTTTATTGAAAGAAGATTTTGTGACCGCTTTCATACCCGTCATAACTCTTATAAATAAGCGTCAATTGAGAATGCAGTTGCTCAATCTTAAGCAGGGGGTGGATGATTATCTGATAAAACCTCCGGACCCGCTGGATTTGAGAGTAAGAGTTGAGATGGCGGCCAGGAGATCTCAATATAGTTTTTATGCCAGCCCCTTGACCGGCTTGCCCGGCGGAAGAATCATAGAAGAAGTCCTTAAGGAGAGGATAAAAAAAGAGACTCCTTTTTCCTTTGGTTACGTTGACATAGACAGCTTTAAGTGTTTCAACGATGTTTATGGCTACCTTAAAGGCGACAGGGCTATTATGCAGACCGCCTATATGCTTTACACGACTATAAAAAAATTCGGCAATGCCGAAGATTTTATAGGACATATCGGCGGAGACGATTTTATGTTTCTAACGTCTTTGGATAAATACAGGGAAATTTGCCATAATTTCATCCTGACATTCGATAAAATTATTCCGTTTCACTATTCGCAGGAAGACAGAAAACACGGTTTTATTTTGGCCAGAGACAGGACTCATAAAATGAAGAAAATTTCTTTGATGAGCGTGTCTATGGCGGTTATAAATAAGGATAACGCTTCGGATTTGAGCAATATAGTCGGCATAAATGAGCGCATCGCCGAGATCAAACAGTATCTTAAAAGTATATCCGGCAGTAAATTTATGGAAGACAGAAGAAATTGTAAAACAGGAGAATTTTTAGGCCCGCAGATTTATAAGGCGAGCCTGCCTGCCGGACAGGCAGGCGATATGCCGCCGTCCTGTTATAAACCGCTGGGGCAGATATTTCTGGAGAAAAATGTTATTTCCATCGAACAGCTTGACGAGGCCTTGAATCTTCATTGGAGGAGAGGGGTTGTTTTTGGGGAGATACTTAAAGAGCTTGGATTTATAAAAGAAGAGGATTTATCGGAAGCGCTGAATACGCAGAGAACTGTTTGCGAATAGATCTCCGCGCTAAAAGTATCGGACTACATATTTTGTTATTGTAACATTTATAACGGAATAATTTTATATGCAGTGGAGGGTCTATACCCTCCCGTTAATTTCTGCCGCGCAATTTTTGCTTGACAATTCTTAAAAAGCTGGTATATTAATAAAAGCTGGATAAAGCGGCGATTTAAAGGCATATTGCTCCGCTAAACAAATGTGCTAAAAGGCCCGTAAATCTATCGGAATCCCGCGCTTTTTAGCTGCGGGATTTTTTGTTTTATGAAAAGCGCTTAACGGAGGTTATGATGAGCAGAATAGATTCAAGACTAAAGATTGAGACTCTGGCTTTGCACGGGGGGCAAATACCCGACCCTGTGACGGGCGCGCGCGCAGTGCCTATATATCAGACAACCTCATATCAATTCAGGGATGCCAGGCATGCCGCGGATTTGTTTTCACTTAAAGAACGCGGGAATATTTACACAAGATTGATGAACCCGACTACCGATGTTCTCGAGAAGAGAATGGCGCTTATTGAAGGTGGAACGGGGGCTTTGGCGGTTTCAAGCGGGCAGGCGGCCATCTCTCTGGCTTTATTGAATATCGCTAAAGCCGGCGATGAGATCGTATCGGCAGATAACCTTTACGGCGGAACTTATAATCTTTTCCATTATACTTTTCCGCGTTTTGGAATAAAAGTGAAGTTTGTCGATTCAAACGACCTCAAAGCGTTTAAGAAAGCCGTGACCCGGAAGACGAAAGCCATCTATGCCGAATCTATAGGAAACCCAAAACTTAATGTCGCGGATTTAGAGGGGATTTCCGGTATAGCGCGCGAGAATGGGGTGCCCTTTGTTCTGGATAATACGGTTGCTCCATATTTATTAAGGCCTATAGATTTTGGGGCCGATATCGTAGTTTATTCGGCGACGAAATTCATCGGCGGGCACGGAACTTCAATGGGAGGGATTATAGTCGACTCCGGAAGATTTGACTGGACTAACGGCAAATTTCCATTGATTGACGGCCCTGATCCGAGTTATCACGGAATAAATTTTGTGAAAGAATTTAAGGCGCTTGGGAATGTCGCTTATATCGTAAAGGCCAGATTGACTCTTTTGAGAGATTTAGGTCCCGCCACGTCTCCCTTTAACTCATTTCTTTTTTTGCAGGGACTGGAAACATTGCATTTAAGAATGCCAAGGCATTCAGAGAACGCGTTGGCTGTGGCGGGTTATCTGGAGAAGCATCCTAAAGTCGCCTGGATTATTTATCCCGGTTTGGACTCAAGCCCCGAGAGAGCGAAAGTAAAGAAGTACTTGCCTAATGGAGCGGGGGCGATAATAGGGTTCGGCATTAAAGGCGGATTGAAGGCCGGAAGAAAATTCATAGAGTCGCTTGAATTGATTTCGCATCTTGCCAATATAGGCGACGCAAAAACTTTAGCGATACATCCGGCCACAACAACGCACCAGCAGCTTTCCGAGAAAGAGAGACTGGCAACAGGCGTAACCGGCGATTTTATCAGGTTGTCTATAGGCCTTGAGCATGTGGATGATATTATTGCGGACATAGAGCAAGGCCTAAGGAAATCAAGGACTTGAGTTAATAGAGTAGTGCATTGCAGTATAAATTTTATACTGTTCAAGCGAGGCCATTGGCCGAGTCGAGAACTATGGATATGCCTGCCTGTCGGCTCGCCTCGCGGCGAAGCCGAGGGCAGACAGGCAGGCCTCTGCCTGTGCGTTCCGCCTGACTGCGAGCGTTCGCGCTCAGGCAGGCACGCAGACAGGTGTCGGCTCGCCTCTTGGCCCGCTTCGCCGATGGCAAATCGAGGCGAGCGAAGCCGAGGGCAGACAGGGGCAGCAACAGAACTTCTCGACTCATCCGCCTCAGGCGGATTCGCTCGAAGAATAAGCGCTCGCTGTTTTCAAGAACTACCATGAATTAATATTACAATGTAGTAGTTGAGAGGGTATATATTATGTCGCATGAAAATAGCGTTGGTTTAGTCGAGACGAAGTATTTTACCTTTGCCGAACCGCCGGAAGAACTACTTCTGGATTGCGGCAAAGTTTTGGGGCCGATAACGCTGGCCTATGAGACCTATGGACGTCTTAATGGCGACAAGACTAACGCGATTTTGGTCGAGCATGCTTTGTCGGGAGACGCGCACGCCGCCGGCCTGTCGCAGGGAGAAGATAAAGGCGGCTGGTGGGACTCTATGATAGGCTCCGGCAAGGCGTTTGATACCGATAAATATTTTGTCATTTGCTCAAATGTCATGGGCGGTTGTAAAGGTTCCACTGGTCCGTCTTCAGTAAATCCAAAAACAGGGAAACCTTACGCGCTTGGATTCCCTATCATAACCATATCCGATATGGTAAGTGCGCAAAAGAGTTTAATTGATTATCTGGGCATAGAAAGATTATTGTGTGTTGTTGGCGGCTCGATGGGTGGAATGCAGGCTTTACAATGGGTTGCTTTGTATCCCGATAGGGTGCGTTGCGCTATGCCCATAGCTACGGCATTGAAACATTCTCCGCAACAGATCGCTTTCGATGAGGTGGGAAGACAGGCTATAATGGCGGATCCCGATTGGCGTAAAGGGAATTATTACGGCTGCGGACAGCCTGAAAGGGGCCTTGCCGTTGCCCGTATGATAGGTCATATAACTTATATGAGCGACCAATCTATGGAAGAAAAATTCTCAAGACGGCTTAAAGACAAGGATTACAGCTTTGAATTTACCACCGATTTTGAGGTTGAGGGATATTTAAGGTACCGCGGCGACAGTTTTGTCAAACGCTTTGACGCCAATTCCTATCTTTATATAACAAAAGCGCTGGATTATTTTGATTTGTCAGGGGGAAAGCTTGTATCCGGAAACAAGCCTATAGATACCCGTTTTTTAGTCATAGCGTTTAAGTCCGATTGGCTTTATCCGCCATATCAGTCGCAGGAGATCGCGCGTCAATTAAAAATGAATCATGTTGATACTACTTATTGCGAGATAAAATCCACTTATGGGCACGACGCTTTTCTGCTTGAAGTGAAAGAGTTGACGCATCTGGTTAAATTTTTTCTGAAGAAAACTTTATAGATAAAGGAAATCATTGCTGTCTAAATTAGCCATTGCAGTGTCATTCCCGAAATCTTTAATCGGGAATCCAGCCGTGCTATAAGGCGGTATTTTCGTGTCTGGATTGTCCGGTCAAGCCGGACAATGACATTTTGAAATCGAATCTCAAAATGATGCCACCGTCGAAGAATAGACGCTAATTTGGACATATCTGAAAGGAAATATAACGTTATGATACCGGATTCGGTTCGTTTGGATCACAGAGTTATTTATCAAATTATAGAGCCCGGTTTGAAAGTCTTGGATTTAGGCTGCGGTTCGGGAGAATTGCTTCTCTTGCTTTCAAAGGAAAAGGGCGCGAAAGTGCAGGGCATAGAAGTAAACGAGGAAGCTATCTATAAATGCGTGGAAAAAGGGCTAAGCGTCTTTCATAGCGATATAGACAGCGGACTGATTGAGTATCCCGATAAGTCTTTTGATTACGTGATACTAAACCAGAGCATGCAGGAGGTCAAGAAAGTCGATTTTGTGATAAAGGAGGCTTTGAGGGTGGGCAAGAAGGTAATAATAGGATTTCCTAATTTCGCTTATTGGCGCGCCCGCCTAAGGCTTTTCCTGAAGGGAAAGACGCCTATAACTTATTCATTGCCGTACCGTTGGTACGATACGCCTAATTTGCATTTTTTGAGCGTAAGCGATTTTAAGGAATTTTGCTCGGAAAAGAATATCAAGATATGCGGCTCTTATTATCTTGGCAGAAATGGCGCCGTTAAAATACTGCCCAATTTGTTTTCCCTCAACGCGATCTTTGTGATTACGAAAAATTAATTTTTTGATTGTTTTCGCGTTTTATGTTAAACTATTTTCTATTCAGCCATCAGTGATTAATATCCTGTCTCTGTTAGGTATATTATGGCGCAGAAAAGAAAACTTTTCGCGGTACTCTTGTTGTTGTTTTTAGCGCTCAAGGGGGATGTTTTTGCCCTCGAGCAGGCTGAAGAGGGGGATGTTTTATGGGACGGCTTAGAACAGCAAAATAGCTGGGGTGTTAACAAAGAGTGCGAATTATCTTTGAGCTCGGAGTACGCGACAGAAGGTCGAACCAGCCTTAAGGTTAACCTCAGCGGCACAACCTCACCCGAAATCGTTACAGTAAAAAGAATAAATACCCGTCTTGATCTGAATTCCGCCGATAAAGTAGTCTTTGATATATTTAACAGCGGCGCGCCTTTCCAAATAACCTTGGTGCTATATACTGACCAGCGTTATGAGAGCTTTCCTAAGCAGATTGACAGCGGTTTGAATGAGAATATAACTTTTGAATTAAATTCCGCCGATTTTAAATTTATTTTAACGCCAGAGAAGATTGCTCAGGCAATTGAGTTTGTTATCTATCCCGGAAAAGGCGAAATGCAGCCTTTCTACCTTGATAACATACGAGTAAAGCAACTCTCGGGATTGGAATCGTTGTTTTTGCCCGGAATTTCGCCAGCCTTGAAAGCTGCCTTCGACAACGATGTTATGGCGAATGAAGAGGCCAATTCATATATTCCTGCGTATGGCGTAGCCGCGTTTCCAAGTCGTTCCACTACCTCAGTGCTTCCTGAACCAAAAACATTGTTATTGCTTAGCATTGGCTTATTTGGGCTTTATTTTATGAGAAGATGAATTTACCCCGTTATATAGTGAACATCTAACGGGGTAAATTTTAAGAAGGAGAGGCCGTGTTATGGATACAATGGAGTCTATAAAAAAGCGCGTTAGCGCCAGAGACTACGACGCCAAGCCTGTGGAAAAAGAGAAATTAGAGAAGATTGTAGACGCTGGACGTTTGGCGCCGACCGCAAGAGGAGAGGAGCCTTGGGAATTTATAGTTATAACAGATAAGGAAAAAATTAAAGAGATAGCCGGCCTTACCGATCATGGTAAGTTTTTAACCGGCGCTACGGCGGCCATTGCCGTATTTTGCAAAGACACGAAATATTATTTAGAGGATGGCTGCGCGGCGACCGAGAATATACTTATTGCCGCCACAAGCCTTGGTGTGGCTTCTTGCTGGATCGCCGGAGATAAAAAGGCTTATTGTTTGTATGTAACCGAAGCGTTAGGCGTTCCGGCCAGCCTGAAATTAATAAGCTTGATAGCTCTTGGTTATCCAAAAACTGCGCCGGTTCCTCGCAAAAAAAGATCGCTGGATGAGGTGATTCACTGGGAGAAGTTTTAATTCCGTTAATTCCCGCGCAAGGAGGCAAAGGGCGAAAGCAGCTCTAAGCGCGTTTAGGTACTTGTCCGCGCGCTGACATAAGGGCAGGCAAGCCGCAAATTAATGCTGTTGACTCTTGTTTGGTAATCTAATATAATCTTATATAGTTAAAATATAGGGTAATTTATGACAAAAAACAACCGCTTTGACCAGAGGCTCGCATCTATACCGGTTGAGATTTGGTCAAAGATCGCACAAATTGATGAATTAAAAGGCCAATGGATCGCCGGCGCCCGATTGAGCCCCCAGGTTTTGGGCCGGCTCAAACGGTCTGTTTTGATTACTTCCACCGGCGCCTCGACTCGCATTGAAGGAGCCCGTCTTTCTGACGAGGATGTTGAAAAACTAATGCGCGGCATTGATATTCAAAAGTTCACAGATCGCGACAAGCAGGAAGTGAAGGGTTATTTTGAATTGCTCGAAAACGTTTTTGACTCTTGGAAATCGCTGAAGTTTTCGGAAAATACCGTTAGGCATTTTCATAAAGAGCTTTTGAAGTACGTCAAAAAAGACGAATCTCACAGAGGCGAATATAAAAAAATCGAGAATAAGGTTCAAATGATCGACTCCGCCGGCAAATCAATTGGCATCCTTTTTGATACCACGCCCGCCTATCTCACCCCCAAAGAAATGCAGGAGTTGGTGGAATGTACCCAAGAAGCCCTTGTCGAGAAAAAATATCATCCGCTTCTTATCGCGGGAAACTTTCTTGTCGAATTTCTGCAAATCCATCCGTTCCAGGACGGCAACGGCCGGCTTTCTCGCGTTCTTACAAACCTTCTTTTACTCAGGGAGGGATACTTGTATATGCCTTACGTTTCTCACGAGAAGCTGATCGAAGACAACAAGCCGGATTATTATATGGCCCTGCGCCGAAGCCAGAAAACCTTCAAAACCGACCATGAGGATATTACGCCGTGGCTCGATTTCTTTTTGACCGTTTTCTTAAAGCAGTCAAAAATGGCCGTTGAATTGCTGTCCAAAGAAAACATTGAAAAGATACTCTCTACCAAACAATTAGCTGTATGGCGATATCTCCAGACAGTTGACGAAGCCGCTCCCGGCGAGATAGCTAAAAAAGCAAAAGTCGCCAGACCCACAGTAAACCAGGCGCTCGATAAACTGCTCCGGCTCAAGAAGGCCGAGCGTATTGGACTCGGCAGAAGCACAAGATACAGAAAGTTGTAGCTTCATTGGCGGGCAAAATGAGGGGAAAAAGACGAGGCGCCCCGCTAAACCAGTCGTATCCATCCGGTACAAATAATTGAAGGAACAGAAGGGACGTTCCCCAAAGTGCCACCCTGTCGGTTCATAACCGCTTGTCTTTAAATCAGTTAAAAACATAGCTAAAGATTCTTGAAAGAAAATCGCCTCTTTTTACGTCTATTACAGTAAAAGGAGGTATTTTTTT
>JAZDOX010000104.1:0-5583 GCA_043798215.1 Candidatus Omnitrophota bacterium | reverse complement strand
GTCTATGACGTTGGCTAATTTCATCAGCTTATTTTCTTTTCCCAGACGGCTTGCGGCTTCGAACGTTAAGAATGACATATTTATCCTCCTGATTTTATGGATATTTTACCATATTTTCAGGGGGTTGCGCAGAGGTCTTTACAATGAAATTTAATGTCGAGCGCGGATAGAAATTAAAAATTTTGTAGGGACAGGGCCCTCGGCTTCGCCGAGAGGCGAGCTTGCCCCTGTCCGCCGTTTGTAATTATCAAACGTGATAGGGCGACCCCGCCACAAAGCGTAGGCGGGCAAGCGCAAGGGTCGCCCCTACATTGGCAAAATCAGGCGGTGCGGCAAAGACAAAAATCAACATTTTCAACCCAAAGACTTGCGCGCTTTGGCGTATCTGTCCGGGGTGCCGATATCCGTAAAACCTTTATTCGAGACATAGCCATAAAATTTAGCGCCGATGAGCTTCGGGAAGATATTACATTCGAGCGACTGCTTCTTTTCGACCTCGATAAAAGAGAATATCTCTTTATTGAAAAGGTAAATTCCAGCATTTAAGAAACCGTCTTTGTCTGCCTGAATCTTCTCGTTAAAACCGGTTATCTTTCCCGACTTATCCAATGAAACAACACCGCAATCGCTCTCTGAATCGGACTTAGTCAAGACAACCGAGAAATCGGCGCCTTTATCATTATGGAATCGTATAAACTCGCTTAAATTAAGCGCGCAAAATGAATCGCCGTTCATAACTAAAAATGAACCGCTTCTTATAAGCGGCTGGGCGTTCTTTATCGCTCCCGCCGTCCCCAGCGGTTTATCCTCTTCGGAAATCAGGATATCCAAAGAATCGGACCTGTCGTTATAATACCGGCTTATGATCTCGCTTTTGTATCCGGCGCAAAGAATAAAACGAGAAAACCCCTGTCTTGCAATATGGCCGATAAGAATGTCTAAGAAAGGGCGACCTTTGATATCGGCCATCGGCTTGGGCCTGTCGCTAACCACACTCTTTAAACGTCTGCCCTCTCCTCCGCAAAGAACAAGTATATCGGTTACCCGTTTGCCCGGCCTTTTGATCATCTGCCTCTTTCCGAGGAGCCGTTGGGGTCATAGAAGATTATCTGGCTTCCGAAATTCTCAAACCTAAAAGGAACGCGCAAAAGACGTTTTAGCTTGGTCTTTATCCTGCTATGGTCTTCGGGCTTGGCGAAGAATAAGATAAAACCTCCGCCTCCCGCGCCCAAAAGCTTTCCTCCAACGGCGCCCGCGCCCATAGCGGCCGAATAGATATCGTCAATTGCCGAGGTGGTTATCATACTCGATAAACCCCTCTTGAGCCGCCAGCTTTCGTCCAGCAGTTTTCCGAAACGAATTAAATCGTCCTTGCCGTTTATGATATTTATGGCTTCCTGGACCATCTCGAACATCGCATTCAACTGTTTCTTGTTATCGGGAATCCTTTTAACCTGCTCCTTGGCTATCTCCGAAGCGTAGCGCGAGAATCCCGTGAAGAATAAAAGAAGATGATCCTGAAGCGCCTCGAGTTTTTGCTGTTTTATGGTTATAGGATGGACACGGAATTTATGATCGCCGTTAAATTCGATTAAGTTAAATCCGCCAACCGCCGCGGATATCTGATCCTGCGAACCCACGTTTTCTTTTAATAGATCTTGCTCCACGCCAATGGCTTTTTTGGCCAATTCCATCTTTGGTAGCATTTGCCCCTTCAGCGCGTAAAAGGCGTTAAGCAGGCCTACCGTAAATGAAGAACTGGAGCCCAAGCCTGTCCGCGCGGGCAAATCTCCGTCGTGATGTATCTCTACTCCATCGCGAATCTTCATAAATTTTAAACACGCCCTCACGGAAGGATGTTGGATCTCAGATATTTTTTTTACCTGCTCCATCTTCGAGTATATAATGCGCGACTTATGCTCGAAGAAAGGCGGAAGATATCGGCAGGAGATATAGCAATACTTATTTATGGTGGTTGCCAAGACCGCCCCGCGGTTTTCCTTATACCAGTCCGGATAATCCGTGCCGCCGCCGAAAAAAGATATGCGAAAGGGGGTTCTGCTTATTACCATATTAGATCCTTTTTAAATAACGTTGGATATTTTAACACTATTTTACACTTCTTATTGGCTAAATAAACAGCAGCATTGCAAAATATGATTTACAATTGTCATTCTCTGGCTTGACCAGAGAATCCAGAGATTTTATTACATGTCTGGATTGTCCGATTAAATCGGACAATGACAGCAATGGACCGTTAATGCGATATAGCAGCCCTATCCTTACACATTCGAGAATTGATTTCTTCTTATAATTTGGTAACCTTTTATCAGCTCCTCTACTCCTCTTTGAATCGAAAAATCCGGTTTATATCCGGTCTTCTCTATCTTCTCGTTGCTAACGACATAATCCCTCTTGTCGGGGTCCGAGCCTATGTTCGATTCCGTAAAATAAAAATGCGGCAATTGTTTCTTTATCTCTTCGCATAACTCAAGCTTGCTTAAGTTGGCGTCGCTCAAGCCTACATTATAAGCCTCGTTTTTCATTTTATCAAAGTTTTTAAGGCAGTGCAGAAAAGCTTTTGCAACATCGCGCACATGTATGTAATTTCTCTTGGCGCGCGCCTCAAAAAGAACCAAGAACCTGTCGTTTACCGCGCGATAGGTGAAATCGTTTACCAATAAATCCAAACGCATCCGCGGGCTTATCCCGAATGCCGTCGCAAGCCGCAGGGTCACGCAATTTCCGGCCTCAAGCAGCGCCTTTTCCGCAGATACTTTAAGTATTCCATAATGGGAGATCGGCTTGAGCGGTGTTTTCTCAGTACAGTAAATACCTTTCTGCCCGATGCCATAACCGCTGTTCGTGGTCGGAAATATTATCATCTGATCTTTGCTTCTGATCTTCAATATCAGCCGCACGGCGTCAAGATTGACACTCTTTGCCTCGCTGGGGAATTTATCGCACAAAGGAGCTCCTGTAAGGCACGCCAGAGGAAAGATGGCGTCAGCCTTTTTAATGTGCTCCGAGATGACTTGCATATTTCTGGCGTCCGCGCGAATAATTTCGAATCCCGCGTTATGACAACTGTCGAGCAAGGACGATTGGTTATACATAAAATTGTCTATTACGGTAACTTCGTTCTTATCCTTTAATAATTCCGGAACCAATATGGAGCCGATATAGCCGGCCCCGCCGGTAACTAGTATTTTCATAATACCTCCTTAAATATTGCCGTTTAAATTGACGAATGTCATTACCCGATTTAATCGGGTAATCCAGATACGGCTTAGTATGTCTGGATTGTCCGGTCAAGCCGGACAATGACAAATTTCTACTGTAGAGACTATTTTCTTTTCGCCCGCAGTTTCATAAAATCTCCTTTACAGATTCAATGATATCCGCCGCGCCGGGATAAAACTTGGCTTCCAGAGTGTAACTGGCTGGTGTTGGAATATCCGGGCAGCAAACTCTCTTGACAGGCTTCTTTAAAGACTTGAAAGCTTTTTCCACGGCAATAGCCGCGATCTCGGCGCTTACGCCGCCTGTCTTCCATCCCGTATCCGCCACAACAAGCCGGCCGGTTTTATCTATGGATTCCAGTATTATCTCTTCATCCAGCGGTTTTAGCGTCCGCGGGTCTATGACCTCTGCGTCTATGCCTTCTTTCCGCAGTTCTTCGGCGGCGCGCAAAGCCTCTATGACCATATAAGAAACCCCGACAATTGTAACGTCTTTTCCTGTTTTTCTGACTACGCCCCGCCCAAACGGGATAGAATAAACCTCCTCGGGAACGTAGCCGGTATGCTTAAATTGCCAGCGGTATTCGATGATTAAAACGGGATTATTATCGGCAATAGCGGAAATTATAAGCCCCTTGGCGTCATAAGGAGTGCTGGGTGCGGCAAGCTTCAATCCCGGAACGTGCATAAACAGCCCTTGCAGCGCTTGAGAATGTTGAGCTGCAGTCCCCCATCCCCTGCCTACCGGCGCCCAAATTACCATAGGGACATTGCCATTTCCGCCGAACATATAGCTCCATTTTGAGGCGTGGTTTACGATTTGATCCATAGCCACCAATAAAAAATCCGGCCTGTTGTGCATATAAACCGGCCGCATCCCTGTAAGCGCCGCGCCGATAGCCACACCCGTCAGGGCGTTTTCGGACAAAGGAACGTCAAAGACTCTCTCGGGGCCATATTTGCGCTGAAGCCCTAAGGTAGCTCCGAACATAGCCGTTTGATCATCGACTCCCTGACCCATAATAAAAACTCTTTTGTCCCTATCGAGAGCCTGGTAAAAAGCTTCACGCACGGCCTCTATATAAGAAATCTTCCTTCCCGTCCCATCCGAAGAGTGGTCAAAACCGGATTCATTTTTTTCGATGCTTATTTTAGACCACGGCATCTGGAAACTCCCCTATTCATAAAGGTGCTTTGAGATATCATTAACATTCGGCAAAGGACTTTTCTGGGCAAATTCAAAAGCTTCTTTAATTTCTCTTTCGATAGAACTTTTGATATTTTCGACAGAATCTTTATTTAATAGTCCCGACTCTAAAAGAAGATTTTCATAATTTCGCGCCGGGCACTTCAACGCCCATTGGTCCAGTTCCTCTTGAGTCCTGTATCCCAGATTTATTCCCGAGCCCGCCCCCGCGTGATCGCGCGTCCTGTAAGTCTTACATTCGATAAATGAAGGACCCTCTCCATTTTTGGCGGATTCAACGGCGCCACGGGCCACATTGTAAACCTCGATAACATCGTTTCCGTCTACTTCATAAGAAGGAATCGAGAAACCCTCGGCCCTGCGATATATCTTATCATCGGGCTGTCTTTCCTTGAGCGGGGTGCATACCGAATAAAGATTATTCTCGCAGACATAAATTACCGGTAGTTTCTTTAAAACCGCAAAACTTACGCTCTCGTAAAAAACGCCCTGTTCGACTCCCGCGTCTCCAAAAAAGACAACTGAAACCTTGCCGGTTTTTTGCAATATCGCGCTCAAACCCGCGCCTGTGGCTATCGGTATGCTTCCGGCAATTATCGAGGAAGTCCCGCAGAAACCCGCCGCAGTATCTACCAGATGCATGGAGCCTCCGCGGCCTTTGGAGCAGCCGGTTTCTTTGCAATAAAGCTCCGCTATCATAGCTTTAAGATCCCCGCCCTTGGCAAGATAGTGGCCGTGGCACCTGTGGTTGCTAAAGCAAAAATCATCTTTCTTAAGATTCGCGCAAACACCCGCCGCTATAGCTTCCTGCCCCACGCAAAGATGAACAGGGGTCTTCATCTCATCTTGAGAATAAAGCTCCTCTATCTTTAACTCGACCAGCCTTATTCTTAACATAACCCTATACAGGTCAAGCAAAATTTCCCGTGGAATGTCTTTTATGATTTCACTATTTTCACGTTTCATTTTATCTCATTGTTATCCAAATTATAGTACTAGTACCTCAACAATTTTAAAAATATAGGTTGCGTAAGAGCGCTCGCCCCATTAAAATAAGAAATAACCAGGAGGGGCGGGATGAATAAAAAATATATAGTAAGATTAACAAAAGAAGAGCAAGAGCATTTAAAAGGG
>JAZDOX010000118.1:0-6729 GCA_043798215.1 Candidatus Omnitrophota bacterium | reverse complement strand
TAAAATGAGTAGAAGCGGTTTCATAAGTCATTACCCGCCTTGTGCGGGTAATCCAGACACGGAATCACATTTTATAGCATGACTGGATTCCCCGAATAAATCGGGGAATGACGCTTTGCAACTTGAAACAAAGGGACTTATGAAACCGCTTGTAAACAAATTACTGTAGAAAAATTGCAAGCGAAAGCATTCGAGGCATCGTAACGACATAAAAAAACAGGCTGTCCGTTGGCGGTATGGGAAAATGGCAAGACTGTTCTAATTTCACCTAAGAAGGTGAAGTAACTGCTGAGAGGCGAGAGGAATAAGTTAAGGTGTCGCTTTGGGGAACGTCCCTGGATTTTCCGTAGTTCTTGACAGTATGATCGAAGATAAATGCTTGTATAAATCTAAAATTATGTTAGAATATCTTTATGAACCAAGAGGTACTTTCTTTATATCAATATCTCGATAAATCATCTCTCGATTCGGTAGAGTTGAATTATTTCCTGCCCTCTTTAAAAGTCCCACCAGACCACCTGGAAATTTTACGAGCCAAACCTTCGCCCATATTTAAAATTAGGCCAGAAAAAGACGACAATATTTTGAATATTAAACTAACAGGTATAAACTTTAAAAAAGTTAGCGAAATAGAATTCAATGAAATCTGGGGAAAAATTTGTGCAATAAGTAAGGATAGATTTAAAACAAAGATTTACATTTCCTTGCATCTTCCGATTGACAAATTTGAACCGAATCCATCGTTACCTATTGATATATACAAAAACGATGAGAAATTAGGAAATGCGTTAATGACTGGCGTTAAGCTTACTTTTCAAAATTCAAAAGAAGATTTGAAGCAAGCTTTTGTAGATGTGTCTCCTTGTTTTGGTTGTGAGAAAATAGATATAAAAATTGCTTTAGTTATTATTAAGGAAATCGGCTTATCTTCCGAAGAAATTTTTTCTATTCTAAAAAGAAGTGAAGATTACTTTAAATTTTTTTATAAAACAAAATGAGTAATGCGCAAAATATAAAAAAGACAGCAATTGAAATACTTTCTTCAAAAGTTTCTAACCAAGAGTTATTTTGGAGCTATGAAGATTCACCTGTTATCGTTGATTTTCCCGATGGGTTAATCTACACTAATAAAATTGCTGTTCTTGAACTTTTCTTTCAAAATTTCCAGAAAACCGTAGCTAATCGTTCAAGACTATTAGAGCTTAAAGATTATATGACCCCCTTTTTAAAAAACATCCAAGAAGTGGACTCTTTCTTTGTGTCATTTGTGGAAAATAAAGAGAAAATAAATATCATAGTTCTTTTAAATAACAAAAAATATGATAGAGCTGTAGCTGAAAAATTGTTTGAAGTTAGGCTATCAATTGAAGATAAATATATTGATTATGAGGTAGAGTTTTTAGCAGTTCCAAGATTCGATAGGAATGAAGAAGATTTGGTCTCCAAATTTTTTACTAAAATCTATCCCTGATGGCGAATAAAAAAGAACATCTTCGGCAAGTACAAATTAATGATGATGCCTTTTCATTTCTCGGAGGTAAAAAACCACGTTTCATTGACTGGGCGATAACGATGGTTTTTTATATGGCAGTGCATCATGTTGAAGCTGCTTTTGCCTGTATCAACGGAGTTGGGCACTCAGAATGCTGTAGGAAACCAGATGAATCAGCCTCTGGAACTAGGTATCGATTAGTAAAAAGTCATTTAGGAAAACAGATAGCATTTCACTTTTATAATCTTGAGCAGGCAAGCAAAAGTGTCAGGTATCTTCTAGATAACTATAAAGATTTTTACGATAAAGAGAGTGTTGCAGATTTCATGGATAAAGATTTAGCCAGTATAACAGCTGCCGCTAAATTAAAATACGACATCCATTAGCCTACATTTATTACATATCAATTTTAAATTCTCAAGGATAGGAGATCAGTAAATCGTAAATCGGGACGTTCCCCGCGGGGACACTCTACGTTGGTAAATGGCCCGCGGCAAATAGCATAAGAGATTGCTTTCCCTTCGCGGAGTTTACACTGAGCGAAGCGAATGTGCTCAGGGTCGCAATGACATTGTAGCGCGCTGTAACATAAATTTTATACTGTTCGAGCGAGGCCCGACGATACGTCGGGACGAGTCGAGAACTATGGATGTGGACAGCAGTAGCAACTTCTCGACTCGCTCCCTGCGGTCGTTCGCTCGAAGAATAAATGTTTACTGCCTTCAGAAAAAGTAGCGTGACTGGATTCCCCGATCAACAAACTGGGATACAATGTAGTGTATTGTAAAATTAGTTTCCACTAATTGTCATTCCCGCAATCTTTTAGCGGGAATCCAGAAATGGGCGTGTCTGGATGCCCGATTAAAGCATTCGGGCATGACAAACTACCAAAAACTAATTTGACAACACAGTAGTTGCTCGATTTATCGAGCACAACGTATCGGCCCAATAAATTGGGCAACTACAATATGTTGATCTATTTAGTCAAGAAAAAGGGTTATGTCCCAGTCTGCGAAGCGGAGGGAATGACAAATGCTAATTTGGACGGCAATGATTATGAACAATTTCAATAAATACTACGACAAATTAAATTCAAAGCAGAGAGAGGCGGTTGACCGTCTCGACGGGCCTTTGTTGATATTGGCGGGGCCGGGAACCGGCAAGACAGAGCTGTTATCCGTCCGCGCCGCGAACATAATACGCCTGAAAAAAGCCGCCGCCGAGAATATCCTCATTCTTACCTATACCAACGCCGCCGCGAAAGCGATGAAAGAACGTCTCGTTAGAATGCTTGGGCCTTTGGCCTACGATGTCGAAGTCGGCACTTTTCATAGTTTCGCGAATTCCGTTATTTTAGAGTCCGAGGAAGCCGCCGATTATATACAGGAAAAGGCCCTTATGACCGATATCGAAGAGATAAAGCTTCTGGAATATATACTCGATCACACCGACGGGATAGACGCGATAAGGCCCCTTAAGTCGCCGTATCACTATCGTAGGGCGATATCGGATAAGATAAGCGAGCTAAAGAGAGACGGCGTTACTCCCAAGGAATTTGGCGAGCTTTCCGCCGCGGCCAAACCGGATGGGGTATACATAGACGATAAGGGCGTTTCAAAATTAAACGCGCTGGCGGTTGTCTATAAATTATACGAGGAATATAAGAGAGGTAGAAATAAAGAGATATTCGACGAGCGCGGCCGTTACGATCTTGATGATATGATAGTCTTCGCGCTCGAGGCTTTGCGCAATGAGCCGGAACTCAAGCGCGCGCTTCGCGGGCGATTCAGCTATATTATGGTTGATGAATATCAGGATACAAACGGCGCGCAGATGAATTTGTTGTTTGAACTTATCGGGGACGTCCCATTTGGGGACACCCCACAACATGCGGCTATAAATAAAAGTGGTGTGCCCCCAAATGGGACGTCCCCCAATTCCAATCTTTGCTGTGTCGGTGATGACGACCAGTCTATCTACCGTTTTCAGGGCGCCTCCGTTGGGAATTTTAGGACATTAAGGACAAAATTTCCTTCCTTAAAAGAAATCTCTTTGGAGAGGAATTACCGTTCCACTCCCGAGATAGTCGGCCTTACCGATAAGATAATAAAGTTCCTTCCGGAGAGAGAACGCCTCGTTGTCAAAGAACTCGTTAACGAGAAGGATTTTAAAGCCAAGAAGATAGAGTTTCGTGAATTTACCACCGATGCCGAAGAGTTATTGTTCATAACGGAAAAGATAAAAGAGATGAAGAGCGGTATAGAAAATTCATCCGAGCTTTCGAGCGAAGAGAGGCGGCTGCCATACAATCAGATAGCGGTTCTCGTGCGCAAGAGAAAAGACATCTTGAGGTTGATCGACGCGTTTTTAAGGGCGGGCATCCCATACGCCACAGACGGCAAAGAGGATATAAGTTCCGAGAAGCGCGTTAAGCAGATGCTGGATGTCCTTCATTTCGCGCATATGAAGGATACGGGCGATCTACCGGCGAAGGACGCGCTTTTTTATCGGATAATAACAAGCGATTATCTCGGGATACCGCTTCGCGAGGTCTTGAAATTCATTGAACGGGTGAATTCCAAGAGACGCAATAGAAGGGCGAATAAAGAGAGCGGCGATATCGCGCTTTTTTCGGAGTTTTTGAGCGCTTTCGGCGAGGAGGAAAAGCCTGCCGAAGGGCGCGCGGAGAAAACGGTTGACGGCGCGATCGAGGCTATGAGGAATGCCGCGCGCGCGATAAAGAATCTTTTGGATGAGGCCGAGGTCAAACCCGTTCACGCCATACTTATGCGGTATATAAAAGATGCCGGCGTCTTCAGGCATATCCTTGAGAGCTACGCCGACAAAGATCTTTTAAGGATAAGAGACCTGCGCGCGTTATCCTCATTCGTGAATATGGTTAAAGACGCCGATTTGTCCAATCCCGCCGTAACTCTCGCGGAATTTATAGACGAACTTCAGACCAAAAAAGACCATAATATCCCCTTAACCGGAGATCTTGTCACGATGACCCAGGAAGGAGTAAGAATATTCACAGCGCACGGCTCAAAAGGCCTCGAGTTTCATAGCGTCGTGATACCTTTTTGTCTCCAGGACAAGAACTGGCCGGCCAAACCCGTGGCCGATCTAATTCCGCTTCCGGCGGAATTTTTTAAGGGCAGACAGAGAGTATCCGACAAGAAACTTTTAAGGACGCTCGACCTTTGTGATGAGACGCGGCTTTTCTACGTCGCCTCAACCCGCGCCAAAGCCAATCTCATTTATACCGCCAGCCCGACCGAAAGCGCCATAAGTAGTTCATATATTGCCAATGCAGGCCTTGAACGCGCGAAAGAAAAGTTAAGAACGGAAGAAGAGACGCTGTCGGTTTTTCTTAAAGATAACGCCGGCGACGACCCGCTTATCGGCGCGGAGGCGGTATTGAAAGATATGGTCTCAAACCTTTCTTTAAATCCCACAAGCTTGAATAATTACATAACCTGTAAAAGAAGATATCTCTACAACGACGTGTTCAAGCTCCCTTCGGAGAAGAATTTGAGCCTTACTTTCGGAAGCTGTGTTCACAAGGCGCTTGAAGATACTTATATGTATTTTATGAGAGACGCCGTATTTCCGGATTTTGAGTTTTTCAAAGACGCCTTTAAACGCGAGCTTTATCTTATCGGAGTGGAGAAATCTATTCAGCTTGGATGCCTGCGCCAGATGGATAATTTAAAGAAGTGGTTCGATAAGGAATCGAGGTCGCCGATAATGCCTTTGGGTTTAGAGAAGAAGCTTACGGTTATGATAGAGGATGACCTTGTTTTTAACGGAAAATATGACAAGACCGAGATAGTAAGCCGGACGGATAATACTGTGCGTGTCGTGGATTACAAGACTGGCAAGCCGGACGATCACATAAAGAGCATACATAATTCGCTATCAGGCGCGGTAAATCTTGGAAGCGATGAGTGTGACGGGTACCTGCGGCAGCTTGTGGCGTATAAACTGCTTTTCGATAGACATGAACGCGAATCTAAAGGATATAAAGTAAGCCATGGAGTCCTTGTCTTTATAGAACCGGCGAAATCCACAGTCGCGAAGTATAATCTGAAAGAGGGGGAATACATAAATAAGATTGTCGAGTTGAATAACGATATGGTCTCGGAGATCGAATTGGTTATTAAAGACTGCCGGCGCGGAATAAAGAATCTCGAGTTTGATAAATTGCCTGAATTTGACCCCGCCCCGAAGAAATGTGGAAATTGCGGCTACAAGGATATTTGCTGGCCATAAAAAAAGCAGGCGATATTTATAAATATCGCCTGCTTTTAAAGCTGCCATACTTTTTTATTTAATTAGCATAATTGAAGCAGCTACTCCAACCCCTTCTTTTGAGGTCCCTTTGATTTTAACCATCATATCCTTTTGTATAGCGTCTATTCCTATCGGTTTCATCTCTACATTGTATATCGCGGTAGCGGGTGTTACTTCAAAAGCGATTTTGGCGCCTTCGCTGTCCATTATTGTAACCATCGATTTTGTTCCCTGCTCTGGATTTGCCATCGAGACTTCCTCGACTTTACCTGTAACGTGTTCAGCCTCGGTTTTGGCGGCTATAGCGGCTTGATTGCTTTCCATTGGTTGCGCTGAAGATAAAGAAGCTGCAATCATTAAAACGGCAACGATTAAAATAACTTTTTTCATTTGATTCTCCTTGATTTTTTACGGTGAGTCTAAATTTTTCTATTCAATCTTCTTAATGTTGTCCGCGATGTTGCTCCACTCTTTAATTTCGGCGCTAACCTTCTCATCTATTTTTAGGGAAGGAATGATTTCTATGTTTACCGCGATTACCTTGTCTATGCCCGATCCTACTTCTTTTACGGTTATTTCATTTTTCTCGGAATCTATAGACGTTATCATTCCGGTCACTGTTTTGATGGAAGCCTTCATATCTTTTGGGTCAACAGCGTAACTTGCCGCGCCGACACAGCAAAGAACTATTAGTATGGCAAGAAAAAACGCCGCTTCTTTATTTTATCATCACCTCCTTTCAAGGTTATCCAAAAAGATTATATAGTAAATATTTAATAGTATCAAGAGTCTTGTTGGATTAGTAGTGCATTGTAAAATTAGTTTTCACTAATTGTCATTCCCGCAATCTTTTAGCGGGAATCCAGAAATGGGCGTGTCTGGATGCCCGATTAAAACATTCGGGCATGACAAACTGCCAAGAACTAACTTTACAATGCAGT
>JAZDOX010000117.1:0-7530 GCA_043798215.1 Candidatus Omnitrophota bacterium | reverse complement strand
CTGTCAAGAACCGTGATATCGAGAATATTCCATAACCGCTTAAGGTGGTTAGCTTGAATCTCGGAAGGGAGCATGCAAAAATGTGTTATTTTTGCTCAATGGATGGGTATTTTTATATTGACATGCTTTTTCATAGATGACAAATATAAATTCGTATCTCAAAATGATATTATCGTCGGTATTCATTGGCTAATTTGGACACGTATGGTTTCTGGATATTAAATCATTTAAAGGTAATCTTTTTAGCTTACGCCAGCAGGCCGAGGTCTATGTTAACGGCAATATCAAATGGCGCGCTGAAATCAAAACAGGGCCCCGCAAAGAAATTCCTGAAATTCCGACTGAAGCTATTCGGGAGGCCGTTGGGAATTCATTATGCCATAGGGACTACACTAATCCTAAAGGCAATGAGGTAGCGATTTTTAAAGATCGGGTTGAGATTTATAATCCGGGATTCTTTCCAGATGGGGTTAATCCGGAAGATTTTTTTACCGGTGATGAGCAGTCGATTTTGCGCAATCCTTTGATTGCGGAAACAATGTATAAGTCAAAGGATATTGAACGCTGGGGAAGCGGGATTAAACGTATCCATGATGAATGTGTTGCCGCAGGTATCCGGGTTGAATTTAAGCGTGCGAAAACCGGTTTTGTGGTTTCTTTTTATCGGCCGAAATGGGAGGAAGGCGAGGGGTTGGCTGGTGGTCAGAAAAGTAGGGTGAAAAGTAAGGTGAAAAGTAAGGTGAAAGTTATCGAAATTATAATTCAGAATCCTTCTGTAACTATTCCGGAAATAGCGGCTTCTCTTGATATGAGTATCCCGGGCATTGAAAAGATTATCCGATCCTTAAAAGAGCAGAAACGCTTACGCCGTATCGGCCCTGATAAAGGCGGGCATTGGGAAATTTCTGGTTAATGTTCAATTAGGGTGTTTGGTTTCGAACAGTTGAGATATAGGTTTCGTGTTGTTTGGGGGCGCTTAGGCAGGCTATTCGGAGCAGGGTTTTGCCGGAGAATCACAAGAATCACGTTCTTTCTTGCCTTTTTCATAACTTATGATATAATAAGAAGTTAATTCAAGAAAGGATTTTTATGGATCCGATACGTTTTATGATTGCGCAGATTAACTCTACGGTAGGAGATATTTCGGCCAATAGAGACAAAATTTTAAAGTTTACCTCCGATGCCAGATCGCTCGGAGCCAATATTGTCATATTTCCGGAACTTTCGCTTACCGGTTACCCCCCCGAAGACCTTCTTCTAAAACCGCAGTTTGTTGAAGATTCTATTAAAGTTTTAAATGAATTGGTCAATAAAACCGAAGGGATTAGCGCTATTTTAGGGTGCTTGGACAGGGTCGGGGAAGACCTTTTTAATGCCGCAGCTCTTATTCACGATAAAGAACTGGTTTATATGTATCATAAGATACTTTTGCCGAATTACGGCGTCTTTGATGAAAAGAGATATTTTAAGGCGGGCAAGGAATCTTTCGCGTTTAAATTTGACGGGTTGAAAATAGGCGTTAATATTTGCGAAGATATATGGGAAGGCCGCGGCCCGGCCAGTTTTGAGACGTTAAATATGGGCGCCCCGGTTATTATAAACATTTCCGCTTCGCCGTATTGCGCCGGTAAATTGCACATCCGCGAGAATATGCTTTCCGCCCGCGCGAAAGAGACATCCTCAGTTATTTTCTACAACAATTTGGTAGGCGGGCAGGATGAGCTTGTGTTTGATGGCGGCAGTATGATAGTCAACTGGGATGGAAAAATCATTTCGCGCGGAAAGCAATTTGAGGAGGATGTTGTCTTATATGATTTGAATCTTGAGGAGTTTTTAGGCGCCAGAAGAGCGCCCAAGAAAAAGAACTTAAAAACTTTCTTTAAATCCAGAGAGGCTTCCTTGAAGAGGTGCGAGGTTAGGTTGAAACCGCCTTTCCCGACGCGCCATATTGATAAGCTTGGTAGTATTGAGGAGATATATAAGGCGCTTGTTTTGGGCACAAAGGACTATGTCGTCAAGAACGGATTCAAGAAAGCGGTTTTGGGCGTAAGCGGTGGAATAGATTCCGCGCTGACCGCGGCTATCGCCGTAGACGCTCTCGGAAAAGATAATGTTATCGGCGTTACTATGCCCTCTATTTATACGAAAGAGGAGACGAAGTCAGACGCGATTGTTGTTACCAAGAATTTAGGCATGAAACTTATTACCCTGCCGATACAAAGCGTATTTCAGGCGTATCTGCGCGCTTTAAAAAAAGAATTTAAAAATGAAAAGACGGGCATTGCGGAAGAGAACCTGCAAGCTAGAATACGCGGAAATATCCTGATGGCGCTTTCGAATAAATTTGACTGGCTTGTCTTGACCACCGGCAACAAAAGCGAGATGTCAACCGGCTATTGCACGTTGTATGGCGATATGGCCGGAGGATTTGCCGTTCTAAAAGACGTTCCCAAGACAAGCGTTTATCATTTGGCAGAGTATAGAAATGCGGTGGCAAACAAAGAAGTTATTCCCCGGAGCATTATTAAAAGAGCTCCCACCGCCGAGCTGAAAGCGAACCAGAAAGATCAAGACACGCTTCCGCCTTATTCATCTCTGGACGCCGTGTTAAAATTATATGTTGAGGAAGATAAATCTTTCAGCGAGATATGCGCTTTGCGTTTTGATCCGAAATTGACCAGAAAAATTATTTCTATGGTTGACAGAAATGAGTATAAAAGAAGACAGTCGCCTCCGGGTGTCAAGATTACGCCAAAAGCTTTTGGCAAGGATAGAAGATTTCCCATAACCAATAGATACATTACTGTTAAAATGAAGACCAGGGCAGATTCTACTTCCGATACTTGAAGCTCCGCGGGTGTAAGCCCGTGGATTCTTTTCTTTGCTTCGTTGAGGCGAAAACCTCGCCGAAGGCGGGTTAAAAAAGGAGAACGGCAAGATGACGACAAAAGGGGTAAAAGACAAAGAGTATGTGTTAAAGATGGCGAAAGAAGCCAATGTTAAGTTTATTAAGCTTTGGTTTACCGATATATTGGGTTTTTTAAAATCATTCGCCATAACGGTTGAGGAGCTTGAGGGCGCGCTCGACGAAGGGATGGGATTTGACGGTTCTTCCATAGAGGGGTTTGCCAGAATTGACGAGTCCGATATGATGGCCAAGCCCGATCCTAACACATTCTGCCTGCTTCCCTGGAGACCCAAGGAGGAATTCGCCGTCGCGAGAATGTTTTGCGATATTGTCAGGCCGAACGGACAGCCTTTTGAGGGCGATCCAAGGTATATACTAAAACAAAATTTGAAACGCGCCGCCAAACTTGGGTTTAACTTTTATGTGGGCCCCGAATTAGAATATTTTTATTTCAAAGATGATAAGACTACCGAACCTTTGGACGCGGGGGGTTATTTCGATTTGATACCTCCGGATATCGCATCGGATTTGAGGCGCGATACCGTTTTAATACTGGAAGCTATGGGGATAGGCGTTGAATACAGCCATCATGAGGTTGCGCCGAGCCAGCACGAGATAGATTTAAGGTATACGGATGCTTTGACGATGGCGGATAGCGCCATGACTTACAGGGTTGTCGTTAAAGAGGTGGCGCAGAGATATAATTATTTTGCTTCATTTATGCCGAAACCAATTTTTGGAGTCAATGGTTCAGGGATGCATGTTCATCAGTCTCTTTTTAAAGGAAACAGCAACGCTTTTTTTGACCCTAAAGATAAGTATCATCTTTCAAAAATCGCCAAAAACTTTATCGCCGGTTTATTAAGGCATTCTAAGGAGATAACAGCGATAACAAGCCAATGGGTAAATTCCTATAAGAGATTAGTTCCCGGTTATGAAGCGCCTGTTTACATATCATGGGCCAAAAGAAACCGCTCGACTTTGGTCAGAATTCCCGAGTATAAACCCGGCAAAGAGAAGGCCACTCGAGTGGAATACCGGTCTCCGGATCCAGCCTGCAATCCATATCTGGCTTTTAGCGTAATGTTGGCCGCCGGACTCGAAGGAATAGAAAAGGAATACGATCTGATGCCTCCGACCGAGGAGAATGTATTTGAACTTACCCAGGAAGAGAGAAAGAAGCGCGGCATAAATCCGTTGCCCGGCGATCTTTACGAGGCTATATTAGAGACCGAGAAGAGCTCCGTGGTAAGAAAAGCGCTGGGTGAGCACGCTTTTACCATTTTTATTGAGAATAAGAAGATAGAATGGGATAAGTACAGGGCATGGGTTACCGATTATGAGATAAAGAATTACCTGTCAATACTTTAGTTTTTTAAAACAATTCAAATGACGAATAAAATAAAAACAAAGCTCAGAAAGAAACCGGCTCCTTACGAAAAGCAAATAGAGGCTTTATCCAGGATAAGTCAGACGATAACTTCTAATTTGTATCTTGAGGACATCTTGCGCCTGATAGTTATGGTGACGGCAGAGGTGATGAACTCCAAGATTTGTTCTCTTATGCTTATCGATGAAGAGACCAATGAGCTTGTGGTTCGCGCCACCCAAAGCGTGAGCGAGTCGTATAACAGAAAGCCGGATATAAAAATAGGTCAGGGAATAGCTGGAAAAGTTGCGCAAGAGAATAAACCCATCGCCGTGTTGGATGTCCGAAAAGATCCCGGGTATATAAACGTTGCGATTGCTAAAAAAGAGAAACTTTGTTCCCTTCTTTCTGTTCCCATGAGCGTGAAAGGCAGGCTGATAGGAGTCTTGAATAGCTACACCTCAACCCCGCATAAGTTTACTTGTAATGAAATAAATATCTTGACGGCAGTTGCTAATCAGGCTGCGGTTGCCATCGAAAACGCGCAGCTGATGGTTAAATCTAAGATAATACAGGAAGAGCTTGAGACGAGAAAATTGGTTGAGCGCGCTAAAGGCGTGCTTATGCGCAGGGGGTTAAGCGAGGAAGACGCTTTTCGCAAGATTCAGAAGCAGGCTATGGATTTCAGGAGATCTATGAGGCAAATATCCGAGGCTATAATTTTGGCGGATGAGTTTGAGGATAAAAAATAAGCAAGCCGACGTAATTTTTTATGCTGAGACCATTGAAAAACCCTATTGTTCGTCATCCTGAGCCCTTCGCTCTGCTCAAGGGTAAACTCCGCGAAGGATCTATTGTCTCCGTTGAGATTCCTGCCTTGCCGGCAGGCAGGAATCGCCCTGAGCCTGCGCTGAGTGAAACGAATGCGGACTCAGATGACGCACAATCGTGTATTTTGCAACAACCCCTTTACAGGCGGGGAATCAGATTATTTTTATCACGGATTTCAAGCGCGCAAATTTTTGAATTATTATTCCTCGCAGGTTTTTCCCAATCCCTTGGGTTGCTCTTTTCGGACAAATTCTCATAATCCATAATCGGATTTTAAAATAGTTTCGGAGGTATTTAAAAAATCAATCTCGTTAATAATAATGGTATAATAAAATAAGTAAAATTTTATTAGAAATTGTCATTATAAGCGGTTTCATAAGAGCCTGTCATTACCCGACTTGCAGACTGTGTCATATTGTAGTTGCCCAATAAATTGGGCAACTACAATATGTTGATCTATTTAGTCGAGAAAAGGATTATGACCCAGTCTGTAAAGCGGGGAATGATGTCTCGCGGCTTAAACAAGGTAACTTATGAAACCGTTTATAGTACATTGTCCCGCAAATTTTATACTGTTCGAGCGAGTCCCGCCCTTTCGCAGAAAGGGCGGGACGAGTCGAGAACTATGGAGATGACTGCCTCTGCCTGTGCGTTCCGCGCGCA
This sequence comes from Candidatus Omnitrophota bacterium, assembly GCA_043798215.1. Lineage (GTDB taxonomy): Bacteria > Omnitrophota > Gorgyraeia > Pluralincolimonadales > Pluralincolimonadaceae > JAZDOX01. The sequence continues at coordinate 1,759 of JAZDOX010000117.1, read as the reverse complement.
GACAGGTGTCGGCTCGCCTCTCAGCGAAGCCGAGGGCAGACAGGGACAGCAGCAGAACTTCTCGACTCATCCGCCTCAGGCGGATTCGCTTGAAGAATAAATGTTTGCTGTCTCCAAGAACTACTATGAATTAATGTTACAGGGCATTAGTGCATTGTAAAGTTAATTCTTGACAGTTTGTCATGCCCGGATGCTTTAATCGGGCATCCAGACACGCCCATTTCTGGATTCCCGCTAAAAGATTGCGGGAATGACAACTGGTGGAAACTAATTTTACAATGTATTAGTCTCGATCAAGGCGCTATGATGATGTTTTGAGGTTGGTTATGGGCGGGCAACAAAGGCGATAAAAAAGTATTCAGAAAAAGCGGAGGTAAAGATGACGATCAGTAATACCGTAAACGCGCTGGAGATGGGTAGGATATTGACGGATAAACAGAGAAAAAATTTATCGGTCTTGGGACTCATTATTAAACGCGGGACAATATCAAGAACGGAAATTTCGCGACTAACCGGATTGAACATAGTTACTGTCTCGAATTATATAAATGAATTTATAGAAAAGGGGTTAATAGCGGAAAAAGGTTTGGATATATCTACCGGGGGTAGGCGTCCGACGCTTGTCGAGATCGATCCGAGTTTTGGATATGTTATCGGACTGGGCCTGACGGCGTTTAATATTACGGGAATTTTGGTTGATTCGAAGATGCAAGTTGTTTATGAGGTTGAAAAAGATTGCTCTCGTCATAATAGCGGGGAGGTGATCGGCAAATTAGTTGAGGCAGCCGAAGAGATCCTAAGTAAATCTAAGGTTGGCGTGGATAGAATAAAAGGGATTGGATTGGGCATCCCCGGAATCATAGATCGTAATGACCAAAAAATAAGATGGCTTGACGAGATTGGCGTTTCATCCGGCCACATTTCGGGAATTTCCGTTAAGGATGTTTTTGAAAAAGAATTTGGCATTTCTACTTTGGTGGAGCGCGATGCGGCGTGCGCGGTTTTTGGCGAACGCTGGTTTAGGTTCGAGTCCGATATAAAAGATATGATTTATATGTATGGGGGGGTAGGCTGCGGCTTGATGATAAATGGGCATATATACAGGGGCTCGACGGGTTATGCCGGAGGGTTAGGCATATTTAATCCGTCCGAGTCCGATGAAGAGCGGAAAAGGAAGGAATCGCTGGATCTTGGCGCGTGGGAATTGGATTTGGGTGTTGCGTATTACGCGCGAAAGGCGCTCAAGGAAGGAGCGAAGTCGGCTATCTCCGGATTAGCGCGAAATAATCCCGATAAGGTAGATTTGAGTTTAATCATAGAAGCTTCGAAAGCGGAAGATAAGCTTGCCAAAGAATTATTGGAGGATGCAGGTTGGCGCATTGGAAAAAAAATGGCGTTTTTGGTAAATCTTTTGAATCCCGAGGTAATTGTTATCGGCGGCGGAATAGAGAAAGCGGGTGCGGTATTTATGGATTCCGCGAGAAGATCCGTCCATTCCTGGTCGCGAGAGGAGAATCTTCAGAAACTAAAGATAGCGCCTTCTAAATTGGGCGAAAACGCTGTTCCGATGGGAGGAGTATGCCTCATCTTAGAGAGGATTTTTATGAATATCTGATTGTAGTAGTGCATTGTAAAATTAGTTTTCACTAATTGTCATTCCCGCAATCTTTTAGCGGGAATCCAGAAATGGGCGTGTCTGGATGCCCGATTAAAACATTCGGGCATGACAAACTGCCAAGAACTAACTTTACAATGCAGT
>JAZDOX010000101.1:0-7126 GCA_043798215.1 Candidatus Omnitrophota bacterium | reverse complement strand
ATACGATTGGCTAAAAGCAATTCAGGAAAATAATATGTCCGCTATAAGAAAAATAGACCTTCCGCGGGCAATGTCAATGATTAAGAATCTTGAAAAAGAAATAACGAATTTTTGGAAACTTCTCTTGTCAGCTTAGTTGCTTTTTACGATTAATTCAATTAATTGCCGCGGAGGAAGCTTGAGCAATTCTTCAGCATATTTTGACACAACTTCGCTTAGAGGCGGTATCTGACGCGCGGCTTCCTCAGCTTGCAAATAAGCTTTCCGAGAAAACTCTTTCCTGCCAAACAGGAGATCTTCTATATAAGGTATTCTTCGAGGGTCAACCAAATAGGAAGTGGCTCCGTACTCAGCGGCTTTTAGCCCGAAAAAGGGATAATAGTCTGAACGATAATGCACTACTGTTTTCCCATTCAGGAATACCAATCTATTTAACCAGTCAGCCATTATCCTGTCTTTTGCGAGATTAGATTCTGGCCAATGTTTGGGTGAATTCATTGTATAGAAAAAATCCCCATATCTATTTGTTCGCGTTTCGCCTTCTGAGGTATATTCGGTCTGAGTATCTCGCTTTACTGGTTTTTTTGTTCTTCCATCTAAATCAGTACTGTATATTTGATCTAAGGGATAATATTCCGAAAACTCCGGTAATATCTTTTTTATGGATTGATATAATGGCGGCTCGTCTTGTTCTGCCCCTGAAAGATCTTTCTTTGTTGAAACGCCCGGCGCCTTGTCTTTAGTTATATTCTTTGCCGGGCTCTTTGCCGCGATATTAACATCTTTGCTTTCTTCATCACGATATCGATCGTATAATTCCCTGATATAATCAATATGTTGAAAGAATTTCTCATCGCTACTGACATTTACAAGCTTATAAAGACAACGTCCTAGTTTAATTTAAGCGCCCCAGGCGGTCAGAGCCATCCCTTCCCGATCCAATACCCGTACTCCTCGTTCCAATCGTCTTTCCTTATCTTCATTATTGCGGCGAAATGCGCCTTATGCTCTTCGATGCGCTCCATCTGGTCGGGGTATACCGTCTTCTCCCTGATGTCCTTCGCGAACTTCTTTCCAAGCAAAAAAGCCTCTTCCTTCTTATCTTTGTCGTACCACTGCGAGGCTGAGATGCCTCCGGAAAATTGCGCGCCGCAGACGCGCCCGTAATATCCGATATAGTTGATGACCGGATCGCCGTAGCCGCCGCCCGAGGTGACGACGGCCGCCATATACTTTCCTAAGAGCCGCAGACAATGGACAAAGTGCGCTGAGCGATCGAAGAAGACCTTGAGAGAGCCGGTCACCTGATTAATGTAGTTGGGAGAGGCGAGGAGAAGGCCGTCTGCGTCAAGCATCCTTTGGAGAAGGGCCATCGCGTCGTCTTTGAGCGGGCAGGCAAGGATCTTCTTGTGACAAGCCTCACAGCTCTTACAGAAGATAAGTTTATAGTCATCGAGATGAAGTGCCTCGCAGGCAATCCCTTCCTCCACGAGCCCGGCGGCGACCTCTCTTGCTAAAAGGAACGAACTGCTCTTCTCCTTACGCGGGCTTGCCGATATCAGTAACGTCTTCATCTTCCAGATCCTTTCGTGTTTTATCCGGCGCATTCATGCATCAAAAAGGTTTTCGGTTAATTCCAGAATTCTTTATATAAAAGATCTCCGGGGACAGGCTCGAAGCTAATCTTGAAAAGGAAATCCTATATCTTTCACTATGATCTTACCGCAATATTCAGGCCCCTTACCATTAACCATTCCGCATTTCTTAGCAATAAAGGTTACCGTTCTATCTGCTCTTACGCAAGCCCCAAATACATCCCCCATATCCGCATCTAAACCCGACGGAATATCAACAGAGACAATATAGGCGCTTGAAGAATTTATTAATTCAATTAAATCTCTAAAGAAACCTTCTATATTACCTTTAAGCCCCACTCCAAAGATCGCGTCTACAATTAAATCGTATCGGCGGATCTTTTTCTTTAACAAACTGACATTTTTCTCGTCTATTTCAAATATCTTATGCTTTAACCTTAAAAGGATATCCAGATTAAGTCTTGCCTCACCTTTAACCTCAGAGATCTTGCCTGTTAAGAAGAGCTCCGGCTTTATTCCTCCTGCGAAAAGATGCCTTGCCGAGACAAAACCATCCCCGCCGTTGTTTCCTTTGCCGCAGAATATAGCTATTTTTCTTTTCTTTAATTTGATTATCTCCTCGGCGACAGCCCTTCCCGCATTCTCCATCAGGATCAAAGTGGAAAGGCCATAAATTTTTCGCGCTTCTTTATCTAGCAACTTTGCTTGAGAAGCAGTTATAGCCTTCATTGGTTTTCCTAATAATTAAACAGGTCTTTCAGTAAGTAATTCTTTTTTGAAGCCTTGTTCAACGCGTTCAATATTTTGGATTGTATAGCAGATGTTAAACACCTACTCTTCATGGCACGGCTAACCATCTTATACGTTATCTGCCCGGTTGAGCACGCCACGAGATCGTGGGCTTTTAATCCATGCAGAGCCATAATCTTCGCTATCGGCTGCTCACCATGGTCTCTGCCGATATCAGTGTTCATTTATTATTCTATTTTACCTGCCCAGCACTTTCTGGACCGAAACCCGATTTTTCCTAAGGCCGGCCCAATAATCTCATTATAAGTTTGGGTTTGCCCCACCAGATCCACCCTAATAAGCGAACGGCCCAATAATACCATCCGGCCATTCCGAAACCATCCCTTTTTAAAATATCATAAAATTCTTTGTCTACTTCTGTGCGCGTTACAATACCCTTCACGTCTTTACTGAATTGATAGAATAGATCGTGAATCAATGAGGCATAATAGGTCTTGGACTGGCCTTTCTCATAATTCAAGACAGCTTCCGGTGTTCCGAAATACATATCCCTTATCTTATATTTCGGACTGCATCCATCCCACGAATATCCACGCTTATTTGTGCCTTTAACAGTAATCATCCCGTCCGGTAAGAGCTGAAACCATTCATTTTCAAATGATCGGCCTGTTATAGAGGATTTATAATGGTAATCTTCTTTTATGCAGTAGACGTATACGGCCATAATTTGATTATTTTATTTGCCTATTTGCCTCTAGCCAGAGGCGTTTTTCTATTTCACTCTTGAAGAATGGGCACATACGCATAAGAAATTGTTTTTCGGTGTGTTCGAATTCTTTACGTAAAAATCTGCAGGAAGAACAGCATAGGGAGATCAAGCCACACTCCGCGCATGCCTGGGACGTCGCCTCGCGCTTCGATCTGAAGGTCTTTAGTATGGGTGAATGAGCGATGATCCATGAAAGAGGTTTTTCGCTGATATTACCGCATTCAAACTCATCCTTATGCAGACACTGACATGGATAGACGCTACCTTCCGAGCCTATGCTAATAACCCCGTTACCCCCTGCGCCGCAACTTCCATATGCCTCCAATGGCACATCGTCCGAAGTTACGCCTGCGCCAAAACCCGTAAGCCTGGCGCGAAACTCATCCAGCGCCTGAAAATACTTCGCGGGATCGGGGACAAGCTCAAAATCATGCGCATCGGAAAAGTTATTGGGAAGGTACAGTGCGGGAAGAAAATAAACGCCCGGCCACCTGCTTACGGTAAACTCAGCCAGGGCGGGAAGCGATTCCGTGTTATACCGCGTTATAACCGGTCTTAACGAAAGCCTCCTGACGTTGGCCTTGACAAGATACGTGATACCGGCAACGGCCTTTTCAAATGAGGCTCCGGGAGATAGCAGTTTATATTCGCTCTTAACACAACTGTCAAAACTAATAATTACGGAATCGAAAAAAAAGGCAATTTTTTTCGCCCTGTCCGCGTCGATCAAGGTTCCGTTTGAGAGAAGTGACAGTGAAAAACCCAGCAGGCGCGCCTGCTCAGCAAGTTTGAACAGGTCGGGGCGCATAAGCGGCTCGCCTCCCGTAAAAATGATATTTTTGGCGCCACAGCCCGCGATTTCGTCAAACAGAGCGCATATTTGGCCTGACGTCAGCTGCTGCCGTATTCCTTTTTTCTGTTGTTTTAAGGCCTTCTTTCGCTGATTGGCGTTGTAGCAGTAAAGGCAGCGGGCGTTACAGGCATCTGTAACATGAAGATACACATCGTTAAGTTTGGCCGCGGGCGCGTCTGCGCAATTTGCCGCAGAGAACATATCAAGCGGAGGCTGTGTAGTCAAAAACTGCGCCTCAATCATCTTATCCAAGAATATCCCGGCCTTGTTTTTGACAATATCCAGACATTCGGCTGATAGCGATACTCTACGCATGACCTCGTCAAGGGTAGCGAAAGGATTGCAGGCGCCAAGAATGTCGCTGCCTGACCGGTTCACGATCACGCAGACGCCGCGTTCACCATTGTAATAAAGATGCTGGCTTTCGCGGCAGGAATAAAAATATTTTTTCGGAAAATGGAACTGCCTATTACCGGACATGCTATTTTATCTGGTTGGGATTCCCGCCGTCTCCCACATGATGCCCCTGACTGCCGTTGCAGCCCGCGCCCGTCTTGGAAGAGCATCCACAGCTTGATCCGCAATTGCCCGCAAAACCACTGCCTTCGTCCACTTCGCCTTTTCCGCTTGAAGTGGAACAACCACATTTATTGGGGCATGATCTATTATCGCCTTTCCGGATCTTAAATACGGAGATCAACTCGGGCGATGATTTTTCCTGGTCGGCCTTTACATGACCCGTCGAATTCAACCGCTCCAAATGCTTGAGCAAATCTTTTTCCATACGCCCTCCTTTTTATCTTGTCGATTATTATGGGAGCCCAAACCCTGTCGGCTTGTGGTACTTGCGATGATCGGCAAAAGACGCAAGATAGCTGCGAAGGAACGGCCCCTTCTCCCCGTATTAATTTTGGCGGAGAAGGCAGGTCTACTTCGCCCTTCGATTCAAAAGCTCAGGCAGGGCTTCGTAGTACCTTCCAAAAGCCCTGTCAATAAACAGGCTATATTATACAAAATGCTTACTCATAAGGCAAAACAATTACATATGCTAGGTTAGGAATAATTTATGAGGCGATAGGTAGATCATTAAAGATCGGACAAGAGACAGCGAGGAGAGCTTGCCATTATGAGGGGTAAAATGTGCTGGTATTCAGCGCGAATTGTTGATTTGGTCAAGTATCACGCTTTTAAAATCAAAGATTATTTGAATCAACTTGCCGCATTGGCTCAAAATGACGACGAGATGGAGAGCGGTGTCGCTCGGTTCCACCTTGAAGCAAAACATAATATCGATAAATTTATTGCGGGCAGTTTCTCAAAGCTCAACATTGTCCGGAAGTTGCGAAAACAGATTCCGGGAAAAAACAGACACTCATATTTCTTCGCCAATCGATAAGCTTCATAACTTAAAAGAAAGCGACGTGGTAAGAAATTAACTAACGTCTTGAAGCCAAAGCCCAGAGGGACAGCCCTATATTAAGATACGTCCCTTTTGGAAACATCGATACCAACGCATATCCTCACTTCTCCCTTATCTCCTTGAGTCCCTTCCGGATTGAGAATTCGCTTATATTGATCTTGACTACGAATCCTCCATCAGGCATATGCGCTCCTTATCTTCCCTTGTTATTTCCCCATAATCTCTTATTTTCCCTTACGGCCTTCCTAATAACCTCATTATAAATTTGGGCTTGCCCCACCAGATCCATCCGAAAGCACGAACTCCCCAGAAATAAAGCCTGGCCATTTTAAAGCCGTCTCTTTTTAAGATATAATAAAACTCCCAATCAACTTTCTTACGCGTGACCATACCATTTACATCTTTACTGTGATAATAGGACGATAATAGGGACGGGTTCATTTTTTGTATTTTTGCTTTTTGGGCCTACCTTTATCTATTACATCAATATAATCACGATTGCGGAAGAATGTTTTTTGTCTATTATTTCCTCTGGGATTGCTGAAAAAGTCCCCTGATTCCTGATATCAATTCCTCGTCGGAGAAAATCTCTTCCTCCGACGGAGAAAGCTATTGCTTTTGGCCTATTTTTAAGGTATACTTATCTTAAAGGGAGGCCAAAATATGCTAAAGAAAGAATCCGGACAGAAAGACTTCTTCGACAGTTACGTATATGAAAGGTTGCTGCCGAATAAACACATCCTCCTGGATATAAAAGAAAGTCTGGACTTCTCATTCGTCGATGAGGCGACCAGGGATTTATACTCGGACACAATGGGCCGCCCAAGCTTCCCTCCGCGGGTCTTGTTCAAGATGCTATTCCTGGAATTCTTCTATAATCTAAGCGATTATGATGTGGTAGAGCAGGTTAAGACGAACGTTTTATTCCGATATTTCGCGGGGCTTGGCATATCTGACGATACCCCGGATGACACGACACTCGTGGTATTCCGCAAAAGGCTCGGCGAAGAGCGTTTTAAAAGGTTATTCGATGATGTCGTTGCCAGGGCTAAAGAGAAAGGCCTTATAAAAGGCGATCTCAAAATACTCGATGCCACACACATAATAGCCGATATAGCGATACCCAGTACCGTGAATCTCCTGCGTCATGGAAGAAGAAAGATCATAAAAAGAATCGAGGAAAAACTCTCCCCGGCGCTAAAGGAAAAATACTTTAATGAAAAGGAACTCCTTCGCAAGCCAACCAAAGAGACGCTGGAAGAAGAGGTGGCCTTAACAAAGTCATTCATAGATGAGCTCAAGGGTAAATTCACAGAAGAGATAGAGCCTGACATAAGGCTCCTCGAAGAGGTGGTGTTCCCCAAAGCTACGTTGCCTGGAGAAGCGAAGAATAAGCTTGTAAGCTTCGTGGACTCTGACGCCGGCTTCGGTCATAAAGCAATAGATAAACCCTTCCACGGTTACAAAGGCCACATATCAGTTGACGCCGGAAGCGGCATCGTCACTTCCGCCAGGACCATATCCGGCAACAGAAACGAAGGCAACAACGATGAGGTTAAAGAATTATTAGATAACGATGAGTCTAAAGATATAACGCATAAAGCGGTAGCGGCCGATAGCCTCTACGACTCATACGAGAATAGATCCGATATGCATAAAAGAAAGATGCGCGCCTTCATACCCAGCCGTTCCAGAACACGCAAAAAGAGAGTGCATATAGAGAATTTTATCTACGACAA
>JAZDOX010000090.1:0-2114 GCA_043798215.1 Candidatus Omnitrophota bacterium | reverse complement strand
GCAAAGACTCGATGATCTTCAGTTCATTCTTTGGGATGCTTATGGCTATTTTGGCTGTTTGGCTTGACATCTTCCCCTCCTCCTTATTTGGTATTACTTTATTCATACTAAAGTATGACATTTCCCTTCCCTTTTGTCAAGGGCATTATTACCCTTTACCGTAATAGACGTAAAAAGAAGGGATTTTCTTTCAAAATAATTCGGTGACTGCTTCTCTAATTCCCGCTATTAGGCGGAGTGAATTAGGTAGCTGTCACCGAATTATTTCCTTATCGATGCAAGGCTTTCATAACAGTTTCTGGGTCAGCTTCTGCCACCTTAAGCAATGCCATTGCAGGGCCTTCAGGCCTTCTCCTGCCCTGCTCCCAATTCTGCAAAGTATCGACACTGATCCCGATCATTTGGGCAAATTCAACCTGGGATGCGTGAAGTTTCATACGTATATTTTTTACAATTATAGGGTTAAACTTAAAGGCCCTGCCGGCCTTTAGTTTGCCGGCATGTATTCTCTTGGCCTGATCGATACTCGTCAATAAATCTTTAAAGTCCTTGTTTTTCATAGCGCACCGCCTCCTAGCAAATATATATACGTCATTGGCGTATATTTGTCAAGTTTAATATTATATTAAGGTTCCCATGGTAATAGACGCAACCCGGAGGGATTTTCTTTCAACTATTTTTTCCCAAAAAAAACGGTGACTGCTTCTCTAATTCCCGCTATCAGGCGGTGTGAATTAGGTAGCTATCACCGTTTTAATTGTAGGGTGTCCCTTTTTGGGACGTCCCCTAGGATCCTAAAACATCTCTTTTTGCCCGGGAAATATTTTAATAAACTTCTCTATTTCCTTGGTCAGCTTTTCGGCTTTTTCTATACAATTTTTGACTTCTTCTTTTGATTCCGAAAAAACAGCTTCATATTGCAGCGGGTGCCGCTTCTTTCGCATGCGTTTAAAGCTCCTTACCAAATCACCATACTCTTTCCCCAAGATCCTATCCACGAACTCAGTAATTGTAGCATGGGTATATTTCTCTGTAGGGCGATAACCATAATAACGAATAAGGGCGTTGCCGATGTGGAGCAATGCGTCGTATGCCGATTTATAAGATGTTAGGGGATATCTCGGCAGATTAAATTTGGCCGCAGACAGCTCTTCTTCCGCCATTTCAACGAACTCGGACAACTTTTGGCGGTTTGTTTCTTCCTCTTTCAACTGCCCGGACCGCACCAAATCTTCAAATACCATTTATATCCCCCCTGAGCATTATTTTTTTGCGCTTAACAACATTAACAATAAATGAATCTTTCCCTTCTAAGCGCCGCTTAAACTCTTCCGGGAGATAAATATTGTAATTTACCTCCCTTCCAACCTCTTTCTCAAAAGCACCTATCATCTCTATAAGTTTATCCTCGTCCGGCTTGCCTATAATAAGTAAATCAATATCGCTCTCCGCGCGCTCCTTCCCTTCGGCAAATGAACCATAAATGAAAGCGCAGGATATTCCTTCCAAGCGCTCCAGGATCGATCTTAGGCCTCCCTCAACCCCGATAGTCTTGAAAACAATTGAGCGCAGTTCACTATAAAGCGGATACGCCGTATTAATACTATAGTGTTTCTGGTTCCCCCGCATTTTCGAAACAAAAACCCCGGCCTTTTCCAACCTGGACAGCTCCTTAGAAAGATTCGTCGCGTCAACATGCAGTATCTGCGCCATCTCCCGGACATACAACCCGGCCTCCGGATTTGAGAAATAATATAGCAGTAACTTCGCGCGTAACGACGACTTAGTTAAACTAAACAGATAAGGCATATATACCTCCTTGTAGTATCTTTATACCACAATTGTAGTATATATGTACCATAATATCAAGTCCTATTATTGTAATAGACGTAACCCGGAGGGATTTTCTTTCAACTATTTTTTACTTGCGGATGGTCCAGAAGTCCCCAGAGAGGGTCTGCAGGTATTCAAACGGCATCGTGCAGTAACCGTCCTTGCCCCAGTCCTTGCCCCATGAGTTGCGGACTATAAATCGCTCCGTAGAGCGATTATATCCCACAGCCATAACCGCATGGCCGCCGATGGCCCTCTCCTTCTTCTTAGGCATAGGTACC
>JAZDOX010000055.1:0-21223 GCA_043798215.1 Candidatus Omnitrophota bacterium | reverse complement strand
TCTATGACGTTGGCTAATTTCATCAGCTTATTTTCTTTTCCCAGACGGCTTGCGGCTTCGAACGTTAAGAATGACATATTTATCCTCCTGATTTTATGGATATTTTACCATATTTTCAGGGGGTTGCGCAGAGGTCTTTTTTATCAGAAAATCCGGGACATCTATAAATTGGCAGTTGATTATGACCCGAAGGCTGAAGAAACCCTGGAATTTTAGAAAAATTAAGATGAATCAAGAAAAGCTTTCCATCGAAGCAAAAATTAAGCAAATCGACGAGCAAATCGCAATGCTGACGAAACTAAAATCGCAGTATTCCGAAAAGCTCAACGGTTTGAGTAACGAGAAAATAATTGTCCCAAAACCAACAGATAACAATCAATCACCCATCGTCCATGCGCTTTTGTTAAAAGATTATTTTCGAGGCCGCGAAGATGTTTATGCCAAATTATGGGTTAATAACCGGACAGGTAAACGTGGATACAGTCCGGTCTGTAAGAACGAATGGGTGCGTTCTCTGTGTCGTAAACCTGTCATAAAGTGTTCTGAGTGCCCAAATCAACAGTTTCTGCCTTTCGACGAGGTTGCTATCCGCCAACACTTAGATGGCCGACAGGTTATCGGTGTTTATCCTATGCTTAAGAACGAGAGCTGTTATTTTTTAGCTATAGATTTTGATGGTTCGACTTCGCTCACCACAGGTAAGGAAAACTGGCTTGAGGATATCAGTGCGATTATGACGACTTGTCGCGGAGAAGGGATCCCTGCGGCTGTGGAGCGGTCGCGTTCGGGAAGCGGTGGGCATGTCTGGATATTTTTCAGCGAGGAGGTGCCAGCGATTTTAGCGCGCAAACTCGGAAGTTCTTTGATTACCAAGACTATGACTAAACGGTATCAGATTGATATGAAAAGTTATGATCGGATATTTCCTAATCAAGACACAATGCCCAAGGGTGGATATGGAAATTTGATCGCGCTCCCATTCCAAAAAGAGGCCATGCGAAGAGACAACAGTGTTTTTATTGATGATAATGGCGTGCCATACCCCGACCAGTGGGTGTTTTTATCGTCACTTAGCAAAATGTCTTTTCGCGATGTCGAGGCATTAGTGGATGAAGCATCGAAGACTGGCCAGATTATTGCAGTGCGTCAAAGCCCGGTCGAGGAGAATGACAAGCCATGGATGCGCCTGCCCTCCGGAAAACGCCGGTTTAAGGTGGATATCAGTGAATTGCCGGAGGCGCTGGATGCCGTTCTTGCGAACCGGCTATATATTAAGATAGGGGAAGGACCCTCTGTTTTGTTCAATCAGCTTAAGCATTTAGCGGCTTTTCAGAATCCCGAGTTTTATAGAAAGCAAAAAATGCGGTTTTCGACACATGCTACGCCGCGGGTTATTTGTTGTGCGGAGATTATTGATGGATATCTGTCATTGCCGCGAGGGTGCTTGGACGACGTTAAGGTCTTGCTTGGTGAATATGGTGTACGGTTAAATATCAACGATAAGCGATTTATCGGACGAAAGGCAAATTTTGTTTTCAATGGTGTGCTTACGCTTGAACAGGAGAAGGCGTTAAAGGAAATACTGGATTCTGACTTTGGCGTATTTGTCGCTCCTCCGGGTATGGGAAAGACAGTTTTGGCGCTTGCCGTAGTGGCCAAGCGAAAGACTAACACATTAATTCTTGTCCACCGCAAACCTTTGATGGATCAATGGCGTTTACAGACATCTTCACTTTTTGATATCAATAAGAAGGAGGTTGGTCAAATTGGCGGCGGAAAGAATAAGTCGAATGGTGTTATTGATATCGCCATGGTTCAGAGTATGGATTTGACGAATGGCGTAGACGATCGCATTATGGATTATGGCTTCGTTATCGTTGATGAATGTCATCATGTCGGCGCGGTGTCTTTTGAGAAGGTTTTGGCGCAAGTTAAAGCGAAATATGTGTTGGGTTTAACCGCGACACCGTACCGCCGCGATGGTCACCAGCCGATTATTCATATGCAGTGCGGACCCATTTGTCGTCAAATTAAGCAAAAAGATTATTCTGCGCATATTTCAAGTTCGCAGGTTATCATGCGACCAACAGAATTTGATTATCCTTGGAATGACGATTCAAGAATATCTGATCTATGGAGTCAATTGCTCAAAGACAGCCAACGTAACGATAAAATTGTTGATGATATTTTTACTAATGTGGATGAAGGACGGTTTCCGTTGATTTTGACAGAGCGTCGGGAGCATCTGGAGATTCTCGCGGAGCGTCTACAGGACAAGATTGGTTTTCTCGCCATTTTATATGGAGGTATGGGGCGTAAGAATCAGCGAGAAATCTTTGAACAAATTAAAGAGAGCGCCGAGGGTTCGCGGCGCGCTATTTTAGCGACAGGATCGTATATTGGCGAAGGTTTTGACGAGCCGCGTCTGGACACGCTTTTTCTGACGATGCCCAGCTCATTTAAAGGTAAGATTGTTCAATATGCAGGGCGTTTGCACAGATATCATCAAGACAAGCATGATATTCGAATTTATGACTATGTTGATTCCCGATTGCCGGTTTTGGAGAGGATGTTTAAGCGTCGTTCGAAGACGTATAAATTATTAGGGTATGAGGTTAGAGATCAACTGGGCGTTGATGGTCAATGAGCTCACAAAGCGCTCAAACGGCGCACCAGACCGTTCACTGTCCAAATTCTTGACAAAACAAAGATTATATAATAAAATATACCTTCATTATAAAAAATAGAAGGGCGGTCAAAAGATGGTTCAAAAAACATTGGTTTTGATAAAGCCCGACGGGCTTAAGAAGTCGCTTACCGGCAATATTTTGACTCGATTATCCGAGACTAAATTGGAAATCGTAGCCGCGAAAATCTGCAGGGTAAGCAGGGAATTGGCGGTAGAGCATTACAAACATATGAAGGATAAACCGTTCTTCGAAGAGCTTATAAAGTATATTCAAGGCGAGCTTCATCAACGGCGCAAAGTTATGGCTATGGTTTACTGGGGCGAGGATGCCATCAAGAGGGTAAGAGAGTTGGCCGGCGCCACCAATCCCGAGGAGGCCGATCCAACGACAATCCGCGGTTCTTACGGTCGTATAACCACCAAAGGTCTTTATGAGAATGTCGTTCACACTTCTACCGACGAGTCTGAAGCCGAGAGAGAGATCAAGCTTTGGTTTCAGCCGGACGATATAATAGTGGATTTGTATCCGACGAAAGCCGTAACTTCGACTAATAAAATAGAAAAAGTGTGGGCATAATGAGCATAATAAGGGCGGAAGAAATTAAAGCGGCCAATTTTTTAAAGCTTTTTAGGAAAATTATTGAAGAGAAGACCAAAGCAGGAATAACCGCCGTGCAGAATAATCCCGCTGATTTACTTGAGAGAGCGAAATCCTACGGCATAGAGTATAAAAACGGCAGTTGGGGCTGGGTCTCGAACATTTGGAACCGCAGCGCCGCCGGAAGCGTTGTGGTTGACAAAGAGGATAATTTGCAGCCGGAGCACGTTCAGCTGATGCAGCGCGTCCTGGAGCAGATCCTTTGCAAACCTATGATTCAGGTTGATGCCAATTTAGGCCAGCGGGGATCAAAGGCCGAAATGAAATGCCGCCTTTATATTGATTCGCAATTTCCCGATATAGCGTATAGATGGAAAGAGTTGAATTTTCCCGGAGATCCTTGCGTCGAACCCGATGTCACGATATTTTATGTGCCTCATTATCTGGAGAATCCCAACGTCGCGAATTCACACGAAATGCTAAGAGTTTTAAGATTTCCAACATATGATTTTTCTATCGTTACTGCCAGCTCGTATCAGGGCGAATGTAAAAAAGGTTTTCTCTCGCATTGGATACATCACGTCTATAAAAAAGGAGGCACCGGCGAACATGCCAGCCTTAAGGAATTTACCGCCAAGAGAGTGGACGGAAAGAGCAAGCGTATGGTTATGGCTCTCTGGGGTCTGACGGGAAGCGGCAAGTCAACCCACGGAATGTATACGATCAACGACCGCACCGCCCTTATTTTTAAGGAGAAATTCGGCGTCGACATAGCGCAATATATTACCGATCAGGTAATTAAAAATGACGATATAATCGGCGTCTTTGAAGATCAGGTTGTTAGTCCTGAAAGAGGAGCCTGGACAAAGACCGAGGATTTGGACGAGAGGCAGGAAGCGATGTTTCGCGCCGCCACATCCCCCCGCGCTTTGCATGAGAATACGGAATGGGACGAGAATGGAAACATTAGTTTCGCCGGCAAAATTTTTCAATATCACGGCAAACCCAATCAGAACGCCAGAACCGTATTGATGCTGGAGGACACCGGTTATTGCGATGGAAACGTTGATTCAAGCGAGCCGTTGAATATGGCGGTATTTATAAGTCCCGGGTATATCTCGGATTACGCTTGGCTTAAGATAAATGACGCCTCCTTCGCCGCGAAGGTTTTAGCCGACGGCAGGACGACGGGTCATCCCGCCCAGAGCAGAAAAGGCGTGGGAGAAGAAAAATATGAGTCAAGATACTGCCTTCCTTTTACTATGGGCGTAGGCAACGCCGCGCACGTAAAGCGGTTTTATGAGTTTATCAAGAAGAGAGTCAGGACCGATAATCCGCTTGAGGTTTATCAGGTTAGCACTACCGGAAGGGTCGGCGCGGATTATGATTGGACTGAGCTTCATTTAGGCGAGAAGAAGATAAAACTGCCGAAGACGAAATTTCAGGAGATAAACGGCAAGATAAAGCCGGTTGGTGGCACAGGCCCGACAATAGAAGAGACGGAGTTTTTTCTCTTTCAGGCCGCAAGAGGCGCGGTTAAATATGAGCCGCATCCGATATGGGGCAGGAAAGTCTTGGTTCCCGTTGAGGTGGACGGCCTCTCTAAGGAAAGATTAGCCGAATTGAATCCATTCCACTATCGCAGCGCGGCCGAGATGAAGCGTTTATTAAGCGCGCAGATAGTTACCAGCAAGTTCTATTTGGATAAACAGTGTCCGGGCCTTCCAAAAAATATTTACAACGCTATGGATTTTTAAGAGGGTAAATTGGCAAAGAGTATGACGGGTTTTGGGTTTGGCGAAATAACAACCCTAAAATCCAGAATAAAAATCGAGATAAAGACATATAATCACCGGTTTTTTGAGATTTCGGGCAGATTGCCGGACAGCCTCTCTGCTTATGAAGATAAGATAAGGGTGGAAATTTCCGGAAAAATCAAGAGAGGCAAGGCTAACCTCTTTGTAAGCTATGATAAGGCAAGGAAATCGAACCCGCGGCTTGTCATAAACGCTAAACTCGCCGGTGAATACAAAAAATCATTGCTTGATCTAAGGGATTCCCTAAGCCTAAAGGACGAGATCTCTCTTTCGAGCATAATTGCCTTGCCGAATGTGGTAACCTTTGAGGAGGAGCCAAAAGAGGAAGCGGATATTTGGCCGATTCTTAAAATTGTCTTGGACAAAGCGCTGGATTCTTTGATTAGAATGAGAAAAGAAGAAGGCAGGCTCTTGAGCGTGGACATAATTGCAAGAAAAAACGCGATATCGAGAAATATAGCGTTGATAGAGAAGAGATCGGGTGTTGTCCTTAAAAAATATCGTTCTGCCTTGCTGAAGAAGATAAAAGAGTTTTCCTCCGGCAGAGCGGCTTCTATTGGAAAACCGCGTGTTTCCAGCGGGACAAGTTTAGACAAAGACAGGATAGAATTGGAAGTGGCTTTATTCGCGAAGAATTCGGATATAGCCGAAGAGATAACGCGGATAAAAGCTCACTTGGAAAGTTTCGAGAAAGCTCTTCTAAAAGACGAGGAGATAGGCAGGAAACTGGACTTTATCGCGCAGGAACTGCATCGCGAGATAAACACCATTGGCCAGAAGACAGGCGACTATAAAATCGCTCAACTTGCCATTTCGGTAAAAGGCGAGATAGAGAAGATTCGGGAGCAGATACAGAATATAGAATAATGCGAAACGTTCATTCCAAAGGGTTGATATTTGTTATCTCGGCGCCTTCCGGATGCGGCAAGACATCCCTTGTAAGGGCTCTTTTAAGAAAGAAGCTGGATTTGATTCATCCCGCGTCTTTTACCACGCGTTCCCCAAGGCAGGGAGAGCGAGATCGGAAGGATTATCATTTTGTTTCCGAGATGGAATTCAAGAGAAGACTGAAAAGAGGGGATTTTTTGGAATGGTCCAAGCCTTTCGGACAGTTTTACGCAACCCCGAAAGAGCCGATAGTAAAAAATATATCTCAAGGCAGGAATGTTGTGTTGAGTTTGGACGTTAAAGGCGCCTGTTTTGTGAAAAAAAAATTTCAAGATGCGATATTGATCTATATCCTGCCGCCTTCCTTGGAAGCTTTGGAACAAAGGCTTATCAACCGCTCTACGGATCATTTAAGCGAAATTTCAAAAAGATTAAGTTTTGCGGCACAGGATATCTCGAATTTGAACAAATACGATTATGCGGTCGTTAATGACGATTTCAGTAAAACCGTTGGAAAACTTCAGGCAATTTTGATTGCGGAAAGGCTTAGGGTGAGGTAATTATGGCAGACAAAGAATATATTTATACTGAGGAATTGCTGGATAAAGTGGGGTCTGTGTACGATCTTGTTATTCTTGCTTCAAAACGCGGTTTAGAGTTAAATGAGGGCAGTCCAAGATTGATCGATACTCCCAGCAAGAAAATATTGACCATAGCTCTTGAAGAGATACGCGCCGGAAAGATAAGCGTAAAAGAAAAGAAGAAACCAGATGACCGGTAAGAAGATAATTATCGGGGTTACGGGTTCAATTGCCGCTTACAAGGCCTGTGATATCGTAAACCGGATGCGCAAAGATGGTTTTGCGGTCACTGTAGTGATGACTAAAGAAGCCATGGAGTTTATTTCTCCACTCACCCTGCAGACCCTATCGAATAATAAGGTGTATTTTGATATGTTTGAACCTGCGAGCCATTGGAATCCGTTGCACACCTCTTTAGCCGACAGCGCTGATTTGATATTGATCGCTCCGGCCTGCGCAAATATTATCGGGAAGCTGGCAAACGGCATATGCGACGATCTCTTAAGCTGTGTTGTTTTGGCCTCCGAGGCGAAGATTTTGATCGCGCCCGCTATGAATGAGAAGATGTATAAGAATCCCGTTGTTCAGGAGAATATAGAGAAGCTGAAGAAGCGCGGCGCTAAATTCATCGGGCCCATAAAAGGGCCGTTGGCTTGCGGGCATGAAGCGATAGGGCATATTGCCGAAGCGGATTCAATAATATCGGAATCCAAGAAATTATTAAAGAGTTGAAAATTGCGAATATTGATAACCGCCGGGCCGACAAAAGAATTTATTGATCCCGTTCGTTTTATTTCAAATTCATCTACGGGATTTTTTGGATACGAGATTGCCCGCGCTGCCCGTAAAAAAGGGCATAAGGTAACTTTAGTAAGCGGCCCGACTCACCTGATTCCCCCCAAAGACGTTAAATTCATTTCCGTTATGACAGCTCTCGAGATGAAATCCGCCGTAGAGAGGATTTTTCCTTCCACAGACTGCTTGGTTATGACGGCCGCGGTCGCGGACTATAGACCGGAGAGATTTTTTCCCGATAAAATTAAGAAGGAAGGCAAAGATATTTTTATAAAATTTAAGAAGAACCCTGATATTCTTTTTGAGGCTGGCAGAAAAAAGAAAGGCAGGATTTTGGCGGGCTTCGCCGTCGAGACCAAAGACTCAATCAAGAACGCGAAAGAGAAGATCGAGAGGAAAAATTTGGATTTTATAGTAACCGCCGCGTTAAGCGAAAGACGCTCTCCATTTGGCGATCAAAAGGCCAATTTTATAGTTATAGACAAGAATGGGGCAATAGAGAGAATTTTCGGCCGGAAGGCCGCGCTTTCAAGTATTATCGTTGACAAAATCGAGAAGATATGGTACGACTACAAAAGAGGCAAGAAAGCATAGGAGGGATTTCGATGAAGCCGCGAAAAGGGTTTACCCCGTTAGAGAAAGTTCGCCTATTTAGAAATTTATTTCTAACGGGACGGTCATCTCTGCTTGAAGTTGACGGTGGTATAAATCCGCCATCAGCGCAAACCGTTCGCCCCATTAGACGTTCACTATTTAACGGAATCAAAGAACAAAGTTCTCTAACGGGGTTTACTCTTATAGAGCTATTGGTGGTTATGACGATAATAATAATCTTGGCGGGATTGTTGATGCCGGCGCTTCAGAGCGCCAGGGAGCAGGCAAGAAAGACAAATTGCGTCAATAATTTGAGACAGATTGCCACTGCCCTCGAACTATACGTGTCCGCGAATAACGAGCAGTATCCTCCCGTGCAAGGTTGGGGCGCCGCCTTGTATCCCGAGTATATAGATGACCAGAATGTCTTTGATTGCCAAGATAAGCCGGGCATAGGAACCGCGGCGAATCCCGACTATTCGTATAAGGTTCAGCCTACGGCGACAACGCCTTCGACGACGATAATAGTAAGCGATGATAATCATGGCGAAAATCATGGCGTTTACCTCTATAAAGGCGGCAACGTCAAAGTAAAATAAACGCCCTTTTGCTTTAAATATCGGAATATGAAATCTCCCGCGTTATAGTTTCCCTGTTTAATTTTGTTTGACTTTTACCTATCCGTCGTTTTATAATTTTACAAAAGAGCGGAGTAAAATGCCCAAGAACGCTAACTTTAGAGTATTCTTTGTAGTAAGCGCCGTCATAGGGGTGTTAATCTGCTCTATTGTTTTCGCCGCGCAACTCCCAAAATGGTTTCATTTCAGTCAAAAAGACGCCCTGTACGAGTGGGATGAGAAGATATTCAAAAACAGAGTTTTGTATGCGGTCGAGGTGAACGATCTAAACAGTTATCTTTCCGCTTACAGCAATAATTCAGCCTCCGGTATTTTTTACAGACTAAAATTCAATCCTAAAGAAGAACCGATGGTTAGCTGGAAATGGAAAGTGGTAAAATTTCCGGAAAAAAACAATTCCAAGATTTCAAGCCAGTCTACGGGGCAAAGCTGGATAGAGAAAGACGATTATGCCGCAAGATTTTATGTTATATTCCCGAAAGTTGCTTTTAACTTAACCAAAACGCTGGAATATGTTTGGGATAAAGAACTTCCCAAGGGCGCTATTATGACAAGCCCGTATTTTAAGAACATAAAAATTATAGTGGCGGAATCCGGAGATGAAAATAAAGGAGAATGGGTTTACGAAGAGAGAAATGTGTATGAAGATTTCAAGAAATGTTTCGGCAGCAGCCCTTCGAACGTTGGGGCAGTCGCCATTATGACGGATACGGATAATACGCTAAGCACGGCGGAGGCGTATTATGACGAGATAAGGGTGGGGTATAAAAATGACTCAGAACAAGAGAAAAAATAAACTCACTGGAATTCCACTACAGAGAAAGCTGTTATTTTTGATATTCGCTTCAGCTGTAATACCCGCGCTTATGATCGGCGTGTGTTTATATTATCTTATATTCAATATGCTCGCGTGGCAGTTAGGGATACCGGAGGCTGTAGCGTATAATTTGTTGCCCGTCGTAAGAAAACTGAACCTGATTCTTTTAGTCGCTTTGCCCATCACTCTTTTTGTTATATGGATAATAGCGCTCGAGTTGTCTCATAGAATAACAGGGCCGCTTTTCAGGCTTGAAAAAGAATTGGACGATAGAATATCCGGCAAGACGCACGGTCATATAAAAGTGCGAAAAAGAGATGAATTCAGAGCGATAGTAGATAGAATAAATAAATTGATAAGCGCTAAGTAAGGAATCTACTCTGGTTTTTGTAGAAATTTCTTCCTCGCCGCAATACCCCTCGCCTATTCAGGGCCTTTTTGAGCAGTTTCCCCAAAATTTAAGTATGTTTTTACGTAATAGTTGCAGTTCAAACGGGTTAGAAAGATTTAAAGGCGTATGAAGTAAGGCAAGAAATAGAGAGAGAAAATATTGTTCGAGCGAAGCCGCGCTTTTATCTTCTCGACGCCGCTCGAAGAATAAAAGCACGGCTGAGTCGAGAACCGTAACATTGATAGAAAATTTTGGGTAAACTCCACGCCTTTTTCCTTTGACTTTTACAGGATGGTATGCTAAAATTTCCTCATAAATTGTCTTAAAAGAAGCTGCTTGAGAGCCGGATATGGCGGCATAGCCAAGTGGTAAGGCAGTGGTCTGCAAAACCACTATTCAGCGGTTCGAATCCGCTTGCCGCCTCCAATTTTGCCCTAAACATTTGTTATTTGCGCAAGAAGAGCCGGGGTGGCGGAACTGGCAGACGCACGGGACTTAAAATCCCGCGACCGTAAGGTTGTAAGGGTTCAATTCCCTTCCCCGGCACCATCCTACGCCTTAACAGAGAAAAGATATAGGCTTCGGATGGTAAACCATCGGGCTATTTATCCCCCGAAGCTTTAGCGTAGGGGGACGGATGACAAGCCATCAGGATTTAAGCAAAAAATATCCTATTAAAAGCAAAATGTTTGCCTTGACAAACACATCTTAAAACAGTATAATTAAGTCTAATGATTTTAAAACCAGAGTAAATAAACCAATACCGGAGCCGTAAAGGAGGCTCTTTTTTTGTTAAAAGGAGCGGGCATTTATTGGTAAAAAAAGTGGTGATAATAAAAAACCCCAAATTAAAAGACAGCTTCTCGAAGATTTTTGTTGAGAGAGGCTATGAAGTTTTTTGCGTCGATAACGGCTTGAAGGGCATAGAAGCTGTTTGCGAACAATGCCCCGATCTAATAGTATTGGATCCCGCCGTTGAGGATATTAAAGGATGTTGTGTCTATAAATTTCTTAAGGATCGTCCTAAATATGGTGATTTGCCGATTTTGATATTAGATGACGAAAAAGGTATATGCAGATTTTGGGGGATAGAACCTGGTAACGAACGGAACGTATTTAAACTTACGGCCGAATCCGATCCAAGAGAGACCATATTTAGGGCGATAAAATTATCCGATTCCAAATTTCAAGAGAACAGGTTCCAGGCTCAAAACAATAAAATTAATAAGCTTTTGCTTCGGCTCGCCAAAGCGGACGAATTTAATAAAGGTTTCATTTTAAGGAATTCCACAGATGCTATACAAGAACTTTTAGATGAGATTATAATTATGCTGAATGCCGAAGTCGGTTCTTTGATGTTAACGGAAGAAGGTACCAACGATCTGGTTATCAAAGCCGCCAAAGGAATAAGCCCTGAAATTGTCGATAAAACACGGGTGGAAGTAGGCAGGGGGATTTCGGGGTGGGTGGCTAAGACTGGAGTTCCTTTATTAGTGCGCGATATAGGAAAAGACAAACGGTTTCAAAAAGAGAGCGATAAAAGGTATTATACCCCGTCATTGTTAAGTGTTCCCATAATGGCTGAGGGTAAAATAATAGGCGTTATAAATGTGAACAATAAATCGTCTAAAGGGTTTTTTGACGAAAACGACCTGTGCCTTCTGACGATTTTAGCCAATACCATTTCCATAGTAATGGAATCGTTAAATTGGCGTAATATGTTGAAACAAAATGAGTTAGAACTGGAAAAGCTCAAAAATAGCAAACGGTTGCTTGAGAATATTATTTGCGCGCTTGATGATGAATTATATGAATTGACAATTTCACAGGAAATAAGTAATATAATATATTCAAGGCTTGATCATAGAGAGATTATACGGGCTATACTAGGGATAATAGAACATTCGATCGATTATCATGTCTGCGGCATCTTATTTTTGGATGAAGAGAAGAGGGTCGAGACGGTAGCTGAGATAAAGTACCCGGCCACGCAGAAACAGATAGACGACTTTAAGTTGCGGATGGTCGAGACATTTAATAATTTTACTGACGAGGCATTTTCCTCCGCAAAAGGGTATATAGGCAAGGCGGATGAGGTTGCTCAAGATCGGTGTTTTACCGATGGCGGGAATGCTCTAAACTCCTATCAAGCGAATTTGCTGAAGGTTAACGGCAGAACAATCGGGATTTTAGCTATCGCTAATTCGTTCTCTAACGCTTTTAGCGGCGAAGATGTAAGAATTTTTTCCGTTATTGCGCGCCACGCGAGCATAGCCATAAATAATGCATTGCTTCATAAGAAGATCAAAGAATTATCCGTAATGGACGGATTAACCGGTCTCTATGTCTACAGGTATTTTAACGATGTTCTGGATAAGGAAATTTTGAGAGCCGGCAGGTATATGCAGAAGCTCGGTTTGGTAATGATGGATTTGGATGGGTTTAAGAAAGTAAATGATAATTTTGGCCATCCTAAAGGTGATGAGGCATTAAAGGAAACAGCCTGTATTTTAAGGAAAATTTGCAGGGAAGTGGATATAGTCTCAAGGTATGGGGGAGAAGAATTCGCTATTATGTTGCCGGAGACAGACATAGAAGGGGCTTTTGTGCTGGCGGACAGGGTAAGGGCGGTCATTAAGAATTATGCCTTTGGAACAAAAGACAACGCAGTTAATTTAACGGCGAGTTTCGGGGTTGCCGGTTATCCGGAAAGCGCTTTATCGAAAATGGATCTTATTGAAAAAGTCGATAGCGCTTTATATAGAGCCAAAGAAGCCGGCGGAGATTCGATACGCCGCGCTGAATATATAAAAGGAGAATATAAATGAAATTCAGGGGCAAGATTTTTTTGGCAGTTTTGTTCTCGATCTCTTTGTTTATTTTGAGCCTTCCTTTATTTGCTCAGGATAAAACAATTTCTCTCGATGTCGAGAATATGAATATAGAAGCGGTTCTGAAGATTATAGCCGAGCAGAGCGGGTTTAATATAGTCATAAGCAGGAACGTGATAGGCGAGGTTACGGTTAAGCTGGCAAATGTTACCATTTACCAGGCGTTAGACACTGTTTTGAAGACAAATAATTACGCATATTCCATAGAAGACGGAGTTATAAATGTTTATTCGTATCAGGATACCCAGCAGCAGGAGCGTTTTGTAAATCTTCAGACGAAAGTATTCACTTTGGCGTATACCAATGTCTCCGACTTAAGAAGAATTTTGCTGTCTATAAAGACTGCGCGGGGCAGGATAGAGATAAATGAAAAAAATAATCAGGTTATCGTTACCGATACGCCGGATAAAGTAAAAGAAATAGAGAGCGCCTTAAAACAGCTTGACCAGGAGACCGAGATAAAAAAGTATAAACTTCTTTACTCAAAAGCCGCAGACATAGAGACGAAACTACTGCAGATTATTCCCAAGGAGAAAGGCGATATTTACGTAGATGAGAGGACCAATAGCGTTATTGTCAGGGCCACTCCCGTAATCTTAAATAATTTAGACGATTTTATGGAAGGCTGGGATACACAGCATAAACAGGTTCTTATCGAAGCTATGATACTGGAGGTTACGCTTGACGCGACAACCAAATTCGGGATAAATTTTGAGAGCAAAGATACCGATGGCAAACATCCCTCCCTTGTGGATTTCGCGTCAAAATTCGCGGTTAACCTGGCAAGCGGGGGTCCCGGTGGAGTTTTTACGTTGGGAAGCTTGACCGCCGATGAATACGCTTTGACAATAGAGGTTTTAAAGAGCGACGCAAATACGGAAGTTCTTTCGAGCCCGAAAGTTACCGTTATAGACGGCGAATCCGCTAATATCTTAGTCGGCAGCAGCGAGCCTTATTCGGTGGCTACGACGGATCCGGTTACCCACCTTATCGTTCAGGATGTCAGGTACGTTGATGTAGGCGTTAAATTAGACGTTACTCCGCAAATAGGCGAAGACGAGTATGTAACGATGAAGATACATCCTGAAGTCAGCACGGCGCGGCGAGTTGCCGAAGTTGACAATGTTGTCGCGAAAGACACCACGCAAGCCGATTCGACTATGATGGTAAAAAATGGAGAGACCGTTATTTTAGGCGGTTTAATAAAGAATTCAAAGATAAAGACGGTTAATAAAGTCCCTATTCTGGGAGATATCCCGTTAATAGGGTTGTTGTTTAAAAACAGATCCACGGAAGATGTAAAGAAAGAGATACTCGTATTTATAACGCCGCATATATTAACTAATGACAATCGCCAGACGGTAACGAGACAGGAATATAAAGCAAGCATTGACAGGACAGGAAAAGCAGACAATATCGTGGAAACAACAATTGAACAATCCGGCGGCGTTGAGGTTATGCCTCCCGTTAAAGAGAAGCGGGCGGAAGCTATGAGAAAAGAAGTGATGAAGCTGCTGGATTTGAGGGAATAATTTATGAGCGCGCCCGCAGAAAATATTCAAGCTTCATTGAAAGATTATTTGCAGGTAATTTTTCACCGGAAATGGATTTTCATACTGCCTTTCGTTATGGTGTTTTGCACCGCGACGATAGGCAGTTTTTTTCTTACAAAATTTTACCGTTCTTCTATTTTAATGCTGGTGGAGGAAGAAAAGCCCGTTAACCCGCTGGCCAAGGAATTGCAATATTATGCGCAGGGACAAACCGCCACCTTAGCCGAGCAGCTAAAGACAATCACGGAAAAGATTCTTAATTATCCGCATCTGATAATTTTAATCCAGAGGTTGCAGATGAACAAGGGTGTTGCCGATCCTATGTCTTTTGAGAAGATGGTATACGGCATTCGAAAGCGAACCGAGGTCAGGATGAAGTCGCCGGATGTTTTCGAGATATCATATGAGGATAAAAATCCTAAGAGAGCGAGGGCGTTGGTCAACGCTTTAGTTGATATATTCATAGAGGAGAATGTTACAAAGAAGACCGAGGAAGCAATGCTCGCGGTAAAATTTGCCGAAGAACAGGCCCAGCTCTATAGAAAAAAGCTGGAGGAATCCGAGAAGACTCTTTATGAGTTCAGATCCCAGTACCCCCTGCAGCAGCCGGGGAAAGAGGTTGATTTAAACGTCCAGATGCTTATAAGCTATCAGACTGCTTTAACTTCGGCCGAGATGAACTTAAAAGAGGCCGAAAAAAGAACGAATTTATTAAGGAAGCAGCTTTCCGGACACGAGCCTGTAATTGTATCTTCCGAGATGATAGATTTAAATCCAGCGGTGCCCCGTTTAAATTCCAGGTTTCAAGACCTGCAGTCGAAACTGGAAGCTTTGATGGCGAGCGATCCGGATTCTCCAGAAATTGCGGATATTCAAATTGAGATGGAAGATGTCAGAGAGAAACTTCGTCTTGAGACTGAAAAGATGGTTGATGGCGAGACTGCCCAAACAGCCCCGCTTTTTTATCAAAGACTCGAGCAAAAGCTGAAGGATGCCGAGAAGGACTCTGAGAACTTGAGGATTAGGAAGGCTGATCTTGAGAAATTAGTTTCCGAGTACGAAGGCAAGATTGAATCTTTACCTGAGCAGGAAAAGGATTTGGCGCATTTGACGAGAGATACCAGAGTAAATGATAATATTTACGAGATGCTCAGGATGAAAGTCGAGGAAAATAGGTTAACCGCTGAAGAGATCAGAGAAAAGGGCACAAAATATACCATCTTGGAAAAGGGGAGATTGCCCTTGATTCCCTCCAGGCCGCAAATTCTTTTGACCAGTATGGTAGCTTTTGTATTAGGCTTGCTTTCAGGTTTTGGATGCGTTTTCTTGGCGGAGTTCGCGGATCATTCATTTAGGGGGGTGGAGGATGCCAGGCGTTTTCTGGATATGCCTATTTTAGGCGCGATACCCACGATAATAGACGGCGATATCTTGCAGGCGCTAAGAAGGCGCCACCGCCGCATAGCTATCTCGCTGACAATTTTCTTTATGGCTTTATTCATAATGGCAGTTATAACTTCTAATATAAGGCAGTCCAAAGTGGCGCAGGACCTTATTAATACTGCTATCTCGGAAAGGGACTCTGAGATGAAGGACTTGAACGCTCAGGATAAGAGGTAATTGCGAAATGACGGAAAACGATAATTTCGATAAAATAAGCGAGGCCTTAAAAAGGGCGGCGGAAGAAAAAGAGAGGTTCCTCAGAGGGGACGCCGCGCCACCCGCTTTTAATGAAAAAGCCTATTCTTACGAGGGCAATGTTTCAAATCCGACAGAGACGGGTATTGACCACAAAATAGTGACTTATTTTAATGCCAGGGATCCTATAGTTGAGCAGTTTCGAGCTTTGCGGGCGCATATATGTTCAAATGAAAAAACCTGTGATTTAAGAACCGTAGGCATTACCAGTTCCTCAAGACGCGAAGGCAAGAGTCTTGTTTCCGTGAACTTAAGCGTTGTTCTGGCGCAGGATTCGGCCCGGCCGGTACTTTTGGTTGATTGCAACCTTCGCGCGCCTTCGGTAAACACTTTATTGGGATTGCCCAACGATAAAGGCTTATCCGATCTTTTAACCGGTAAAATTAAACTTGATGAGGCGCTGATAAAGACGGGCATAAGAAATTTAAACGTTCTAACGGCGGGAGGATTTTCCGAGAATCCTGCAGAATTAATGGGTTCGCGCAAGATGGCGGAATTACTGACCGAGCTTAAGGCGAAATTTTATGTGGTTGTCCTGGATTTGCCGTCGGTTATGCATTACGCGGATCCCAGAATGATAGGCCCTATGCTTGACGGCGTTGTAATGGTTGCCCGCGCCGGTGTCACGCGCCGCGAGGTGATCGTTCGGGCCGAAGGAATCTTAAAGAGCGTAGGGTGCAATTTACTGGGCTATGTTTTAACGGGCATAGAATACCATATTCCAGACTATATTCACCGGCACCTTTGATTTAGCGCAAGAGGAGGCCGAATCGGTGAATTTACCCCGCACCAGCGTCTTGGTGTGGGGTTTATATAAACCAAAATCCGGGTATAAAGGATTTTGGTTTTGTTTTTAAGGGCAAATCAAAAGCATTTATTGTTGCATTATATTATCAAATATGTTAAATTAGTGCAATGAAATGGAATGAATTCTTAGATAAGTTCGCGTCATTTCCGGTAATCGATACGGATATCCTCTCGGCAGGGGTCTCTGATCCCCGTCCGTTTAAAGTCCAGCTCAGCCGGTGGGTGAACGCGAAAAAACTTATTCAAGCGAAGAGAGGACTCTATCTTCCGGCCGAGAAATACCGGAAGACTGCCTTATACGAACCGTATCTGGCGTCTCTGCTTAAGAGACCGTCATATATCAGTTTGGAAAAGGCGCTGGAATACCACGGGCTCATCCCCGAGGCGGTGCCTGTTTTTACATCTTTGACGACAAAGAGGCAGGGCAGGTTTGTCTCCGAGGCAGGGACATTTGTTTACAGACATATCAAAAAGCCGCTTTTTTGGGGATATAAATCCGTGACCGTAAACGGGCAGACAGGTTTTATCGCTTCGCCGGAGAAGGCGCTTTTGGATTTATTCTATCTTAACGGGATGAAAATTTCACAGAAATACCTAAAAGGATTACGGCTCCAGAACGTCGGGAAGATCGATAAAAAAAGGCTGCTTGCCGACGCGAAAAAGTTTAAAAGCGGCGGTATCCTGCGCGCCGCCAAAGCCGTCGAAAAATATATTAATTCTTATAAAGACGAAGAGAAGACATTGTGAGAGACTACGTTTTAGAACTTGCCGCCAAACAGAGCGGAATGAACGCCAAATTAAGCGTGATGCGGGAATACCTGCAGGCGTATGTGCTAAGGATCATGCACGACGAGGGTGTTTTTTCCTCGACCGCGTTTGTAGGAGGAACGGCATTGCGGTTTTTATACGGGCTTCCGCGTTTCTCGGAAGACCTTGATTTCTCCGCGGAGAAAGGCAAAAGCCCCGTTTTCGCGGCGCTAATGAAGAAGATCAAGGAAGAGCTGTCTCTGTCCGGTTACAGCGCCGCGGTGACATTCAACGACGGCAAGACTGTAAACTCGGCGTTTGTCAGGTTCAGCGGGCTTATGAAAGACGCCGGTATCTCGGCTTTCGCAGAGCAGAAACTGTCTATCAAGATCGAGATTGATACGAACCCCCCGGAAGGCGCGGTTACCGGGACCACGGTGGTAAACAAATATTTCCCGCTTTCGTTCCTGACTTATGAAAGGGCGTCGCTGTTCGCGGGCAAGCTGCACGCTGTCTTGAGCAGGGAATACGCGAAAGGCAGAGATTATTTCGACCTTGGCTGGTACCTGTCGAGGTGGAGCGGGATTTCGCCAAATATTACCCTGCTGGCTAATGCCTTGAAACAGACCGGATGGAAGAAGGACTATCCCACGGAGAATACCTGGCGGCATATTATCCGCGACGCGGTAAATAAGACCGACTTGGGAGGGGTAAAGAAAGATGTGGAGAACTTCCTTGAGCGTCCGGAAGACTTAAGTGTGCTTACAAAAGAGAATGTGCTTAAATTGCTTGAGAAGGAGTAGGTTTGAGAATCCTGCAAGTTTGCATTACAATTGCAAATATGCGGATGGATAACCGATGAAGGAGAAAGCATTCTTAGTCAACTTGTCCTCGGAGAGGCTATCATTGGGTAGGGATGTCGAGTCTATCCCATTTAGCAGTTTTGTAGATGAATTGTAATCCGAAGGATTATCCCGAAGGCGATATATGAGAGGATGTATATGAGGGGGTAAACCAAAATCCAGGCATAAGGGATTTTTGATTTTGTTTTTAAGGGCAAATTAAAAGTATCAGGGTTGTGAAAGGCTCAAAGCGATAACAGGATTTATACCGTAGTGCACTGTAACATTAATTTATGGCAGTTTCTGAAGACAAGCAAGCGCTTATTCTTCGAGCGAATCCGCCTGAGGCGGATGAGTCGAGAAGTGCCTGTTTTAGTCCATATTCATAGTTCTCGACTCGGCCAATGGCCTCGCTCGAACAGTATAAAATTTATGTTACAATGCAGTAGTACACTGTAAAATTAGTTCTTGGTAGCTAATGCATTTCATGGTATTATCTTTTTAGAAAGGAGACGATACCATGAGCCGAAAAAATCATAGCGTTAAACTGAGCGAAGATGAGCGCCAGTATCTGCAAAAGATCGTTGAGTCAGGTAAAGACAAAGCTCGTAAAATTACACGGTGCCGGATTCTACTGTTAGCCGATGAATCCAAAGGCAAAACAGACCTAGAAATATCCGAAGCGTTAGATGTATGTTTGGCGACCATATTCAATATCAGGCGGCGTTATCACAAGGGAGGGTTAGAATGTGCCATAGAAGAAGTGGCGCGTTCCGGACAGCCTCCCAAGTTTACCGGTAAATCAATGGCTAAAATTACCGCTATCGCATGCAGCAAGCCACCTGAAGGCCACGCTAAGTGGAGCTTGCGTTTATTGGCCGATCGTGTCATAGAGCTGGATATCGTTGAAACGATCTCGCATCAAAGCGTAAAGAATATTTTAAAAAAAACGAACTCAAGCCTCACTTAAAGAAACAATGGTGCATTGGGACTATTACCGCCGATTACCTCTGGCGGATGGAGCAAGTTTTGAATATTTATGAACAACCCTATAATCCTCGACGGCCTGTTGTCTGCTTCGACGAACGCCCGTGCCAGCTGTTGGGAGATGTTCTTACGCCTATTCCCATGAAGCCGGGTCGCGTTGAGCGTCAGGATTATCACTATAAACGCCACGGAACATGCGTTGTGCTTATGGCCGTTGAGCCCTTGGCCGGATATCGCATAGTGAAAGTCACGGAGCAAAAGACCAAGGAAGATTACGCTGAATTTATGAAAGAACTGGCGTCATATTATCCCGCTGCCGATAAGATTGTCATGGTTCAAGATAATCTTAACACGCATAATCCATCCTCATTTTATGAAACATTCAATGCGCCGGAAGCGTTTGCTTTGTCTCAGCGCTTTGAAATGGTCTATACGCCCAAGAAGGCCAGCTGGCTGAACATGGCTGAGATTGAATTGTCAGCGCTTTCAAAGCAATGTCTCGATAGGCGTATTGCCAAAATGCGCCTCTTGGCCAGAGAAGTTATAGCGTGGTCGGCAAAACGCAACCGTCACCATACCAAAATAACATGGCATTTTACAAAGAACGACGCACGTAATAAGCTCAATAGAGTTTATAGTGCTATTAAGAATTAACTTTACAGTGTAGTAGTGCGTTGTAATATTAATTCATGGTAGTCCTTGGAGACAGCAAGCGCTTATTCTTCGAGCGAATCCGCCTGAGGCGGATGAGTCGAGAAGTTCTCTTGCTGTCCCTGTCTGCCCTCGGCTTCGCTGAGAGGCGAGCCGACACCTGTCTGCGTGCCTGCCTGAGCGCGAACGCTCGCAGTCAGGCGGAACGCACAGGCAGAGGCAGGCCTGTCTGCCCTCGGCTTCGCCGAGAGGCGAGCCGACAGGCAGGCATATCTGTGGTTCTCGACTCGGCCAATGGCCTCGCTCGAACAGTATAAAATTTATGTTACAATGCAGTAGTGCGTTGTAATATTAATTCATGGTAGTCCTTGGAGACAGCAAGCGCTTATTCTTCGAGCGAATCCGCCTGAGGCGGATGAGTCGAGAAGTTCTTTTGCTGTCCCTGTCTGCCCTCGGCTTCGCTGAGAGGCGAGCCGACACCTGTCTGCGTGCCTGCCTGAGCGCGAACGCTCACAGTCAGGCGGAACGCACAGGCAGAGGCAGGCCTGTCTGCCCTCGGCTTCGCCGAGAGGCGAGCCGACAGGCAGGCATATCCGTAGTTCTCGACTCGGCCAATGGCCTCGCTCGAACAGTATAAAATTTATGTTACAATGCAGTAGTATAAAAAAAAGTCAAACTTTTTATACTATGGTATAATTTGTAGGAGTCCGTATATAATCAATAATGATTATTTAGAGAAACAATGGTATGAATTACACAGAATTCAAAAAAAGGTTTTCGAAGCCGCTGTTTCGGGATTTTGCTAATAGGTTGCCCCATTAAAAATAGTCGACAAAATATTATATTTAGTGTATAGTATACAGTATAATATACTGTATACTATATCATACGATATGATAAATATATGAAAGTATCATCCAAAAAGACATTAGGGCCGGTCAGCGCTTATCTGATCACGCAGCTGAAAAAGGCCAACAAGTCCATATTCAGGATAAGAGACGCGGAGCAGATCCTGGATAAAGACGAAAAGGCGGCGGCGGACCTATTGAGCAGGCTCGTCAGAAGGGGTATCGTATCACGGCTGAAGGCAGGGCTTTTTATGATCGTCCCGCTTGAAGCCGAAAAAAATTATCTCGAGAATAGATACGTAATAGCCGGAGAGATCATAAGGCCTAACCGCTACTACATTTCACATGCCAGCGCGATGGCTATCCATGGCCTGACAACCCAGCCTGTCCT
>JAZDOX010000045.1:0-16723 GCA_043798215.1 Candidatus Omnitrophota bacterium | reverse complement strand
CTACTACATTGTAAAATTAGTTTCCACCAGTTGTCATTCCCGCAATCTTTTAGCGGGAATCCAGAAATGGGCGTGTCTGGATGCCCGATTAAAGCATCCGGGCATGACAAACTGTCAAGAATTAACTTTACAATGCACTACTATATAAATTCTAACGGACTGCGTTAAAAAAGTCAATCATATTTTGAAAAATAATTTAATCCATGCCGTCTTTCGAGGAAAAAACCTTATAAAAACAGAATGCGGTGAGTGCGATTATAAAACCCCATGAGGCAATAAGAAAAATCCAACCGCCGAACCGGCAACCGCCATAATTACGCCCAGCTTAGAACCCCAGGCCTGACGTTTTTTTGTCATTCTAAACCCTTTAAAGAGTAAGCAACGGCATTACTGTTCTGCCTATCTCTTAGCTTATGGCTTTACCCTGTTAGAGCGGCGTCGAGAACTTCACTTCCACCAAACACAACCCTCTGGCCGGCGCGGTAGGTCCCGCTAATCTTCTGTCTTTGGCCCGCAATATCCGCCGCATACTACCCTCTCCTAATCTGCCGCGTCCTATCTCGATTAAAGTTCCCGTTATGTTCCTCATCATATTATACAAAAAACCGTCCGCTTCCGTCTCGATCTTTATCAAACCGTCTCTCTTCTTGATATCCAGCCTATTTATGGCGCGGACCGAGGAGCGTTCTCCGCGAGACTCCGAGAAGTTATTTAAAGAATTTTTTATTTTGGGATCGGACGCCTGAAAAGATTTAAAATTATGCCTGCCTAAAAGACATTTCGCTTCTTTTTTCATAAGGCTCAAATTCAATTTGTATGGAATATGATAAACGTAACATCTGGATATCGCCGACGGCGAAGGCGTATTTAAGATGGTATAGCGGTAAATTTTGGATTTTGCGTCGAATCTTGAATGAAAATTCAGAGGAACTTCTCTGATTTCCTTCACGGTTATATCTTCGGGCAGGACGCCATTCAAGCCCCCGATAAGTTTAAATAACGGGATCTCTGACGCTGTCTTGAAATTCGCCATATGGCCTAAGGCGTGAACTCCCGCATCCGTCCTTCCACAAGATACCAGCCTTGTTTTAACGCCTGTTATGCGCTCAAGCGCCGCTTCAAGAACCGCTTGAATGGTTTTGGCATTCTTCTGTATTTGCCAGCCGGCATAACGCGTTCCGTCGTATTCTATCTTAAGGAGGATATTGCGCATTGCCTTATTAGAAAAATCATTTGTATCCAAATTAGTCGTTCTTTTACAATGGTAAATTGTCATTGCCCGACTTGATCGGGCAATCCAGACATGAAATAATACGATTACAGCGTGACTGGATTCCCCGAATAAATCGGGGAATGACATCTGTTAATTCGGACAAATATCCCTAAGGTTACTTAACCAGCTCTTCCGCTATCTGCGCGGCATTAGTCGCCGCGCCCTTGCGCAAATTATCCGCGACAACCCACAACCATAGGCCGTTTTTCACGAAACAATCCCTGCGGATGCGTCCCACAAAAGTCTCGTCTCTTCCTTCCACATCCTTCGGCATCGGATAAAGATTATTCTTGGGATCGTCCATAACCACTATCCCCGGCGCTTTCGCCAGCAATCCCCTAACCTGACGCGGAGTAAGAACTTCTCCGGTTTCGATATATACAGACTCGGAATGACCGGTCCTGACAGGAACCCTTACCGTAGTCGCTGAGATCTTTATTTTATCATCGTGCATAATTTTATGGGTCTCTTTGACTAACTTCCATTCCTCGCTTGTGTAATCGCATTCCGCGAAACCTCCGATATGAGGAAAGACATTATAAGCAAGCTGCTGTGGCATACTTCTATTGGCGGAATTCACATTCACGTTCGAGTATCCGCCTGAGGCTATTATGGAAGTCTCCTCCTTAAGCTGTTCAACCGCCGATTTGCCCGCGCCTGATGAAGCCTGCAAAGTAGTAACTATAATTCTCTTGATTCCCGCTTTTTTATAAATCGGCTGCAAGGCCACGACCATTTGGATTGTCGAGCAATTCGGATTAGCGATAATTCCTTTATGTTTTCTTGCCCTGTTAGAAATATCCAAGGATCCCTTAAGGAACCAATTTCTAATGGGGTTTATGTCTTTTGGGTTTACTTCGGGAACCACCAGCGGAACATCGGGGTCCATCCGAAAATCGGCGCCGTTATCGATTACAACGGCCCCTCTCTTTACGGCCTCTTTGGCGTATGTTACCGCCGCACCCTTTTCACCCTCTGTTCCCGCGAATAAAGCTATGTCGATTCCGTTAAATTCTTCTGGAGCAATCGCTCTTACGGAATATCTTTGCCCGTCAACCTCTATTTCCCTCGCGCTCCTGGCCAGAACCCGAAGCTCATTCAATGGAAACCCGCGCTGACGTAAAACGCGCAGCATCTCAATGCCGACAACACCCACTCCGACAACGCAAACGTTATATTTATCTTTTCTCATCTCTCTTGCCTTCTTGTCATAGCTAACGGTAAACTTCTCTTCTATGCTTAACACGATAAATTATCACTTCTTTTAATCTATCGTCTATTCTGTATAATATTCTATAGTCTGCCACTTTAATGCGATAGCCTTCTTCTTGAGTAAGTTTTACTATTCCGACACAACGCGGATTACCGGAGAGGCTTAAAATCTTCTTCTTTATCTTTTCAAAAATCTCCCCATGTAAGGCATCGAGATCTCTTTGCGCTTGACTGATTATCTTAAGTTTATACATCAAGACGCTTTTCTCTTCTTAAGATAATCTTCAAAGCTTATCGCTGAATTTTCCTGAATATAAAGATTCTTGAAATCAAGCAGATCTTCCGTCAGTTCTTCGCGAATTAACTGTTCCTTGATGGCCTTCTCTATAAAAAAACCCTGTTTTACGCCATGACCGAGACAAAATTCTTTTATTTTCTTTATCAAGGAAGAGTCTATTCTAACGGCATAGGACATCTTATTCATCTCCAATTCCCCCCCTCCGCCTCCGCTTAAATTATATCACAAAAATATTTACCCCGTTAGAGAAAGTTCATCCTTTAGAAATTTATTTCTAACAGGACAAGCCGATTTTAATCGGCATTTATCTCCACTTAAAGCCAACGGTGGTATTAAACTACCATCGGCGCAGACCGCTCGCCCCGTTAGATGCTTACTATCCAACGGGGTAAAAGAATGTAATTCTCTAACGGGGTTTATTATCAAGAAAAAATTATCTAATGTAAACTTTTTAAATCTTTATCATACTAATTCATTGTAAACTTAATTCTTATACTGTTCGAGCGAGGCCAATGGCCAAGTCGAGAACTACGGATATGCCTGCCTGTGCCTGTGCGTTCCGCCTGACTGCGAGCGTTCGCGCTCAGGCAGGCACGCAGACAGGTGTCGACTCGCCTCTCGGCCCGCTTCGCCGATGGCAAATCGAGGCGAGCGAAGCCGAGGGCAGACAGGGACAAGCGGTAGAACTTCTCGACTCATCCGCCTCAGGCGGAGTCGCTCGAAGAATAAGCGTTTGCTGTCTCCAAGCGCTACCATGAATTAATGTTACGGCATACTAATTCCGAGATGATATCCCCGACTTCCGTTGTGCTATAACCCATCTTGCCCGCGGCAAGCGACTTCAATTTACTGCCGACAAGTTTTATTACCGCGGCTTCGACCGCTTTGGCGGCGGCAGTCTCTCCCAAATTATCAAGCATCATAGCCATAGCGCAAATCGCAGCCAAAGGATTTATGATATTCTTTCCGGTATACTTCGGCGCCGAGCCGCCTATCGGCTCAAACATAGAAACGCCCCGCGGATTTATATTCCCGCCCGCGGCTATGCCCATCCCGCCCTGTATCATAGCGCCTAAATCGGTAATTATGTCGCCGAACATATTATCCGTCACTATAACGTCAAACCATTCCGGATTCTTCACGAACCACATCGTGGCGGCGTCAACATGCGCGTAACCAGTGGTTATGTCAGGGTATTCCTTCGCCACCTCGTTGAATGTCCTCTCCCATAAATCCCATGCATAGGTCAAGACGTTGGTCTTTCCGCAAAGCGTCAGTTTCTTTCTTTTATCGCGCTTTCTGCAATACTCAAACGCGTAGCGGATACAACGCTCAACGCCTTTACGGGTATTATATGAAATCTGAATGGCCACCTCATTGGCGCTGCCTTTATCTCTAAACTCACCCATACCCTTATATAACCCTTCGGAATTCTCCCGCACAACCACAAAATCTATATCCTCGGGCTTCTTGTCTTTCAGCGGGCAAAAATCCGGGTTGTATAATTTTATAGGCCGCAAATTTATATACTGGTCGAGCGAAAATCTGAGCTTTAAGAGTACGCCCATCTCGAGTATGCCCGGCTTTACTTCCGGATGCCCTATGGCGCCTAAGTAAATCGCTGAAAAAGTCCTTAATTCCTCGATGTCGCGATCATCGATAGTTTTGCCCGTCTCAAGATACCTTTTTCCGCCAAAATCAAAAACCTTGGTCTCGTAATCAATGCCAAACTTGGCGCTCGCCGCCTTCAAAACCTTCAATCCCTCGTTGACTACTTCCGGCCCTGTGCCGTCCCCGCCAATAACCGCTATTCTATATTTATTCATTTTTTAGTCACCCATTTCATAAGCCCGCCGGCCTCGATAAGTTTGCGGATAAACTCCGGCAACGGCTTCGCGCCGTATGTTTGATTCTTTGTTAAGTTTTTTATCTCGCCTTTCTCCGCATCAACCTCCACCTCGTCGCCGGCATCAATACCCCTGACGGCAGGAACAGACTCAAATATCGGAAGCCCGATATTTATGCTGTTGCGGAAAAATATCCTGGCAAAGCCCTCCGCCACCACGCACGATATGCCGCATCCTTTTATTGAAAGCGGGGCATGTTCACGGCTTGAGCCGCACCCGAAATTCTTTCCCGCCACAATAATATCACCCTTTGATATCTTCTTTGAGAAACCGGGGTCTATTCCATCCATACAATTAATTCCTAACTCTGAAGCATCGGTAGTAACCAGATACTTCGCCGGAATTATCTCATCGGTATTAACATCGTCGCCGAATTTCCATACACGGCCTTTTAATATCATAGGACTTCCTCCGGGTGAGCGATTCTGCCTTTAATGGCGCTGGCGGCGGCAACCGCGGGATTTGAAAGATAAACCTCGGATTTTAGATGTCCCATTCTTCCGATGAAGTTCCTGTTAGTGGTCGCGATAGAGCGTTCCGCCTCCGCTAAAATGCCCATATGCCCTCCCAGGCAGGGGCCGCAGGTAGGCGTCGAGACCGCGCATCCCGCTCTAATAAAAACTTCGATTAAGCCCTCTTTTACCGCCTCAAGATATATTGACTGCGTGGCCGGAAAAATAATCGTTCGGACATCCTTATGCACCTTCCTGCCTCGCAATACTTTCGCCGCCTGTCTCAAATCACTTATCCTGCCATTAGTGCAGGAACCTATAATAGCTTGATCAATCTTTATATTCTTGGCTTTACTCACCGGCTTGACGTTTGAGGGTAATGGCGGAAAAGCGACCAGCGGCTCCAATCCTGAGACGTCATATTCCTTAATCTGTGAATATCGCGCGTCTTTATCGCTCTGGTGAACTTTAAATCTTCTCT
Source organism: Candidatus Omnitrophota bacterium (assembly GCA_043798215.1). GTDB lineage: Bacteria > Omnitrophota > Gorgyraeia > Pluralincolimonadales > Pluralincolimonadaceae > JAZDOX01. The sequence continues at coordinate 11,100 of JAZDOX010000045.1, read as the reverse complement.
TCCCTGATTTTTTCATCGTTTGCCTCACGTAATCCAAAGTTGTCTTATCGGCGGCCATTATGCCATTCTTTCCGCCGGCTTCAATAGCCATATTACACATACTAAATCTGTCATCCATAGAAAGCCGCGATATAACCTCGCCCGTAAACTCCATAGCCCTATACAACGCGCCGTCAACGCCGATATCGCCTATCGTAAACAAGATCAGGTCTTTTCCTCCGACCCATTTATTAAGTTTTCCACTATAGATAAACTTTATCGATTCGGGAACCTTAAACCAAAGCCTGCCTCTGACAAAGACAGCCGCCAGATCTGTTGACCCGACACCCGTTGAAAAAGCGCCAACGGCTCCGTAAGTGCAGGTATGCGAGTCCGCGCCTATAATTAACTCGCCCGGAAGAGACAAGCCTTCTTCGGGAATCAAGGCATGCTCGATTCCCATGCGCCCAACCTCATAATAATGCAAGATACGGTACTTTTTGGCAAAATTTCTCAAAATTTTCAACTGCTCGGCGGACTTTATATCCTTCGCGGGAGAGAAATGATCCGGCACAAGCGCCACCTTTTTATTATCAAAGACCTTCTTCGCTCCCGTCTTCTCAAACTCCGCTATCGCCAGGGGCGCTGTAACATCATTTCCAAGAGCCAAATCCACCTTGCACTCGACTAAATCGCCCGGAGAGATTGATTTCTTATCCGTATGATCCAACAGTATCTTTTCAGTTATTGTGTATCCCATTTATTTTAACCTCGTTATATAAGCTATCTCATCGCACTTATCGAGTTTAGAGCAAACCGCGCAATCTGTCCATATCTTCTGGGGAAGCTTCGATTTATCCACGGCGCGAAAACCTGATTTTTCAAAAAAACCCGGAACAACGGTAAGCGCGAAAACTTTATCTATCCCCAATCTCGCCGCTTCCTTGACACACCCCCCTAATAACTCGCTTCCAATGCCTCTCTGGATGCTTGACTTATCAACGGCCAAAGACCGGATCTCGGCCAATTCATCCGAATAAACACGCAACGCTGCGCACCCCAGAATCCCGCCATCATCATAAACCCAAAAATCCCTGATGGCTTCGCATATATCATTCAGAGCGCGCGGCAGCATAATGTTCTTTTTCGCGTAATAATTTATAAGCTTATGAATCGCTTTAGCATCGCTCAATCGCGCTTTTCTTACCATATCGTTCCATTAATAACGTTTATTTAATAATCCCTTCTTTGGGGCTGGAAGCAGAGGCATACTGTTTCTTGGGTATCCTGCCTGAGATAAAAGCCAGCCTTCCTGATTCAACCGCTAATTTCATCGCGCGCGCCATCCCGACAGGATCCATCGCTCCAGCAATTCCGGTATTCATCAAAACGCCGTCGCAACCCAATTCCATAGCCACGGCCGCATCGGAAGCCGTGCCTACCCCCGCGTCTACTATAACCGGCATCTTGACCGTCTCAAGTATAAATCTGATCGTCAATGGATTTAATATGCCCATTCCAGAACCTATGGGAGCGGCCAACGGCATTACGCAGGCCGCGCCGGCTTCTTCAAGCCTCTTCGCCATAATAGGATCATCGTTAGTGTAAGGCATCACGATAAAACCTTCTTTCACTAAAACCTTTGTGGCCTCCAACAAAGCCACAGTGTCGGGAAAAAGAGTCTTCTCATCCCCTATAACCTCGAGCTTTACCATATCCGACAAGCCCATCCCCCTGGCTATGCGCGCTACGCGTATAGCTTCTTCTGCCGTATAGCAACCGGCGGTGTTAGGCAATATAGTATATTTATTCCTGTCAATTCGGTCAAGCAAAGATTCTTCTTGGCGCGGCTTATCAAGATTAAGCCGCCTTATCGCCACTGTCACGATCTCCGCGCCTGAAGCCTCTAATGAGCGCTCCATAATATTTAAATCCGGGTATTTTCCGGTTCCAACAAGCAGCCTTGACCTGAACTCCTTATTTCCTATCTTAAATGATTTATCTTCCATATTTTTCTCCATAATAATCGCATAATCCTCTCAAATCGCAAATTTGACACCGCGGATTTCCCGCCGCGCAAACCTGCCTTCCATGAGATATTAAATTTAAATGAAATTCAAAGATTGAAGCTCCACGCCCTTACAGGCGTGGAATCTTTTCCCTCGCTTCGGCTAAGCGAAAACCTCGCCGAAGCGGAATTTCTCGCTATCCATCCCCACCCTTACAGGTGGGGAATTCCGCGAAGGCGGGTTAAAGCCTTGGGCGTAACCGCGCTTAGATTGTCTTGCGCGCGCGGGTATCCGCTATTGAGCCTTCGATAAATAATGGGCGCATCGGTAATTCTATCTTTCGATTACCGTGCCTTTCGCCACAACCGCTAAACCCGACTCCGTCACTAAAAACCGCTTCTTGTCTTCGTCTAAATCATAACCGATCCTGGCGCCCTGCGGGATTTTCACGTCTTTGTCTATTATCGCCCGCCGTATCTTGGCGTTACGACCGATATCAACCCCTTCCATAACTATCGAATCCAGTACCTCGGAATAACTATTTACGCGGACATTAGGCGAAAGTATCGAGCGCTCAACGCGTCCGCCGGAGATAACGCAGCCGCCGGAGATCATAGAATCAAGCGCCGACCCGACGCGCCTGTTGTCTTCGCCGCCGGCAAATATGAACTTGGCCGGCGGGCACTTTTCCATATATGTCCTTATGGGCCATTCCTTGTCATATAAATTAAATATCGGGGTAACATTAATCAAATCCATATTGGTATCATAATAGGCGTCCAGCGTCCCAATATCGCGCCAATATTGCGCTTCATTCTTATTCTCATCCTTAAAATTGTAGGCGAATACCCTGGCCCTTTTATTAACCATCGCCGGTATGACATTCTTGCCGAAATCATGTTTGCTTTCCTTGTTATGAGCGTCAACAACAAGTTCTTCTTTTAAGACGGACGTGCTAAAGACATAGATTCCCATAGAAGCGTAGATATGTCCCGAGTTTCCCGGAATAGCCTTACCGACCTCCGGCTTCTCCTCAAACCCCAATATCCTGCTGTCAGAATCAACCTCCACGACTCCAAAATTCTGCGAGTCTTTCTTGTGCATCTCAACAACCGCAACCGTGCAATCCGCCTTTTTCGCGATATGGTAGTCTACCATCGCGGCGTAATTCATTTTATAGATATGGTCCCCGGCAAGGATAAGTATATGATCGGGTTTTTCCGTCTCGACAAAATACAAATTTTGAAATATAGAGTCCGCCGTGCCTACATACCATCTCTCATCCACTCTCATCTGGGCGGGCACGATATCTATATATTCGCCAAGTTCCGCATCGAAGATATTCCATCCCAGCCTCAAATGTCTTATGAGAGAATTGCATTTATACTGGATTAGAACATGGATCTTTCTTAAGCCGGAATTAATGCAATTCGACAACGTAACATCGATAATCCTGTATATCCCGCCGAAAGGCACCGCCGGCTTGGCTCTGTCCCTCGTCAAAGGAAACAGCCTTTCGCCTTTTCCACCCGCCATTATAAACGTAACCACATTTCTCATGTTATTTTTTAGCCTGCAATAGACTCAGTAATATTTCGAGTATTCCAATCCTTATCATCATAACCGCGATCGCCGCCAAAAATATATCCGCGACCTTGGAAAATGCGCGGGAACCAGCCTTGCCTAACAATCTTAATAGAAAATCCGCTTTCCATAATATAGCCCACATAATAATCATATTTAAAATAATCGCTACGCAGGTCGGGATAATGCCGTAGGCATCTCTTAAAACTAATATCGTGGTCAATACCGCCGGACCTGTTATGAGCGGCGTGCCCAAAGGAAAAACTCCCACGTCTGTTGAGACCAGGCCTCTCTTCTCCTCCCCGGGCAAAAGCAAATGAACCGATAAAATTAGCAGTAAAATTCCGCCGGCTATCCTGAAATCCGGAACCGTAACACCCATAAGGCGTAAAAAAATATGGCCCAAAAACATAAATATAACCGCTATAATAGTTGCCACTATTATGCTGTTTCGGACCACTTTACGCCGCTCTTCAGAAGTCATTCCCTCGGTCAAAGAAAAATAAAGCGGCAGATTCCCCAATCCATTCACGGCGACAAAAATCGGAATAAAAGCCAGTACATACGGCGCCAAAGGCGTTAACGCTTCAAATAATTTATTTACCATATTAGTCTAAAATTATACCCAAAAAACCGTAAAAATGCAACTCAAAAAAGCCTGTAATTTAAACCAAACAGGGTGTCCCCTTTGGGAACGTCCCCTAACTTTTTTGGGAACGTCCCCTAACTTTATTACGTGCTCATTCCGCCTGAGGCGGGTAGACAAACACGCCGCGACAACATATTGTAGCTGCTCAATTCCCGCCTCTTACGGGGAGTGAAATGTTATGGTTTTATTATATCGAATTTATCCTGTAGGGTTCAGGCCTGCCTGAACCGTTACTTTATAATTCATAGGATTATTTTCATCCTTATCCCATGTTAAGGGATTATTTACAATATATTCACGAATACTATTTAACGATTTATCATTACGAATGATGTGATCGTAAAATGATTTTTGCCATTTGAAGCCAGCATTATTTATTCGATTGATTTGTTTTGTGACACTGGACTTATACGAACCGATAACAACGGATAAATTATTATTTTCGTCAACGGAACGGGCAGGCCCGTTCCCTACAGGACATTCTATTACAATTATTCCATGAATATGGTTTGGCATAATAACAAACGCGTCCGATTGCATATTTTTATGGTGATTTGGCAGATGATTAGCAGATGATTAGGGACGTGTGACTTTGGGACACTCCGCTTCCTAACCTGTCTCTTTTTGAGACGTCCCCTATTTTGCTTATTTTGCTGTTTGCTGGAGCGATGTCTTGTTACACTATTTTCTGATTAATCAGCATTTTCCCTTCGTTGTATTTGTGAATCAACATTGAGATGAGGGATTGATATGGTATTCCTTCTTCAACCGCTTTAACTTGAATTTTCTTTAAATCTCGTTCGGTCATTCGGATATTGATTCTCTTCTGCTTATTCAAACTATAGCGGGCGTATTCCTCGTATTGCTTTTTTTCTTTCTTGGTAAGATCGGAAACCCACTTTTCATTTTCAAGCGATTTTGCCAATTTCATCTCGTTTTTATCCAAGTACGCTGTTCTTTTCATCTTTTGCCTCCTAAATACTTTTTTGTTGCTTTGCGGTTTGGTATTATTGTTTTCGAAAATATTTTTTCATTATCTTCAACATATGGCATCGAATAGATATAATTCTCAATATTTACCAAAAATACTTTCTGATTCGGATATTTATCAGGATTTGGATGTTTTACGCGGTCAACTAAATCTCCTGATTCTATCGCCAATTCCACCTGTTCAAATGATACTCCGCGTAATTTCCGGAGCATCCTATTTTTTTCGTCATTCCAATCATAATATTTCATATGTGTATGCCTATTGTATTCATCCAACATTATGGCGACATTTTATGTTACTGTCAAATAGTTTTTTAATGCGATTGAATTTATTATTCTTGTTAGAATATTTTCCTGCGGGCGAGGCGACCTCGCCCCTACGATTTGAATTATTACATAAATATAATGGGTATAATTATGTATTCGTCATTCCCGCCACAAGGCATCGGCGCCTGCCCGTTCTCTTCTTAGGGGATCAGAATCCTGCCTACTAAAATATCGCATTTAAGAAGAGCGCTGGCGGCGCCTTTAGTGCCCAAAGAAAATTTGTCTATCTTTAATAACCGCGGGGAATTTTGTATGTCATATATAAATTTGGATATCTGCGCAATATCCCCCTCCACCTCGACCTCAATAATATATTCGTCATAAAATACGGTTTTCTTGACAGGGCGCGGCTTTATATCGCTTATATGCACCGAGGAAACCTGCGCTAACGATTCTATCTCCGTCAAGAACTTAGCCATCTCTTCTTCCTCGGAACCCTGCATCTTAACCGCGGAAGCGAAATTGTCATATTCGCTCTGAATCCTTTCCTTGAAACTTAAGATCTTGCGATTCTTCTCGACCCTAAGGGAAGTTAAATACATTTTTTCCTCGATCTTCATCCATTTATCAACAAAAGGTTTAACTATAAATACCGTTGCAATCCATACGATAATCAAAGTCAGGATAATATAAAACAGGGTCTTTTCGCGTTTTGAGAGGCTTGATAGCATCATTTCCCCTCTGCCGGATTTTCGCATACAGAACAGGCAATTTCAAAATCAACAAATTCCTGCGAACCGGCTTTTCGTTTAGTCGCGTATCTAACGCGGACATTTTGAAAACACGGCGAGTTTTCCAATATTGTAACCAGCCGGAAAACCTCCGATAAAACGCTTGCCGTGCCTTTAAGCTCTATCATCCCGCCCTCGTAAGTATACATAACAAGATATATATCCGAAGGGATGATCTTATACAGCTCATTTAAAATATCAAGGGCCTCTTTCTTCTTCTTCGATTGAGATTTTATTATCTCGGAAACCAGCCTCATCTTGTCTAATCTTTGAGCTTCAGGATTGGTCTCCTTTAATATAGACTCGAGATCCCTTAAAACCCCTTCCTTCCGCGCTATTTTATTTACCACCGCATAAGACAACGAGGCAACCACAAAAAACATCAAAATAACCGCTGTCATAAAATCTCTTTTTTTGAGGCGGGCGGCGAGGGCAAATTTCAGCGTACGCGGCAATAAATCGACTTCTTCAGGGCCGGCAATGCTTCCAATAAGCGAAGAATACGAGGTCTTTGCTTCTAAAGATGCTTCCTCGGCGGTAACATTCAAAGAAATGTTCTTGAAAGAACCTATGATTTCTGACGGCATATTTAAAGATTCTTTTATCAACCCCGCCGAATCGGCTAAAGCCGATATGCTGCCGGTAAAGACAACCTCGGCAGGATGTCCAGCTTTGGTCTCCTTTTCATAGACCGTAAGCGTCTTTTTTATATCCGATATTAATCTTTCCGCGTATCGAATACCCTCCGAGGCGCCAAAAGCCAGGCCTCTGGTATAAATCAACCTGCCCGACCGAATTATGGCTATATCGCTGTCTTTCATATCGCACTCGACAACCATAACCGCGGAAATATCCGCTTTCCGCCTTAATTCCTCATCAAGATTAAACCAATTCAATAACCCGAAAGAACTTAAAGTTACCTTTGCGGGAATAAGTCCGCAATTTTTTAACGCGGCGATAGGGCGCTCAACCGCGTCCTTATGGCAAATAACCAGCATAACATCCGAATACCCTTCAGCATCCACGCCTATAACTTTAAAACCATAGATTATTTCATCCTTGGAATAAGGAATCTGTTTCAAGGCCTGAAAACCGGCCATCTCCTCTATCTCGAGAGGATCGCGCGAAGGCAATTTTACCGTCTTTGTTGTAACCGACTGCCTTGGTATCACAAGTATTATCTCCTGCGGCGCCGCGTCAAGCTCCTTCAATGCCTGCCGCAACTGCGCCTCGACTTCAACCGAATCCGATGAAAGCAGTTCCTTAAAAATACGGCCGGTTATCTGCGATTTTTTGGCCTTGCTCGATATCGATATCAGCTTAAGACAATCTTCGCTTATCTCAATGGAAAGTATAATTTTATCCTTGAATATACGCATAATAAAAAATCAATACTCCTTCCAATACTTAAAACCGGGAAGTTCACCGGAAACCACCGAAACAACGCAGTCTATCTTCTTTTTAACTCTATTTACGTTAGCGGTTACATAACATCTGTAAGTATCTGAGGTCGTTGATAGATACGGGATTATTTCGTTTATGTTGCCGATATTTTCGGAATCCGAATAAACTATCGTTGCATCCGTCAAATTTTCCAATCCTGTTATAACGCCGCCCGTTGAAGATTCCATCTGGCCTTTCCTATAACTAATTACGTCTCCTGCCTGGTCGGCAGTAAAACCGAGAGACTCCAATACCTCCTTAGGGGCAGTGTTCACGTTAACCCGACCATCTGTATAAATAGTGACAAAATCGATTATGCCGCACTTACCCTGCTGTTTATCTCCATAAAGAATTACGCTCTCGAAACCTTTGATAAGCGGCAGCTCCTCCAATGACTCAAGCGCTGAATTCTTACAGTAACTTACCCCTCCCGCATCCTGATAATATTTCTCATCTTCATCCTCTGATGTCGCCAAAGCAATATGATCGGCATCAATCCAATCGATAAGAGCTTCCGACAGCGAAGCCGCCTGCGAAGCGTTAAGCCCGCAAACAATCTGTAATAAATTCTCAAAATGCCCTTTCCTTGCCATATCTATCTCGCTGGTTTCCGGATTTACGATTTTGTTTATGTTTATCTTTGAGGCCTCATCCATCATTCCGTATAAAACGCTGCCTTTATCAGAAAGGTCTTCTTTGTAGCCATAACTCACCGTATAAGATGTGTTTGCCATACCTTCAATGGCGTGATTATAAAAAAGGTCTTTATTGTCTGACCAGCTCTCATTCAATGAATCGGATTTATTATCCGGATCTGCCGCGTCCTTCTGTTTCTCGGCAATTGCTCTTTCTATCGCTGCTTTTGCCAAATATAAAACTCTCATATTATCCCTGTAAAAACCGGCAAGCTTAATATCAAGTCCCGCTCTGCCGCCTATACCCACAGAAAGCGCCGCCAGAATAGCTATAATCCATAGCGTTATAATCAAAATGGCGCCGCTTTGCTTTCTTGAACTCATTAAGGAGCTAACGCCTCTATTTCTTTTAAAACACCCGTCGGCATCAAGATAATCTCGGAAAAAACGATTGGCGTCTCATCTGCGCGCGAAGAAGCAAAGATTAAACTTAATTCAACGCCAAAAGGAATGCATTTATTATCCTTTTCCCAGTTATCCACCCAAATTATATTCTCATCTTCTCTGCGCGCGTATCTCAGCTTAAAACCCGACAGTCCCGAGATCAAAAGTGATTTAGCCGCGTCTTTCTTGAGTTCGCTGTCTTCCTGCAAAGACTCTTTATATGTCCGGCAAATTCTATAAAGAGATTTTTCCGCGGCGCCGGCAGACTTATCCGCGCCGCTATCTTCTTCGATAAAATATTCCATTTCAAATACGCCCCCGCAAACACTGTCTGAATCCCGCGCAACCGGAGAAGAAGCGAACCTAATCCAATCCTTGCCGCCCTCAAATTGAATGGGAGCGAAATTAACCGCGTTCCTTAATTCGCGCCCAATGATATCTAAAGATTGCCGGGCCTGCTGCCTTAATTTATAACTGCCTTCCGCTTCGCGCCAGGCTCGTATTCCCACGCCAAAAGAGAGGTAAACCGTTAAAATTACCACGGAAAATACCGTAACAGCTATTATAAGTTCTATCAGTGTAAAACCGCCGAAAGAAGCGTTAAATTTCATCTTTATATCTCATAAAAGTTTCCACCTCGATCTTCTCGCGCCTTCTTAAGTTTTCCCAGAAAATAACCGCTTTAACGCTTGCCAGATTTTCAATCTCCCCGAGATCCTCAATGCTGACGTTTAGTTTATATCCGGTCCCGGGAATTTCCCCTTCTTTGCTGTCGCTCGTGTTCAATCCCCCTTTGAGCCGAACTTTCTGTTCCAATTCGCATAACTTGTTATTCAAGAATAAAGTTGCCGAGAAGTATTCCTGCGATATCTTGGAAGCGCGCAAAGACGAGGCAAAAGAACGCAGAATAACAACCAGCGCTATGGCTACAACCGCAATGCTCACCACGGCCTCCAGCAGAAGATACCCCTTTTTATTGCGAAGATTCATTAACTTTAACATAACCAGTCGCCGGTTCCGTTGAAATGATATAATTCTTACCCGAGGCCGTCGTTACTTTAAATACCGCTGCCTCCGATGACCCATCAGGATAAAATTTAAACGTTATCTTATCCTCGTTAGGGTCAAACCGCAAATAATCGGGAATCCTCCTTGATTTTTCCAAATACCAATCTTCTTTTGCCACACCGTTATTTTCTGTCACGCAAAAGCTTTCTACTGTCATAACTCTGTTACTTATATCGATAACCAACCTGTTTATTCCTCCCCCTGAAACAGATTTTGCTTCAGCAAATCTGGAAAAAGCCACTATGTCAAATACAAAATCCTGCGCGCGCAAAAAATCAAACGCGCCCTTGAATCGCGGCACGGCCAAAGCCGTAACAAATAAAAGTATTGCCACAACAAATAATAATTCGATAAGGGTAAACCCCGTTAGTAACCGGTTATCGGGTTTGCCGGTTTGCCGGTTTGCCGGTTTGCAATGCGCTAACCCGTTCACCCATTCACCCGCTAACCCGCTCACCAGAAAATAACTCGATAATCCGGCTGAATTATTCCCGTGAAGAATCTGAGACTTCCCTATTCGAAATATCATCTACACCGCCCGCAACGCCGTCCTTGCCGTAAGAAACAAGTTCATAATCTTTTTTATCGGCTGTAAGTTTATAGATATATTCGCGGCCCCATGGGTCTGTGGGTTTTTTCTTAAGATACGGACCGTTCCAATTTATAGCAGAAGACGGCGTTACGATAAGATCGTCCAATTTATCGGGATACTGGCCGTTATCCAGCTCGAACATATCCAAGGCCGTGGCAATGCTGGCGTTTATATCCGCGCGCGCGGCAGCCTGCCTGGCCTGTTCGGATCTTCCGACAAATCTCGGCAAGATCATTGAGGCCAATATGCCGATAATCACCACCACAAGTAAAATCTCAACGAAAGTAAACCCCGTTAGAGAACCTCGTTCTCTGGAAAAACGCATTTTCTCTAACGGGGTAAATCCCGTTCTGGTTATCGGGTTTGCGGATTTGTTGGTTTGTTGGTTTGTTGACTTAGATAATAAATGCCTCAAAAAACAAGCGGATAAATTTACCATCTCCCCTCCCATGTTAATTGCAGGTGCAGATTAAGCGGATTCCGACGGGCCGACACAGGGCCAGACCCCTGCACTAGTGCATTGTAACACAAATTGATGAATTGATTGTAAAAAAATCTAGCTGTGATAAACTAATCTCTAAGGAGGAGATACCCATGGCTAGAGCCAAAAAGTTAAAACTTACAAAAAAAGATCAAAAGGAGCTTCAAG
>JAZDOX010000016.1:0-3309 GCA_043798215.1 Candidatus Omnitrophota bacterium | reverse complement strand
GGACAAAGAGCGCAAGTCGGCATTAATGTTGGCCGCCCAACTAAATATAAATGATTATAAGCATAATGACTATAATAAAAAGGATAGAAAGGATATTGCGGGGCTGCTCATTGCCAAGGGCGCAAATATCAACGAAATAGGTGCGAATCCGGATTTTTCATATGCGTCTCCTTCGTCTTACGACGAAAACGCTCTCTTCGAAGCTGCAAAGGCCGGCGACACGCAAAAGATCAATCTCATCCTGCGGAAAGTCGTAAATATCAATGCCAAAGATAATTATTCGAGGACACCATTGATGCTGGCCGTTGAAAACGGCCGGTTAGAAGCGGCGAAGCTCTTGCTTTCAAGGAGGGCCAATGTAGACGACAGGGATAAAGATGAGCGTACGGCTTTGATGCTCGCCGCGCCTCAAAAGACAGAACTGGTAAAGTTGTTGCTTTCGCACGGCGCCAACGTAAATCTAAGGGACACATGGCGCAAGTCGGCGTTGATGTTTGCCGCCGGAGGAGGTAACAGGGATGCAGCGGAGCTGCTCATCTCCAGGGGCGCATTAGTCGACGAAATGGACGGGGAAGCCAGAACGCCTTTAATATACGCCGCAAGGAGCTATCAACCGGGGCGTTATGAGACTGCGAAATTGCTTGTCTCGAAAGGCGCCAATGTGAATGCTAGAGATTTCTCCCGCAAGACGCCTCTTTTGTATGCAAGCAATTTGAAGGGGAACGCGGATATGATCCAATTACTGATCTCAAAGGGTGCCGATGTGAATGCGAGAGCCGGGGACCAGTCGCCCTTGAGGCAGGCTCAAGAATGCGGCGATACCGCAGCAGCGGAGATTCTCAAAAAAGCCGGGGCAAGAGAAAAATGAACGACCACGTTAGCCTCCATCAGGAGTAAGAAATGGCCGCTAATTTTTCTTTCGATATAGTCTCGGAGATCGACCTGCAGGAGGTCGATAACGCGGTCAACCAGGCGAAGAAGGAACTCTCACAGAGATACGATTTCAAAGGAAGCAAGTCCTCGATCGACTACAGCCGCGAGGAGAAGAAGATAACCCTTATCGCCGATGACGACTTTAAGCTTCGTTCCCTGCGGGACATACTGGACGGAAGGATGGTGAAGCGCAGCATCTCGTTAAAAGCCCTTACTTATAAGGAGCCGGAAAAGGCCTTTGAAGGGACATTCCGCCAGGTTATCGAGCTTGTGAGCGGGCTGGAGCGCGAGAAGCAAAAGGACCTCGTCAAGATAATCAAAGACCTCAACCCGAAGATCCAGACGCAGATAGAGGGCGAAAAGATAAGGGTCTCATCGCCCAAGAAGGACGACCTTCAGGCCGTGATAAGCCACCTGCGGAGCATAGATTTTCCCCTAGCCCTGCAATTTACTAATTACAGGTAGAAATTGACTTACGTCCTCTTAAGTAGTATTATTTAAAATGCCTTTTAAGACGCGCCCGTAGCTCAACTGGATAGAGCGTTGGTCTACGGAACATCCAAACGAATTCATAACTCCCCTAAATATCCACTCTTACGAAATCCGCTATGCCTAAAAATATGCCTAGATTAGTGGGAGGAGTTAGGATTTGAGCTATCAACCGGCCGGGTTTACCTTTGTCTTTCTTGACGTCTTTTCTGCAGGCGGGCTTTTAAAACATAAACGAAGTTTAAGAGATCTTCAGTAAAATCAATGGCGAATTTAGCCTCTTCTTCTCCGACATCGGTTGGAACATCGGCATGTGCCCCTTCTTTACCGAGGATGCGTATTTCATGTGCCCAATCCTTAAGATCTTGAGTTATTATTTGTCTTGAGGCTAAATCATCAATTTGAGCAAACAAAGTATCTCCAGTCGCTCCTTTTTCCATAGCAAGCTCTTGAACTGTGCGGCGGCACATTGTAGCTGTGGAATTCCAAGACTTTATTCCGAAATCGCAAAGCGCTTCGAGAAAGATATTACGAATTTTTTCAGGTATATCCGAAGATGCGGTTGGGATATTGATAGGATAAATGTCTATAACCGACATTGCTCGATCTCGAGTGCTAACAAATATAGGCCAGCCGCAAACACAGCAGCGATATGAAGCTATAAGGTTTGTTTGCAGCGACGATTTTTCGTTTTTATACTCAGATCTGACATTTGCAGCATCGTGGGAGTCTTTTAGGAGATTAAATTGAGCCATATTTTTGCAATAAGGGCATTCTCGTGTATGTTTGTCTGGAGGTATAGGCATTGTTTTTTCTCCGTTCTAATTAAATAATAGCTTGCCCCGATGATTAGAAATCGAATAATAATTATTAGAGGCAGATTTTAAGGCAGGGGAAGATAGTTCCTCACTTCGCCAAAGGCGTGAGCTACAAGCGTCTCTGTTTCGGTCTATCGCTATTAGCGGCCAAAGATCCCACTTTGCCAAAGGATTCCGTATCGATTCTCCATTACGTAGACTTTACACTTTATATCGGAAGTGAATCGGCGGTTACGGGCCGCTGGAGGTTATCGGGGAGTGTCCTTTTTAACCTACCCTGCCTATTGCCATTTTGTCCCCTCGCTGTATTACAAGGAATGCGGGATACATTCCTTTCGGAACAGAGGAGCCATCAAAAGTGCTTTCAAGTACACATCACTCCTTTCAATGGCAGCTATATTCTATGGCGGGAACCTATAGGTGTCAAGCGGAAATTAGGGGTTTTTACTCACCTAAACTCTGAATTGACGAAGGCAGATTTTTGTGATATTCTCTTCCTTTGAAGAGGAGTTGATGACCAATGAAACCAAAAGTTATGATAGCTTTAACGTTAAGTGGCGTAGTTGCAACTGTGGCATTAAACGAAGCCGAAGTAAAGCCAGTAGAGGGACTCGCGCCACATACTGAAGTTGAGACTGTAAATGTATATCCTCGTCCCGATTTAGGAGCTTCGGTACTTTCTGTTGCTGGTACGACATTTAGCGGTGATGCGATAATTTTAAGCAAGCCCACCCTTCCTGGGAACTATGCCTAAGTTATGCCTAAGTTTAAGTAGAAAAAATTTGAAAAAAATTTATTGTCGTAATGTCTTTAAAATATAGTACTTATCAATATTTGTAGTCGTTTAAAAATAGTACTTTGGTCTAAGTGACCAATGCGCATAAGAGACATAATTTATTTTAACTTATTGTGATATAATAGATTAGAACGACGCGCCCGTAGCTCAACTGGATAGAGCGTTGGTCTACGGAACCAAAGGTTGGGCGTTCGACCCGCCCCGGGCGCGCCATAGATTCCCCTATCAGGAAGTAACGAATCATCCCGCAGCCTGCGATGAAAATTTTGCAGA